>SPCU01000118.1 GCA_004525545.1 Methanomassiliicoccus sp. | reverse complement strand
TCAAGAACTTCGATGCGGAGGACCTCGACCGTGGTTTCGTGCTCACCAACGACCCGGACATGAAGGTCATATCCGAATTGAGCGGCCGACTGGACCTGGTCAAGTACTGGCAATCCCCGATCAAAGAAGGTATGGTCGTGCTTCTGGATCGAGCGGACCAATGCCGTACGCTCCGTGGGCAGCACCTTCAGGTTGTCGTGGCGGTTGATGACGCCTTTGGCCACGTAGCCGAGTATTACCGTCCCTACTCCCTTGACGTTGAAATGGTGGTCGATGGGGACGACACCTTTCCCCTCTCCGCTGTTCTGGACCTTGGCCGCCTCCTCCAACAGGAACTCACGGAGAATGATAGGATCGTCGGCCATGTAGGTGTAGTTGGTCAGTACCGTGTCCTTGAGCAATGGCGCGATGCGGTCCGGCGTCAGGTAATTGCGCAGTATGAAGATACCGCGCTTAACGTTGGCGCAGTCCAGCATGAGCAGCGTCTCGCCCAGAGCGGCGTTGATCTCGTCCACCACGACCAGGGCGATCTCGGACAGATTGACGCAGAAATAAAGAGAGTTGATCCGTTCGGGATATTTGCTGGGCTCCAGTATGCTGACGGTGTCATGACCCTTCTTCAGGTCGTAAATGGTGATGTCGCTGACGGTCCCCTTCTTCCCCAGGTCCTTGGCGTAGCCCAGAGTGCCGACCGCCGCCACATTGAGGTTTCCCATACGAGGAGGCAAGCTCTGGGGGAACATATTCCTTTCGTCTAGCCAAGCGTTATCTATCTCCCGGCACCATGTACTGGGGAAAGGATGTTCGATCACATAGACCTGGACAAGCGCCTGGACCAGAAGGAGTACGACCGCATAGCCCCGGACCTCAAGGACCGTCTGGGCCAGCTGCAGCGGAAGGCCAGGGACGCGGGCATGCCCATCATTGTGGTCTTCGAGGGATGGGACACCGTGGGCATGAGCGAGACGGTGAACAAGTTCATCTTGCCGTTGGACCCGCGCGGCTTCCTGGTCCACCCGATCTCCGTCCCAAACGCCGAGGAGCGTTCGAGACCTTTCATCTGGCGCTTCTTCATCCGCATCCCCGCCCGGGGGCGCATAGCGGTCTTCGACCGGTCCTGGTACTTCCGTTCCTTGGCTCGGGCGATCGAAAGGAAGACGGAGGACGCCCGACGCTCGTGGCGGGAGATCAGCGAGTTCGAGGAGATGCTGTCCCAGGACGACTATCTCATCATGAAGTTCTTTCTTCACCTCAGCAAGAAGGAGCACAAGAAACGGCTGGAAAGGTACCGCAATACCGACCTGGACCGCTGTGCCATCAGCGACAGGGAGCTTGAGTTCTTCAGGAAGTACGACAAGATGCTCCCTTTGATCGATGAGATGATCGAGAGGACCGACCGGGAGCACGCCCCCTGGACCATCGTGGAGGCCGAGGACACAAAGTACGCCTCGGCCAAGATATTGTCGACGGCCGTCAGGATGATGGAATACGGCCTGAGCAAGTTGGACGCCAAGAACCAGATCAGCTTTGACAGCAATCCCTTGATCAAGAACGGGGTGATGTTCAACTCCAGCCGGGGAGGGTTGAACCTGGACAGGACGCTCGCTCAGGATGAATACCGGGAGCGGATCAAGAAGCTTCAGAACAGGGTCGGTGAGCTGCAGTGCGACCTCAATCGTTTGAAGATACCCACCATCATCCTTTTCGAGGGCTGGGACGCGGCCGGCAAGGGCGGCGCCATCCAGCGCCTAACCGGTGAACTGAACCCCCGTGGATATGAGGTCGTGCCGGTGGGCATACCTACAGCAGACGAGAAGGCCCGCCACTACCTGTGGCGCTTCTACCGGATCCCTCCCCCGGCCGGGCAAATGCGCATTCTGGACCGTTCCTGGTACGGAAGGGTGCTGGTGGAGAGGGTGGAAGGCTTCTGCAGCACTGCGGAATGGAAGCGCGCCTACCAGGAGATGAACGAGTTCGAGGAGATGCTGGTAGAGAACGGAACAGTGCTGGTCAAGATCTGGATGGAGATCGATAATGAGACCCAGTTACAGCGCTTCAAGGATAGAGAGGCCGATCCGATGAAGCAGTGGAAGATCACCGAGGAGGATTGGCGCAACCGAGAGAAGTGGGACTTCTACGGAAGGGTGACCGATGAGATGCTCTCCCGCACGAGCACAAAGCACGCTCCATGGACCATCGTGGAGAGCAACGACAAATATTATTCCAGAGTGAAGACCCTGCAGACGATCGTTGACGCGATGGAGGCAAGGTCGCTGAAGGTTAAGAGACCAAATGATTAAAATATCCAGGACCATGCCCTAGCTATCATAGAGTAGTGATCCTGATGACCAATTTCATAGATTTCGGTCTCAAGGATGAGATAATGAAGGCCGTCGAACGCATGGGGTTCGTTGAAGCGACCCCTGTGCAGGTGCAGACCATCCCTATCATCATGACTGGGAGGGACCTCATCGCCCAGGCCCAGACGGGCACTGGCAAGACCGCCGCCTTCGGCATACCCATCCTAGAGACGCTCACCCAGGGAGTCAAACCGTTCTCCCTCATCCTAGTGCCCACCAGGGAACTGGGGGCGCAAGTTTCCGAAGAACTGAAGAAGCTGTCCTTTTTCATGGACGACGTTAGAGTGCTGGCGGTCTACGGCGGAAAGTCCATAGACGACCAGATAGACGCCCTACGCAAGGGCGTCGATATCGTCGTAGGAACGCCTGGACGCGTGATAGACCATCTGCGCCGCGGAACCCTGCAGCTGAATGAGATAGCTGTGCTGGTGCTTGACGAGGCGGACCGCATGCTGGACATGGGGTTCATCGAGGATATCGAATACATCGTCTCCAAGACCAAGACCCCGCGACAGACCATGCTTTTCTCGGCGACCATACCTCCGGGCCTACGCGGTATCGCCTCCAATCATATGACCGACCCGGAGACGGTCATGATAGGGGAGGAGCAGATCATCCTCCCCACCACCAAGCAGGTGTACTTCAACATCGAGCGAAGGAACAAGATCTGGGCCTTGTGCCGGGTCCTGGACGCCTACAAGCCGAAGGCCATGGTCTTCGCCCAGACCAAGATCATGGTGGATATTGTCGCCAAGCGTCTTTTCTCCTACGGTTACCGGGTCAGCTCCCTTCACGGAGACCTCACTCAGGCTCGCCGAGAGAAGGTGCTGCAGGATTTCCGTGACAACAAGACGACGATCCTGGTGGCCACCGATGTGGCCGCTCGTGGCCTGGACATCGACGGCGTCACCCATGTCATTAATTACGACATCCCGGAGGACCCGGAGATCTACGTGCATCGCATCGGCCGCACTGGACGCGCCGGAAAGGAGGGCATCGCCATCACCTTCATCACTTCCCAGGAGATCCATCTGCTGAAGAAGATCAAGGAGTTCGGGATCACGGAGATCACCCATGAAGAGGTGCCGGAGAGCGGCCGCAAGGACGTGGTGCACAAGGTCATGGACTTCGAGGACCAGGCCGACCTGTTCGGCATGGTGCTGTTCAAGGTGACCGCAGGTGGCGGCGAACCTGTGGAGCAGTCGAAGTTGCTGGAGATGCTCATACAAAAATTGCGAGTGCCGGAGATAGCCATCGGGCGCATCAAGGTGGGCGAGGACAGCACCTCGTTCGAGATCCATAAGGACTCCGCCAAGAAGGTGCTCATGGAGCT
>SPCU01000067.1 GCA_004525545.1 Methanomassiliicoccus sp. | reverse complement strand
GTCTATGAGACGGTCGTAATAGTTCACCAGGTCGAAAATGGTCCATGACGTCTTACCTATAACTGGGTAGTTCTCCATGGTGATGAGCTGCTCCAGCCATACTAGCTCCTTGGGCAGGTTTGTAAAGGCCAGGCCAGTCACAGCAGACTGGCCGATATCGTGTCCCACATCGTAGAAATCTTTATGCTCCAAGGCGGCCAGCAATTTTCTGACGTCTCTTCTGGTCGACTGGCACAGTTTGATCGCCAGGTCGAGGTCCATCATTTTCACCTCTGTTAAAAAACTAGGGGGCTCACCCGATTTCAACTTATCGAGCTATAGCCAATAAGTTGAATTTCATCCATCAATGGTTTTCAAGTAATCGACATAATAAGAAATGTCAGGCATCGACACTCGATGGTCGATGCCACATTTCCCATTATCCCAACCGTCCCGCCATGCGCGCCCATCATTCAATGAGATATCGTAAAGAGGGGCGAGGTGGATACGACCAAAGATGAAGAAGGTGATCTTCGTCAGCGGCTCGGTCGGTCTGGGTCACGTGCAGAGGGACGTGCGCATAGCCAGGGAGCTATCCGACATCTGCGAGGACCTGCAGATCGTTTGGCTGGCGGCCGACCCGGCCACGCGGGTTCTGGAAGAAGAGGGAATGACCTTGCTCCCAGAATGCCACGAGAGGGACGTCGGCACATCAATCATCGAATCTGTGGCCGGCGACTCGCAGAGCGTCAACATGACCGAGATACTCTATCGGGTGAGGAAGGAGGGGCGGTACGCAGGGGCGGTAAGTTCCTTCTTAAAAATTCTGGAAAGGGAGAGGCCGGACCTGGTCATCGCTGACGAGGCCTACGAACTGGAAGGGGTGCACGCCCGCATGCCGGAACGTCCCTGGCCTCCAGTTGTGTTCCTCTGGGATTTCGTGAAGGTGTATCCTGGAAGCCGGAAGATCAGGGACAGGCTCACGGCCCGGGGGGTCAACAAAGGATGGGACCGCGCCTTCAGGTCTCCTCCCGACGATAGGTGGACCGACATATTCCTAGGGGATGCGGAGGACGTGCCGGACGAGAGGTTGGGCTGGGGGCTGGTGAACGCCCGGGAGGGCGCTAAACGCAGATACAAATTCGTCGGGAATCCGTTGCAGTTCGATCCCCGGGATCTCATAGACCAGCAAGCGGTGCGCGAGCGGTTGGGATACGGTCCGGAACGGCTGTTGATATGCTCGGCCGGAGGCACGGCCATCGGAAGGGACCTGCTGGCCCTGTGCATCAGCGCCTTCCCGAGGATGAAGGCGAAGCTTCCCGACCTTAGGATGATAGTGGTCAAGGGGCCAAGGATGGATGTCGATCTTGGGCCGGTCCCCGAAGGGGTGAAGGTGGTCGGTTATGTCCCCCGACTGTTCGAGCACTGCGCGGCCGCGGACATGGCCATCGTGCAGGGGGGAGGCGGCTCGACACTGGAGCTGTCCGTTCTAAGAAAGTCGTTCCTTTATTTTCCGCTCAAAGGGCATTCTGAACAGGAGATCAACGTGTCCAGGAAGCTTGAGAGAAATAATCTGGGGATTAGGTGTTCATTCGATGGGATGGACCCCGATGAGTTGGCAAGGCTCGTATTGGAAAACATAGATCGCCTGGTCCTCTACCCCCTCATAACGCATGATGGCTGCCGAAAGGCTGCCCGGATCATCGCCGATCTTATGGAATAGAACAACCAGGTCTACATTCCAGGGTAAGGATGCTTTCTGCCGCTCAGATTATGAAATTACCCTTTTCGTAGATGAGCTCTCCGTCCGCCCAGATCCTTCCTTCGTCCCGCATGTCGCACAACATGTCCCAATGGATGGATGATTTGTTCACGCCCAGAGCTTCTGGTAACGAATGTCCAATGGCCAGGTGCACCGTTCCCCCGATCTTCTCATCGAAGAGCATGTTCTTCGTGAACTTCCTGATCCCATAGTTGGTACCGATGCCTATCTCCCCGACCCCGGAGGCCCCGTCGTCCACCGTGAGTATCTGCTTAAGGACGTCCTCTCCCCTGGCCGCGGTGGCCTCGGTCACCTTTCCCTTCTTAAAGACCAGCCTGATATTCTCCACTTCCTGTCCGAAGCTGATCCCGGGGAAGGAGAATCGTATGGTACCCTCCACGCTATCCTCGATCGGACTGGTGAAGACCTCCCCGTCAGGGAAGTTCTGCAACCCATTGCAGTTGATCCACTTTCTGCCCTCCACCCTCATGGTGAGGTCGGTGTCCTTTGAGACGATGTGCAGTTCCTTCTTGGCGTCCAGCATCTTGCACAGCGTTTCCTGTCTCTCCCCCACCTCCTTCCAGGCCGCAACAGGGTCACCATTGTCCAGTAGGCAGGCCCCGAACACGAAGTCCTCGTACTCGCTCAAGGACATGGCAGCGTCTTGGGCGGAGGCGCTGGTGGGAAATTGCGTACCACACCAACGTATCTCATTCCTTCCTTCCCTCTCCATGAAAAGCGCCTTGATTGCAGATGTGCCTTTCACTCGGGTGCCGATCCTGGTGACATCGACATTGGAGAGGGCCTTGGTGTTGCTCTCTCCCCACAGGCTGATCGTGACATCTGCCTTCTCCGCCACCTGGCGCAGCAACGTCGGCTCGCGCAGAAGCTGTTCGTCCGTCCCTCGTCTCAGTAAGGTCTCCTTCATATCGAGGTCGGTAATCAGAGTGTGCACATGGGCCTCCAGATCGACGGCTTCCCTGTACAGGGCCCTCATCAGGGGCAAGGTGTCCACCTCCCCCACCAAGTAAACCTCATCACCCTTCTTGATCTTAGTGGAATACCTGGCCAACACCTTGGCCATGGCATCGATCCTTTGGTCCATGGATTGGATGACAATTTGCATCGTTAAATTCTTTTCCAATAATGAGCAGGGTAATGGCCAATCATACGGAACGAGGGGGAACTGTCAGCGTCATTATGCCGTCACCTTCACCTCTCGATTCTCAGAAACCCTTCTTCTTCAGTCTGTCGATCAGCCCCTGGACCAAGCGTTCCTCGAAGAAGTATGCCGAAGCACACCGCAAGCACTGCGATCCAACCATACTTCCAGGCCCCGGGCACAGCGATTGAGGTCACCCAGACGGTGAAAATACCGAACACCACGGCTAGAAATTCCAATTTTCCCAAACGAGGTAGCTTCATGATCGAGGCATCTAATGCGCCCAGGTTCATCAGATTATTTCCAAGCCATCGACCAAAACACGATGGGCCCTAATCTTCCAGCATGGATAGGTCGCCTACGTCGTGCCCGCCTTCCTTGGCCTTGAGCACCCGGCGCATTATCTTGCCAGACCTTGTCTTCGGCAATTCGGCAACGAACTCGATCTCACGAGGATAGGCGTAGTAGGCCAACCGCACCCGCACAAAATTGGTGATATCCTTCCTAAGATGATCCGACGGTTCGTGTCCAGGACGCAGAACTATGAAGGCCTTGACTATCTCTCCCCTCAGCTCGTCCGGCTTTCCCACGACGGCCGATTCTGCCACCGCAGAATGCTCGATGAGCGCCGATTCCACCTCGAAGGGACCAAGGCGTTCTCCAGAGGTTTTGATCACATCGTCCGCCCGACCCAGGAACCAGACGTAACCGTCCTCGTCCATGTAGGCCTGGTCGCCGGTGGCGTACCATCCTGGTACGTAGAAATATTCGCGGTACTTGGTGATGTTCTTCCAGATGCCGATCATCATGGAAGGCCATCCTGGGCGGAGCGCTAGGAAACCTTCCTTTCCTGGAGGAAGCTCCATGCCGTTCTCGTCCACTACCGCGGCGACCACTCCTGGAACAGGCTTACCCATTGACCCGGGCCTGATGTCCATGCAGCTGTAGTTCGAGATGCATGGGGCACCGGTCTCCGTCTGCCACCAGTTATCGTGAATACGTCTGTCCAGCACCTCGACGCCCCAGCGGACCACATGAGGGTTGAGCGGTTCCCCGGCGGAACAGATGTGGCGAAGCGATGAGAGGTCGAACTCCTTAACCAGATCGTCCCCGGCCTTCATTAGCATGCGTAACGCGGTCGGCGCGGTGAACCAGACGTTGACCTTGAACCTCTCGATCAACGAGTACCAGGTCCTGGCGTCGAACCTTCCCTCGTAGGAGATGATGGTGTTGCCCAGGTACCACGGTCCGAAGATGCCGACCGAGGTACCGGTGACCCAACCCGGGTCCGCCGTACACCAGTAAACATCACCGTCGCGAATGTCGACCACGTACTTCATCCCCAACAACTGCTGCAGCATGGCCTTGTGGGGTAGGAGCACCCCCTTGGGCTTGCCGGTGGAACCTGAGGTGTAATGGATGATGTACGGGTCATTCGGACCCATGTCCACGGCCTCGAAATCCGGTGAACCCGAGGCCAGCACCTCGGAGTAGGACACGGTCCCCTCCAAACCCTCCTTGTCCCCCAGGATAATGAACAAGGGGACGATCGGCAGGTCCTTCAATATCGGGGCTATTCGCTGATACAGGTAAGGTGAGGTGACGATGGCACTGGGCTCTCCGTCCAGTATACGGTCCCTAACGGCTTCCGGCCCCAAAGCGGAGAAGAGCGGGCCGGCCATGGCCCCTATCTTCACTATGCCGATCAAAGAGATGAATAGCTCGGTGGTACGGTCCAGGTAGACGAACACCCGGTCACTACGGCGCACTCCCAGCTTCACCAGGCCATCAGCGAACTGATTGGACCGGCGGTACAGCTCTCCGAAGGTCAAGCTCTTGACATCACCGTTGGCCTGAACGGAGTGCAGGGCCACCTGGTCCTTGCGCGACCCACGGCCGTGACGGTCCACTGCTTCAGCGGCAATATTGTATATGCCGCCCTTGGACCAGTCGAAGTAAACCTCCAAAGAGGCCCAGTTGAATTCCCGGTAGGCCTTCTCATAGTCCTGAAGGTTGCCAGGGTGATTGGGGGAAAAGATCTCTTCCATCTGTGATCTCCAAGCGAATGCCCAGTTGAACGGTAATAAATTATTTAAAAGGATATTCAGCGGGCGGGACTTTGTCAATTAAAGACAATTTTAACGTTGAAACCCGACACAATGCTAAGCTCTCGGCCGTCGCATCGATGTTCCAATGTTCTATTCACTCCGGGTCGTTCTACTCGGAGGTGAGGGCCTTCGTGTCGCTCTGGGCAACGTAATCAAAAGGTAATCAAGAGAATGGGCGCGGCTGACATTTGAATGGGCCTGACGACATTTCAACGATCTGACGGCAAATCGACGAAATGCCTAGCCCAGCAGAGAGGCGAACTCCTCCACCTTCTTCTCCCAACCCTCTTCTAGCGGTCCCTTGATGTCCAGTACGTAAACCTCGAGGTCTGCGACCTTGGTCATGCCCTTCTCTTTCAGTATCCGTTCCATGATAGGAAGGTTGCGCTGCCACTTTTCGATCTCTTCCTTGGTAGGCATCTCCCCGGTCTTCTTGTTCGGTCGTGGCTTTACGAGGGTGGCGATCAATGCGTATTTGGTGTCATCGGGCATCTTGGCCTTCTTCAAGAAGCTCCTCATGGACCCGATCGGCTTTCCGATACGGGTAGGTGAGCAGAAGATGTATAGATCGGCCGGAGGGAGCGCCTTCGGCTTGGTCTCCTTGACATGCAGTACGTTCATCTGATGGCCCTTGGCGATCAACAATCCCTGCAGGTAGGAGGCGACCTTCTTGCCGTTCCCGAACTTCGAGGCATGATACATTTCGATCTTCATGAACGATCCCCATGTACGGATGGCCCTGGTGTTTAATAAATTATAATGTAGCACGGCTGACACGATGAGATGTCGTCGATGCTCTATCGTTCACTTCGGGGGATATTCTTCCGGGATCGCGGCCTTCGGTGCTCCGTTCAACTTGTATCCCGTTCCCTGGAAGATGGCGATGATCTCTCCGGCATCGAAGACCTTTACCTCGTACACAGAGGTCTTCCGGGTCTCGGAGAGCTTCCGGGCAACAGCCTCCAATCTCCCTTTCCCGGCCTTTATGAAATTGATGTTGGCGCATAGCGCCACCTGCGGCTCTTTTCCTAAATTGCATGCCAAGGCGAACGCCTGGTCCGCCAAGATGAACACCGCTCCTCCGTGCGCTCCGCCCAACGCATTGATCTTGTCGCTGGCATCCATGCTCACCCGCACCTCTCCCTCCGGTGATATCGACTCCGTCCTCATGCCCATAGACAGGACGAGCTGGACGTTGTTTATCCTATCCAGTCTCTCGCGGATCTCCTCTGGTAAGAAGGTTTCCCATTCGTGCATCTCAAGATCGCCGGAGGGGACATGGTCATAGGAGAATTTAACAAATGATGCACCTCTTATCCTGAAATGGTTCAGGGCGGTGAGATGATGAAAAGGTGTCCATGGGGCAGCGACCCGCTGATGATCGAATATCACGATGTGGAATGGGGGACCCCGGTCCACGATGACCATAAACTGTTCGAGTTCCTCATCCTGGACTGCTTCCAGGCCGGACTGAGCTGGTCGACCATATTGCACAAGAGGGCCGCGTTCCGAAAAGCGTTCGATGATTTTGACATCAGGACCGTGGCGAGCTATAACGATGACAAGGTCCAAAACCTGCTTCAGGACACGGGTATCGTGCGAAACAGGCTCAAGATCATGGCGGCCATAACCAACGCGAACTGCGTCCTGAACGTTCAGCAGAACAATGGAAGCCTGGGCTCGTTCCTGTGGAACTTCGTGGGGGGAAGCCCCATCATAAATCGATGGGAGTGCTTCAAGGACATACCGACGGAGACGGAGGAATCCCGCAAGATGAGCAGGGCGCTCAGGGAGGAGGGGTTCAAGTTCGTCGGACCTACCATATGTTACGCGTTCATGCAGGCGGTGGGAATGGTCAACGACCATCTGGTGGAATGCGATCGGCATGCTGAGCTATCGAAATGAGCCCCATCGAGGTTGTTGTACCTTTTCCCGCTGATGCTTCGTTCATTAATTCCATGGAGAGATGGTGCAGCTCAATCGCTAGGCTCGTTCTAACGCCCCTTTAGAAAAATCGAACTCGCCATTGAATTTGACCGGGCCGGTCTCCAATCCCAGGGAGAACGTCGATAGTAACATTAGCTTCCAGGTCCAAATCAATGATGACGATATTGAAGAACGGGTCTGTATGCAAAACCTCAACGAACGGGTAAGGAAGCTCAAGGACAGGCAGTTCCACGGTAAGAGCGTGGTCTATTGGATGTCACGCGAACAGAGGGTCGCTGACAACTGGTCATTGATCTATGCGGCAGAATCGGCCCTTTCATACCAGGTCCCTCTCTGTGTGGCCTACTGCCTTCCTCCTAAATATCTGGGTTCAACGATCAGACAATACTCCTTCATGATCGAGGGGCTCAAAGAGGTAAAGACCAAGCTCCATGCCCTCGGTATCGGGTTCTATCTGCTGGAAGGATATCCAGAGGTTGAGTTCCCGACCTTCCTTCACCAGGTCGATGCCGGTCTACTGGTAACGGATTTTGATCCTCTCCAGATCAACAGGCGATGGGTGCGAAGGGTTGCGGGCGAGATCGACATCGCCGTCCATCAGGTCGATTCACACAACATCGTGCCATGCTGGAAAGTAGCGAAAAGGAGAATCTCCACCTATGACACCTTCCGCAAGAAGATAGCTCCCTGGTTAAGCATCTTCCTCACCGACCTCCCAGACATGCACAGGATGGAGACGCCCTGGTCCTTCGCGGAAAGGGAGGTCAACTGGGAGGAAGCTTTGAGGAGATGCGATATCGACCGTTCGGTCCCGCTTGTGACCTGGGTCATCTCCGGTGAGGGCCGCGCAAAAAAGGCACTTGCCAATTTCTGTGAACAGCGATTATTCATGTATGCGGCGAGATCGATGAACCCCGTGGT
>SPCU01000089.1 GCA_004525545.1 Methanomassiliicoccus sp. | reverse complement strand
ATCGTTAGAATGGCTTTTTTCATATGAGTCCTATCGGGCTCACCATTTTCTTATCTAGATTATTTAATTCGTTGCTAATTGCCTTGAATGGCCATACAAGAGAGTGCTTCCCGCACCTATCACACATCTGAGAATTGTTGTTCATAGATCACCTGGTGGAGGTAGAACCAAAGCGGAAAGATCATTCTGTACACGTGGTTCTCTTATTGGATCGTTCAAAACATGCAGTTGCCCATAGTGGCACAGGGAAAGGGGCCGCATGCCCGGTTTAAGTCCCCACTGGCCTTTGATGTGAAAACCTCTGGAAGGTTTAGATCAACGCCTTCCGAACAAGTGGCTTTTGTGATGTATTTCGTTATATCTCCAGCGATCCCACGATAATCGTACTTGTTCACTTGACGGATATCTACGCGGAAAGAATCGCCGGTAATCGTTTGCAACTCACGAGAAATCAACGCCAGATCGATGTAAGGGGAATCTATCACCAGGAGGATGTGGTTGGGGTATTCTATCGTGGCAACCCCCCCCCTTGATAACCTTATTATGAATCTCTCTAAGAACTCTAAACAGCTCCTTCCTCATTTGCCAAACGTCTCTATCTTTTGCTACGAACTCAATAGCTGATTTGTCATATCGGAGAGTAGGGGTCAAGAACTTAGGATTTTGAAAACCACAAACGCCCCGATAGAATTGTCTAAAGGTCTTCCTTTTCCATTTCTTTGAACAAGCAATACAGACACTTGAAAATCTAGAGCCACATCCAACAAGCAGCTCGATTTCCTTCCCACATTGTGCGCATTTTAACTCTAACCTATAGGGATTAATACAACCCTTAGCAAGATCAAAGAACTCGAACTGATGATCATCAAAAACTGTTTGAGACTTATTTTCATCTATTGATGTATCCAGCCCACTTTTTCCATTTCTACGAACAAGGGAAGACGAGGAATCATCACACAAGATGATCCCTCCTTGAAATGGAAAAAAAGAAATTGGAAAGGGTTTTTGTAAAAACCCTTTTGATTGAACCAGAATTATTTATTTCTGGATAAGAGAAAGAGTGCAGGTGTCGGGATTCGAACCCGAGTGTTTAGCTTGGAAGGCTAAAATCCTGACCGCTAGATTACACCTGCGCGGTGCGCTCATAATGGAGATTTTGTATTTTAAGCCTTTCATAAAGTGAAAAACACTGGCAAGGTTGGCCATAGAAAAAATAAAAAATTAGAGGCTAGTGGAAAGGCAGAGGGGGGTCCTTCTTTCCACCAGAGCACGTTTCAGGAACGTATGAACCTAATGGCTCATGACTCTCAGATCATTTATGAGGCCCCATATATCTAACGAATCCTCTCCCTGCTGGTCCATTTGAAAAGCCATCAGCTTGAGGTCTTGTATCGTATGGGTCTTCATCCA
This sequence comes from Methanomassiliicoccus sp., assembly GCA_004525545.1. GTDB lineage: Archaea > Thermoplasmatota > Thermoplasmata > Methanomassiliicoccales > UBA472 > UBA472. Next base: position 4,268 of record SPCU01000089.1, on the reverse strand, counting down.
TTCAATGGCATGACCATCGTTTTGCTGTTCCCTGAGCGAACTCTCATTTCGCCTCATTTTGCATCCCATCCGTCCGACATTAGTCAGACAAATTAAGTTATAGTGTCCTATGATATATATATTTTATTATGGGCATATCTGGTTCAAAGCCAGTATCATTTTTGTTAAATTTGGTAACATTATTATCGTGTATTGCTCATTGGTCAGACAATTATGAAATAAACGTATGACAATCATGGTCTAGGGGCGCCGACAAAGATATTAATTGTCAGGGCCCCATTGAAGTCGGTATAGGTGGGAAATATGGGTTTATTCGACAGCTTGATGGATGGGGAGATGAGGACCGTCAAGAAGGCCTCGCGATCAATGGATGCCGCGGACCGGTATCTTCAATCTAATGAGGTCGACCGGGGAAAGGCCGAGCTAGTGAAGGCCAGGGTTATCCTGGAGGGGATGGACCACAAGACCAGCGCACGTCCGGATACATACAGGAATGCCGTGGCCCGCCTGTCGGATGCCTATATGCGCAGCGGTCTCCCAGTACCGGCCAGGGAGGTCATGGAACGACTGGTACGTTCTGCTCCCGATGACCGCAGCAGCGTCCTGTTATATGCCGCCCTATACCGAAAACAAGGGGATCCGGAGGGCGCCCTCAAGATACTGGACGATTTCGTTTCCCTCCAACCCAATGACCGGGCGGCACACGTTGTCCGGGCAGAGGTGTTCGATGCCATGAACCGCCCCACCGAATCGTTCCAGGCATTGCTAAAGGCTCTGGAGGCCGACCCTCTGGACGAAAGCACTTACGATCTTATCCTGCAGAGGACCGATGAAATACCCCTTTGGAAGGGGAGGAAGGCATCGGCCCTGCTCCACAAGGATAGGCCCGAGATCGCCCTGGGGGAGCTGGAATCAGCCCTGGCCATGACCCCTGGGGACACCACCCTCATGATGATCAAGGTCGAGTCCCTGGAAAAATTGGGACGCAACGAGGAGGCCCAGGACCTATTGGAGGAAGTGCTGGACAGGGACAAGGACAATCCTCTGGCCAACATGAAGGTGGCCAGGGAAGCCAGGGTCAACGGGAACATGTCAAACTCCCTGGATCACTACAAGCGGGCTCTGCGCGCCGACCCTGAGAATTCGTTGGGCTGGATTGAGGTGGCCTCTCTTCTGAACGAGATGGGAAGGTACGAGGAAAGCCTGCTGTCATACGATCGGTCGAGGGAGGTGATACCGGGGAACGTCCAGGCGCTCTATGGTCGCTGCACTGTCCTAGCGGCCATGAACGACCGTCCCGGATTTGACACCGCCGCCGAGGAGCTCGTGCACGAGGTACCTGATGATCCCGCTGCCCCGGTCTTCGTGGCTGAGATGTTGATGAAGATGGGCGCCGAGCCCGATGCCCTGGAGGTACTGACCAAGGCGCAGGGGTCCTTCCCCAAGGACCTGGAACTGATGGACCGCCGCCGCACCATTCTGGTGAAGCAGAAGCGCTTCCCGGAGGTCATGGTCCTGAGCGAGGAACAGTTGGCCGTAAAACCGGACCATGTGCAGGCGTTGCGGGACCTGGGCGAATCACAGCTGGCGCTCGGTAGGGTGAGCGAGGCCATAAAGACCTTGGAACGGGGGTTTAGGAACCTACAGGACGACCCGGCATTGCTGGGGACGCTGAAGGAATGCTACAAGCAAGCGGGTAAGGACAGGGATGTGTCCGAGGTATGCGACCGGTTGCTGCGCATCACACCGAACGACAAGGCCGCCCTTTTCGATAAGGCGGTAGCCCTGGACCGATTGGGCAAGAAGGAGGACGCCGTCGGCCTATATGGACAGGTGCTTTCCTTGGACCACAACGATGTGGACGCTTCCAAGGGCATATCCGTAGGGCTCTTCTCCCTAGGCCGCTTCGAAGAGGCTCTGGCCCGAGCGGTATCCGGCAGCATCCACAATCCGGAACAATTGGTGTTCTGGCGCATCCAAGGGGACTCCCTTTTCACCTTGAAGCGGTTCGAGGAGGCGGTGAAGGCCTATGACAAGGCCATAGCGCTATCCCCTCAGGATAAGAAACTGATCTACCAGAAGGGATTATGTCTGGAAAGCCTGCACCGTTTCGAGGAAGCGGTGGTCTGCTACGATCAGGCCATCGCCCTGGATGTGACCGACAAGAACGTCTGGATCAGCAAGGGCATAGCCCTTGAATGGCTGGAACGGTTCGAGGAGGCATTGGGGTGTTACGATCAGGCAGCGATCCTGGACAAGGAAGGGCGCTTCGTGCATGCACGTCGGGGGCAGGTCCTGGCAAAGCTAGGCCGCAACGAAGAGGCGGTGATATCATTCGACAAGGCCCTGGAACTGGGGCCTAAGGACATTGAGGTGTTGGTGTCCAAGAAGAACAGCCTGAAGTTACTGGGTCGCAATGAGGATATCATCAAGGTGTGCGACAAGATCGTAAAACTGGATCCCAAGAACAAGATCGCCTGGGTGGATCGCGGTCTGGCCTACTCCAGATTGAACCACTACCAGGATGCGGTGCGCTCTTACGACCGGGCGTTGGATGTGGAACCAGGGGACATTCAGGTCTTACAGTTGAAGCGCTCCGCCGTGGTGGCCAAGGGAGAACCGGAAGAGATCCAAAAGGTCTGTGACGATATATTGAGGATCGATCCACGCAACAAGTCGGCTCTCATCGATAAGGCCGGGGCCATAGAGAAATTAGGCAGGTTAGAGGAGGCGCTCTCAACCTTCTCCGCGGCAATCTTCCTGGATGAGACGGACGCGTTCCTTTACAAGGGGAAGGGACGGGTGCTCATGTCCATGGGCAAGTACGGCGAGGCATCCGAGGCCTTTGACACCTCGTTCAGATTGGACCAAAAGGACGTGGAATCTCTGGCCAACAAAGGCCGCGCCCTGCTCATGATGCGCAACTACGAGCTAGCGCTGGACGCGTTCGACCAATGCGTTACTTTAGACCCGAACACCGCGCACTACCAGAGCGATCGCGGAAGGGCGCTGGCATCGCTCAACCGTATTGAGGACGCGATATTAGCTTTCGATAAGGCACTGGCCTTCGACCGTTCTGACGCTCAGACCTGGAAGTACAAGGGCAACGCCCTCTATCGTCTGGGAGAGATGGAGAACGCCCTGCTCTGCTTCAATCGTGCCGTAGACCTCGGTACCGAGGAGTTCGGTGTCTACAAGCTCAGGGGCAGAGTGCTGGAGGAGATGGGACGGCTCGATGATGCCATGGACTCATACGAAAAAGCGTTAGTCTTGGACCCGTCCGAGGCCACGGTGCTTGAGAACATGGCCATGCTAGAGGACAAGCTTGGCAACACCGAGAAGGGCATGCAGCTCTTGGAACAGGCCCTGGCCATAGATCCCCGCAACCGCCGGGGATGGATGGAGCGGGCGGACATGGCCGAACGGCTCAAAAGGGACGAAGATGTGTTGAGCAGCTATGACAACGCCATCGGTCTGGACCCCAAGGACCCGGCCGCCTGGAACGGGAAAGGATTCATCCTGCTGCGGATAGGACGATACGATCAAGCGAAACGTGCTTTCGAGAAGGCCCTGGAGCTCAGCCCGAACATGACGTCCGCCACGGAAGGATTGCGCATGGCCGACGGAAAACAGCGCGAGAACCAAGTGGCGGAGATGGCCGGCAAGGTACTGGAGTTCCAGTATAGGAACGGAAGGCGCATGGGCAAGGAGGAGGTATTCCGTGAGTGCAACGTGCCCTATCAGATGCTCGACGACGTGTTCGGCTTCATCGAACAGCGGGAGTACGTGGACCCATCGCAGCTATCCGAGGAGGAGTTCACCTCCCTGGAGATGCAATCTCGAACCGCATTATTGACCTACTATCGCAGCTCTCGCAGCGGTCAAGAGGGAATGTCCCTGGCCGACGTTTATTCGTCATTGCCTGATAGGAACATCGCCCGGGCCAAGAGGGTCCTCGGTTATATCGAGGGCGTCAACGACATCGACTTCACCTATGTCATGCCGGACGAGGAGACCGAGCAGTTATTGCGCACCGCGCTGAACATGCCTGAGGAACGCCGTAACCTGTTCTCTCTCATGGAAGGGTTGAACATCGGGGTGTACAAGGCGCGGAACATCATCGCCATCACCAATTCCTTGAAGGCCGGGGAGAGGCCAGTGCCATCACCACGGTCCAAAGGGCAGAGGGCTCCGCATGCTCAGAGGAGCACCGACGATCTTTTCGTGGAACGCCCGAAGAGAAAGAAGCCCGAGAAGGTCGACGCAGT
>SPCU01000117.1 GCA_004525545.1 Methanomassiliicoccus sp. | reverse complement strand
TGGGTGGACCTACTGGACGACCGTGACGCATGGTATGCGCAACGGAACGACGGAAGGATTTGTGAACGCGCGGTCCGGAAGCGGATCAGGAACATGAGGGGGGGAGTCGAATAAGCTCCCCGGTCACAATTAATGGACGATCCCTCATGATAATGGCGAATTCAGAGTTCGAGAGGGTAACCTCTCGAATGGAGCCGGGAGGTGCTGAGTAATGCTGGATAAGATCCTGAACCGTAATAACGGACGAACTAATGGTCAAGAGAACATAATTCTGCTGGCCACCGACGGCTCGAAACCGGCCCTCACCGCCACCAAGAAGGCGGTAGAGCTGGCGAAAGCCACTGGAGCCACTCTCCACGTGGTGTGCGTTAATGAAGATTCGATGAGCACACCGCTGGAAAGAATGGGCGATGATGTGGCCGAGGCAGAGTTAGTCGGCATACACTCAAAGGGAGGAGAGGTGGCCATGGAATGGGCCGCCTTGAATTCCGTACCGGCGGTCATTAAGACATACGCAGGAGGACCGGTGGTAGGAGCTATCCTAGACTACGCCAAGCAGATCAGACCATCGTTCATAGTGCTTGGTTCGTCCGGCCGCAGTGGTTGGGAGAAGATCACCCTTGGATCGGTTGCCGAGGGTGTGATGAAGCACTCCTCCTACCCGGTGGTGATGACCAAAGGTTATAATGACGCATATATAACCGACATCCTGCAGATCGCACTGGCCAAGCTCATTCCAGAGGTGCCGGAGGAAGCCCCGCTGGATATGGTGGACATCGCGGACCTGAACATAGGACGTAAGCTTGGACTGGCGGTCGGTACCCTGATGGCCTTCCTCGTTCCCTACTTCGGACTGGGGTTCCTGAACTCCTTTGCCGCGGACATCGCTACGGCCAAAGTGTTCGGCGATGCCAATGTGACCGTGGTGTGGGTACTGCTGCTTTTCCCCATCGGGTGGATCACCGCCGTCATGTTCCACCGCATGGCCAGCAAAATGGAGGGATCTGAATGACCAGCATAGTCGCCATGGTCTTCGTGGTCGGCCTCATAGCGATCTCCTTGGGAGTGGCCGTATACACCAGGCGTTCGGCCAGGACATCTGCGGAGTTCTATGTGGCCGGTCAGAACATCAGCTGGCTTCAGAACGCGCTGGCGCTCACCGGAGACTATCTGAGCGCCGCATCCTTCCTGGGTGTGGCCGGGGCCATCGCGGTCTTCGGTATAGACAAGACCTGGGACGGCCTGGGATATTTCGGCGGGTACATAGTGCTGCTAGCCCTGCTGGCAGTGCCCCTGAGGAAGGTGGGTAAGTTCACCACATCGGAGATACTCACCACACGATTCAAGGGCAGCAAGTCCCTGCGTTTCGGAGGTATGCTAGGGGCCGTGGTCATATCCACCTTCTACGTGGTGCCGCAGATCGTAGGCGCGGGAGCCCTGCTGCAGCTGCTGATGGGGTGGAACTACACCTTCTCCGTACTGGTCATAGGAGCGCTGGTGATAGCCTACGTTACCACCGGAGGCATGCGCGCCACCACCTACAACCAGATCATCCAAGGGCTGATACTGTGGGCAGCGATGTTCATCATTCTCATCCTGATGCTGGGAATGTCGTTCAACTTCAACCCCGGGGAGGTGTTCTCTCAGGCGGACAACATGATCCCCCCCAAGCTGGCCTCCGGGCTGCTAGCCAACGATCCAACGGTGCCTGACTTCAGTACGCTCACCGCCGAGGAGGCCATAGCCTTCGTCAGTGGCAAGTTAACTGGACAGAACACTGCGATGACTCCTGGTACTTTCGCCCCCAATTGGATGAATACCATGGCCTTAGCGGCCGGACTGGTGTTCGGCACGGCCGGTCTGCCCCATGTACTGACCAGGTACTACACCGTAAGGAGGCCGAAGGACGCCCGCACCAGCACCATCGGTGTGCTGCTGCTGATCGGCACCTTCTACATCATGACGGTGTTCGTGGGGTTCGGGGCCATGTATGTACTGTACCCGGACCTCATGGGCTTCTTCATGGGCGGACAATCGTCCATAGCCGTGAACATGGCGGTACCGCTACTTGGTGAACAGACAGGTGGTCAGGTCTTGCTGGGTGTGGCCATAGGCGGAGCCTTCTGTGCTATACTGAGCACCGTGGCCGGACTGCTGATCACCATAGGGACGACCGTGAGCCACGACTTCTATAAAGAGGTCATCAACAAGAACGCCTCCGATCGCCGCGAAGTGATGGTGGCCAAGCTGTCCATCGTGCTCATGGGTATAATGGGAGTGGGGATCGGGCTGGGAATGGCCAACCAGAACGTGTCCTACCTCGTGACCCTGGCCTTCGGTATGGCGGCCAGTATCTTTTTCCCGGTGCTCTTCATGAGCATCTGGTGGAGGAGGTACACTCGGCAGGGTGCCCTAGCGACCATGATCACCGGGCTGGTGGTGTCGGTGGTGTTCGTCATCGCCACGCTGACCGGAACGACCAACGTCCTGGGACTGCCGGTGCTCATCAACCCGGCGCTCTACAGCCTGCCGGCGGCCATCATCGCCGGTGTGATCGTGAGCTACCTCACCGATGACGTGGGGGATGTGGACAACTTCATGCGGAAGGCCCACGGGAAGACCGAGTAAACCCTTTTACAAAATTTTTCTTTTTTTTACACAATTGATTTATCACGACGATCGCTCTTTAGTTCATGGGCGTAAAGGTGGAACTAAACAAGGAGTTCAAGGCCGATCCTGTTCTAAAATCATATTTCCTGGCTTTCATGCTCCTGCTTTTGGCGGTGATCATATTGCCTTGGTGGTTACCGATGATGACCCTGACCACCTGGGAGGAGGGCGGACAGGGAGCGACCCTTTCGGCACTGGTCATCCTGGTGATATTTCTGGCCCAGATGATCGTCTGGAACCAGCTATACTATAGAAGCTTGGTCTACGGTCTGACCGACGATGAAGTGGTCTGGTCCAGGGGAGTGCTGTTTCGGAAGACCAGTATAGTGCCCTATGCCAAGATAACCAACGTGGACATTCACCAAGGTCCGTTGATGCGCCGCTTCGGCATATACGGTCTGAACGTGCAGACCGCCGGTTATTCCGTACAGCAGGCCGGAAGGTCCGAAATATCCATAATCGGGGTGAAGGACCATGATCGACTGAGGAACTTGATCATGGAGAACGTTAGGAAGTCGAAGGGAGGAACGTCGTCCGCTCGACCCATGGGAACAGAGGAGCTGATGCTGGAAGAATTGAAAAAGATAAGGGATTTATTGGAGCGAAGGGACTAGATGTTCAGCCCCTCGTCCCACTTCTTAGGCGGCTTGATGTCCAGCCAGGGCATCTCTAGGCGCTTCGGTGCGATCGGTGCGTTCATGTCCACCGGGTTCGGTCCCAGTTCCTTTACCTTCTCCACGTAGCTGTTGACCGCCTCAACATATCCCTCCACCTCCTCCGAATCGATGTAGTCGATACGGAAGCGGTCGGGATGGAAGCCCATCTGGTCCAGGTAGTTGTGCAGCAGGGTCATTCTCTTACGGGTACGAAGGTTGCCTATCTCGTAATGGCAGCGACCGGGGTGACCAGCCAGTACCAGTACGCCGTCGGCTCCTTTGGACAGTGCCTTCAATACCCACTCTGGATCGACGCGGGCGGAGCACATTGTACGGATGACCACGAAGTGAGGGTCCATGGCCATGCGCTTCAGTCCGGCG
>SPCU01000129.1 GCA_004525545.1 Methanomassiliicoccus sp. | reverse complement strand
TCGCTGCCGTCCTGGTCCTGGCCGGGGAGCTGTCCACACTTGCAGCACAATCCGCCGGAGAACTAGGCAAGGCCCACAAAGCGCTGGGACGCTGATCGACATCAAGATAACGCCGCCAAGGTGGGAACTTAAAAACCCTCTTATACCTCCAACATTATGGTCCGAACGTCATGCCAGTTATCAATTTCAACCTCGAGGACCTGAGGTCCCTCATAGGCACCAGACTGGAAGACCGAGAGGTCCTGGGACGCATACCTATGATCGGGGCTGACTTTCACGACTTCGACCCGGTGACCAAGGAGGCGTCCATCGAGTTCTTCCCCAACCGCCCGGACCTATATTCGGTCGAGGGAATTGCTCGAGCTCTGCGCGCATTCTTTGACATTGAGCTGGGGTTGCGCACCTACGACATGGCATCCTCTGACATCGTACTGAAGGTCGAACCTTCCGTGAAAAAGGTCCGCCCGTTCGTTGTCGGAGCCATCATCCGCGACGTGACATTGGACGATAAGATCATCCGATCCCTTATGGAGCTTCAGGAGAAATTGCATCTGACAGTTGGTCGCAAGAGGGCCAAGGTGGCGATAGGGGTCCACGACCTGGACAAGGTCACACCGCCCTTCGTCTACCGGGCCGTCGCTCCCGATTCCATCAGCTTCGTACCATTGGCCAAGGAAGAGCCCATGACCCTGGCCGAGATACTGGAGAAACATGAGAAGGGAAGGGACTACAAGCATCTGCTGGAAGGGAAGGAGCTATACCCTGTCATCCTGGATAAGGACAATAAGGTCCTTTCTTTCCCCCCGATAATCAATGGGCGGCTGACCACCGTGACCACTGAAACGAAGAACCTCTTCATCGATGTGACCGGTACGGATCAGAACACCATCAGTGGTGTGCTGAACATAGTCTGCACCTCCATAGCTGAGAGGAACGGGGTCATCCAGACCATCAACCTCCGTGGGGAGGAGAAAGGCATAACGCCTAACTTACGTCCAAAGCAATGGCTCGTGGACGTGGACCGAACGAACGCCTTGCTGGGATTGGACCTGGAACCACTGTCCATGTGCCAATGTCTGACCCGCATGGGCTATTCCGCTGAACCGAAGGGGCGCAAGGTGAAGGTGTCATCATCCCCGGTGCGCATGGACCTCATACATGTCGCCGACGTCATCGAGGACGTGGCCATCGGCTACGGGTACGAGAATTTCGGTAACTCAAAGCCGGTCTTCAGTACCATCGGCGGCGAACGTAAGATAGAACGCGTGGCCGATCTCGTACGTCAGATGATGGTCGGGTTCGGCTACTGGGAGGTGACCACATTGACCCTGTCGTCCATCGGGGAGCAGTTCGCCAAGACACGCTTCCCGGAGGTCGAGGTGGTCGAGGTGCTAAATCCGGTCAGCGAGGACCATAACTGTTTGAGGGTGCAATTGATACCCTCTCTCTTGACAGTGCTTCGCCGGAGCAAGCACCGCGACCTTCCTCAGCGCATATTCGAGGTAGGGGACGTGGTCATCTCCACCAAGAGGCGCAAGCACTTGGCCATCATGGCAATACATTCCAAGGCCGGCTTCACCGAGATGAAGTCGTTGGCCGAGGGCGTATTGAAGGAGCTGGGAGTGCAGTGCTCGTTTCATCCCGGCGACATAGGCACGTTCATACCCGGCAGGTGCGCGGTCGTCATGGTCAACGGACGGAACGTGGGGCATTTCGGTGAACTGCATCCCCAGGTCATCGTCGACTATGAAATGGGATATCCTATCATAGCCTTCGAGCTGGACCTGCAGGACCTTATGTCCGGACGCGGAGAGAAAATCATTTAAAAAAGCCGAGGTAGCTAAGCCTGGATCACGGCGCCGGCCTTGAAAGCCGGTGGTACCTAGTACCCCGGGAGTTCGAATCTCCCCCTCGGCGCTCCTATTATTTTCCTATCGATGGCCTGAAAAGGTCTATTATTCATCAACGTCTAGTTAATCGCGGTGATCACAGATGCCCACGATCGTTCATTTCGATGTACCTGCCGAGGACATCAAAAGAGCTTCAAGATTTTATTCCGAGCTCTTTGGATGGAAGATAGAGCCCATGCCTGGACCGATGGAATATTATGGCATTGGCACCCAGGACCTGGAAGGTAAACCTTCGGTCGGCGGGGGAATGGGAAAGAGGCAGGAAGGGGACAGCGGGATGGTCAATTATTTCGGGGTCGATTCGATCGATAGCTACGTGAAGAAGCTGGAGAGGCTAGGGGGGAAGGTGCTCATGCCCCGGAACGAGATTCCCGGATACGGGTTCTTGGCGGTGTGCTTGGACACGGAAGGAAATAAGTTCGGGCTCTGGCAAAACTAATGATTTTGACCGTATCATCATGCCTTTCGACAGGTATGTTAAATTCAAGGGAAATTATTAACATCCCATAATCTATATTCATATGCTGTAATGGTGGGGATGGGACCTCGATGTACAATAATCGGTACAGAGGGAGCGTTTACGCTCAATACCAGGTCACTGGTCTGCATTGTCAGAGCGAGGACCTCTGTCCGGTACGGGCTCATGTCGGCACGGTCGCATACCCGGCCAAACGTGAACGGGGACGTTCGTACTACGAACGCGCCTCGGAGGTGAGCCGGTCATGAAGGAATGCCCACAGATGGGTCCGGACGGGAAGTGCCAAGGTCTGTACTTTGGTTTCACCTGCATCGAGGACAAGTGCCGCATGCAGAACCGCGAATCACACTGCAAGCATTGCATTGGTGGGGACTATTGCCTCAAATACAACCGTTTCGGATGCGTCGGGCTGGAACATTGCGGTTCCAAGGACGAGTACATGGCGTCCCTCAGGCGCCCGCAGGAGAAGGCGGATATCTACCAGTAGAGATCTTTTCGGATGCGCGGCACCATTGCCGCTAGCACCGCCTGCTCTGTCAACATCTTCCGGTCCAACACGCCGTTGGTCAACAGACCGATGGCGCCTACACCCGTCCCCTGGTCGCCCTCTTCGAACAGATCGGCGCAGGCGCTTCCCACGGAGGCGCCTTGGCGCACCTTCGCTTCTATCATAGGCGGATACCGGAATCCCATGCCATGTCCTATGGTCGCTCTTCCCATCGCGTCCACTATGACGCAGTACTGCACGTCATAGAGCCCGTCCTC
>SPCU01000044.1 GCA_004525545.1 Methanomassiliicoccus sp. | reverse complement strand
TATCGGTTCCCAGGAGCCGGTCGCCTCCCAATCCCATGACCACATCCTGACCAAGTCCAGCGTTGCTCAAAGCTTGCACTACCTCATATGTTAAAGTGCCACTTCGGGAGATGATCGCAAGGCTCCCGCTCCGGAAGATTCTATTGGGCATGATGCCGACCTTGCTTTTTCCTACCAGGCATAACCCAGGGCAATTCGGACCCAGAATGGCTACATTATGGCGCCTGGCCATGGCCAAGAAATTCATAGAATCATGAACTGGTGACCTTTCCGTGATCACCACCATTGCCTCCAGACCAGCCTCGATCCCCTCCACGCCCGCCTCCTTGAGATGAATGGAAGGGACAAAAACTACACTGGCTGTCGCCCCGGTACGCTTTATGGCCTTGGCCACGGAATTGAACACTGGGACCCCATTAACTGACCTTCCTCCTTTACCAGGAGTGACCCCGGCCACAACATCGGTTCCATATTCCAACATCTGTTGTGTGTGATGGTAACCCTGATGACCAGTGATTCCTTGCACCATTACCTTGTGCTCGTTCAACAGGGCCGAACCAATCATCCTTTCACCTTCACCGATTGCATACAGGCCTCATCTAGATCCAGGTGTACATTGAAACCGGCCAAACAAAGCATTTTTACCGCGTCCTCCTCGTTGTTGCCACGCAAGCGGACCACGGTCCTGGCCTTGACTTTCTTATCGATAACGGTCATCATTAGAGCCTCGGCCACGCTATCGCACTTGGTAATGCCGCCGAAGATGCACACTAAGATAGAACGTATCCTTCCGCGAGCCAAATCATATGATAGAAGGCTCAAAGCCTCTGATATCCTTGCGGGATCATCGGTCCCGCCCAGATCGAGGAAGGTGCCGCCTTGCCCTCCAAATCGCTGCAGCGTATCCAATACCGCCATGGTCAACCCTGCACCATTTGCTAGAACGCCAATGTCCCCCGGGAGCTCCACTAATTGAAAGCCTTTATCCTTAGCCAATCTCTCCAGTTCTGTCAGATCACGACTCGCTTTGACGGCCATATTTGGATGTCTGAACAACGCCTCATCATCGATGGACACCTTGGCATCGGCAGCTATTGCCTTACCAGATTCGGTGATCATTAGAGGATTGATCTCAACCAGTTCGCAGTCCATCTGACGAAAAATCCTCCACATCGAGGTGATCGTCGAACGTACCCCCATAGACCCCGGACCATCCCGGACCAGGAAGTGAGAGGCCTGTTCTAGCACTGATAAAGGCATCGATTCCAGGGGATCTAGGCTCCAGCGCTTGATGGTTTTTGCCGGCATTCCTTCAACGTCCATGCCGCCGGCACACCCGGCAAGTAGTACTGGGCATCTAGTGATCTGGTCTATCGTGATAGCTAAGTACATCTCCTTGGCGGCATCGATCATCTCCTCCAGCAGCACGGCGTGAACCTTCATTCCAGCGATCTGCATGTTCAGTATACGGCCGCTCCATTCAAGGGCTTCCTCTCTCGACAGGGCGGTACGTATCCCACCCGCCTTACCCCGGCCACCCTGGCTGGTCTGGGCCTTGACCATCAATGGAAATCTCAGGTTGACCAGCGATCCCTCGATTCCTTTCAGGTCGTGAAAGACCAGACCATGCGGAGTTGAGATCCCGTATTTTCGGAAAAGATACTTCGCTTCGGATTCTAATAGGTTCATCCCGCCCCCTTTCCCGATATTGTCCTAATACCTATTATTGACTTGTTCGACCAGTGGTTATTATTTTATTAAATATACGCGTTCAAAAGTTTAAATAATACCACCTTTTATCGAAAGTTGATGGTTGTCCGATGCCTTGCTGGGATGGACTTCGATTCCAATATCTATCTTCTAACCGGTGATGATCCCATCCTCGTAGACACCGGTACCGGCATGCACCATCGAGAGGTAATGAAATGGTTGTCCTACACTGTTCAACAGAACAACGTAAGACGAATTGTCCTGACGCACCGCCATTACGACCATACCGGTGGAGCCGCCGCCTTGGCCGATGAACTGGGCGCTGAAGTACTAGTGCATTCCGAAGACGCCCGCCCCATCAGGGAGGGCGATGGCCAACAAACTCTGGCCTCAATGTTCGGGGTGACTGGGCAACCGGTAGAGGTCACAGAACTTCACGGTGGAGAAATTCTTAGCACTGGCAGTTCAAAGTTCGAGGTTCTTTTCACCCCCGGCCATACTGCTGGAGGAATCAGCCTCTGGGAAAAAGAAAAAGGCATACTGATATCCGGCGACACGGTCTTTGTGGGAGGGGTCGGGCGATGGGACCTGCCAAGCGGCAATTTCGAGCAGCTTGTGGGTTCGGTCAAAAAGCTTTTATCCTTGACCCCGCAAGAGATATATCCAGGACATGGCGATTTCTGCCAGAGTCGAGCGAGTGAAACTATTTTGGAAGCGTTAAATTATCTGGGAGGGTCTTGAATGGACATAATTAAATGCAATGATGCAAAATGCGCCGAATGCAGCGTATCCAAGCATGACCTAGAGAATGTGCTATCGATGCTCCGATTTGGACGACTAGTGGTATATCCCACCGAGACGCTCTATGGCTTGGGTGCCGATCCCTTCGATGAGACGGCGGTCAAGAGGGTCTTCATTGCCAAGAGACGCCCGTTCGACATGCCACTATCTTTGGCGGTCAACAATATGACCATGGCCGAAGAGTTGGCTGAGCTGGACGAGAACGCACACCGTCTGGCAAAGGCATTCCTGCCTGGGCCCCTAACCCTTCTATTGAAGAAGAAACCGATCTTGCCGGACATCATTACTGCGTCATTTCAAGAGGTCGGCATCAGGATACCAGACCATCCATTCGCCCTACGTCTGATCGACGAGTTTGGACCTATCATATCTACCAGTGCGAACATGCATTCACACCCAAACCCGACCGATGTAGAGGCTGCTATAGCCGACCTAGGTGAGAGCGTGGCTACATATGTGGACTGCGGGCCTTGTAAGATCGGGAAGGCATCCACCATCGTCCAGATCATCGACGGGACCGTGGAGATCATCCGATATGGCGCCATTTCTAAAGAGAAGATCGAAGATGTACTTGCTGGATGATCACGCCCTGGACTGCATTCGTAAGGCTGGGCGATTGTCGGCCGAAGCCAGGGAGCTGGGGAGGTCCATGGTGACCAACGGAGTGAAACTCCGTGATGTGGCCGAACGCATGGAATTCCACATTATAGATCATGGAGGTCGCCCAGCATTCCCAGTCAATATTAGCCTGAACGACACCGCGGCACACTTTACACCAAATTCAGCTGACTGCATAGCGTTCGATAATGGCGACCTTGTCAAATTGGATGTGGGGGCACAGGTCGACGGATATCTTGGTGACACGGCAACCACTGTGGAAGTGGGAACCCGAAACTGGCAACCGCTGATCATGGCTTCCGAACGAGGACTGGAACTGGCCATGGAGATGGCCAAGGATGGCATCTCCGTCGGCACTATCGGCGGGGTCATCGAACGCAGCATAAAAGAGACCGGATATCGACCTGTGGTCAACCTCAGTGGACATGAGATGAAGAGGTATAATCTTCACGCGGGACTATCCGTGCCCAACATCGACGACGGGTCTCTGACCAAGGTGAGAGAGAACATGTTATTGGCCATCGAACCTTTTGCCACCAATGGTCAAGGGCAGGTGTCCAACGGTAAATCGGGCAACATCTATCGGGTGCTGCGTGACCGACCATTACGTGACGAAGAAGCTAAAAAGTTCTTCGATCGCATCAAGGAGGAGTTCACTACACTACCGTTCTGTGAGCGTTGGTGCGATCGTTTCGAGAACAACTCCATCCATTTGCTGAAAGTACTGCACCGTCATGGGGTCGTCTCCACATATCCAGTCCTTGTCGAGACCCAGAACGGCATGGTCTCGCAGGCCGAGCACACCGTATTGGTAGGGAATGGCCGAACAGAGATCACCACGGCGTAACCTCGAATACATTTATTAAGGTCGGCACTTTTATCCGGCCTCACCGCGAGGGTAGCCAAGCTCGGTCAATGGCGCCATTTGCGCCGACCAAAGGCGACAGACTCAAGATCTGTTCCTGCAGAGGTTCGCCGGTTCGAATCCGGTCCCTCGCACCATTTCATCACTCATTTTTCGTAACCCTTCCATTTATAAAAGCGACGACTATTATTACGATTCATTTCAATTGAGTAGGGTCGGGAGAGAGGACCATTGAAGAACGTCGATGAGATGACGGCCGCTAATCTTCGCCGTTGGGACGAGAAAGCCCAAGCCAATTGGAATTCCCACTATTATGACCTAGATGGTTTTCTAAGGAAGAAGGACAGCCTTCTGCCATTAGAGGTTCGTGAGGTGGGAGATGTCAATGGAAAGAACATGCTCCATCTGCAATGCCATTTCGGTATGGACAGTCTTTCGTGGGCAGGACGAGGGGCCACTGTCACCGGGGTGGATTTCTCCGCAGAGGCCATAAGGTTGGCCCGAGAGCTGAGCCGCAAGATCGAAGTGCCAGCAAAATTCATCAATAGCAACGTGTACGATCTGGAAAGCGTCCTGCAGACTGAATTCGATATAGTGTATACCAGCTACGGCGTATTATGCTGGCTTCCGGACCTCGGTGAGTGGGGTCGTCTCATAGCCAAGTACCTAAGGCCTGGAGGCTTCTTCTACATAGTTGAGGGGCACCCTTTTGGCAATATGATTGACGAGAACGTTTTAGACCACTTTCAGGCGGGATACCCATATTTCGATGAATCACCGGAGATGTTCGACGACGACCATGTCGTCGATCAGGGTCATGATTTCCAGAACAAGGAACGCTTCGAATGGTTCCATTCCATGTCAGAGATAATCAACTCCTTAGTGTCCCAAGGTTTGCATCTGGAGTTCGTACACGAGTTCTCCTCCTGTTTCTTCCCTATGCACCCTAGGATGCAAAGGCACGACGACGGTTACTGGTATCTACCGGAAGGGGAATTCAACGTTCCAATGATGTTCTCGCTCAAAGCTAGTAAGCCCTTTGATTGATGAGCGGATAAAATACGAATTCAACGTTTGATGGGCTTAGGATGAATAGGACGCTGGGGCTAAGCCCCGACGGGACTACAGCAGCCCCCAGATACCAACGATGATGGCAATTATCCCGATGATGGTCTGAAACCCTCCCAGAAACTTGGCCAGTTTTTCCAGGTACTTCCCCAAGGCGGGAATGCTGGGAAGAATTCCCATTGCCAGAACCAGACCGGCGATCAGAGCCACGATCCCCTGCAGCTCCGAACCGTCCAACAATGCGACGACCCCAAGTATGATGGCGATCACGCCAATTATTACCTGGAACCGACCCAACCATTTAGCCAATTGGACCAAGTACTTACCGAGCGCTGGAATCAATTCTAAAAAGGCGATCGCAAGCACCAGGCCTGCCAATACGTTAACCAGCGCGATCCAATTCATGATATCGGCTCCTAAAGTGTATATTGCTAGTTGTTTACGATCGTATTAATAATTTTCTCGGGTGCATCAAATGATCTGGATATGAAAAATAATAAAATATTGAATTTAATATTATTATAGTTGAAATTTGGAGCTCTAACCAATTTGCGTATATTTCGGTCCTCTAGGGACCACATTAGGTCAGGCGCCATGAATTTATATCCTTGGGGACTCTGTCCCGTTTATAACACAGGTCCTTTGCCACGATGGTAAGGAACCGAACATGGAGGGTTCAACATGGTTGAGAAAGGGGCTACTGAAAACAAGGCAAAGAGTGGCAAGAACAAGGGATCAGAGCCGGTGCCTGAATTGGAAAGAACTAAGGAGCCAACACTGTTCGACAAGAACCCGGTCCGTACGCTGATGTTCAAAGACCTCATGTTCCAAGATATCATGGAAGGCCTGAGATCCGAGCAAATTTCCAAGGAAGAGATGGACGAGGTGCTCTTCCTGACCGTAACGAACGCCGTGCTGGAAAGGGTGGGTATGAACCTGCCCGAGGAAATTCTAAGCATCTTCCAAGAGAACCTGGACGATTATCTGGCCATAGCCGTGGTCAATAAAGAGTATGACATCGATCTCCTTGCGCTTTTCCGTGACCAGTTCCTAGAGTCCGAAGGGGATAGTTTCGACGACGAGAGGGCCTTGATGGAGGTACTGACCGCGTTCGAAGATATTTGGTGGAGCTCAAAGAAGGATTTCTTGAGAGGTCGGTCGCCCAACGAACTTATGGACGAGGCCAAGGCTCACATCGAGGGAATCCTCCACAGCGACGAGGATGAGTGCTGCTGTGCCGAATACGGAGATGAGGAATACTGGGGCGCACGGTCCTACATCATCCGGGACATGTGGTACGGCCCCATGTCTGAGAGCGTGATGAAGGAATCCATGCCCACACCGCAGAGGAGGGAACGACTCTTCATGTCCTTGACCAACGCCCTGCTGGACCTGATATTGGATGTGATACCGGATTTCATGGGTGAGGACCTATGCAAAAGCTTGGACCACAACCTGGAGCTTGCCCTGGTCAATAAAGAAGCCAAGGTGGATATCCTTGAGCTCTTCCAGGCCGACCTGGTGGAGTTCGAGGAAAAATGGTGGGGAACCGGCATGAAAGAGCTTGATGGAAAGAGCCCGGACGAGGCCATGCAGGCCATGGCCCGGAAATACGGTATCTGAAGGTCTGGGGATGTCCGGTCGCCTTTGGGGGACCTCGGCCCCGGCCAAGGTAATACTGTTGGGGGAGCACGCCGTGGTGTACGGCCAACCGGCCGCCTCCGTGGCCATCGATCTTCGCATGCGCTGCAGGATCAGGTCGGCATCGATATCCAGTTTGAACGGTATGCCCCTGACCGCGCATAACTATTCTTACGTATCGGCTTGCCTGGCCAAGCATAATGCATGTCCTACGGCCGTGATCACGGATTCGGATTTCCCCTCCGGTTCTGGTCTGGGATCGTCCGCCGCGGTGACCGTGGCCTTATTGGCGGCGTTGGCCCGTTCAAAGGGTAATTGGGACGAGGAGACCGTGGCCAGAGAGGCTTTCGAAGTAGAGAACGAGGTCCAGGGAAGGGCCAGCCCTATCGATACCTCCACATGCACCCATGGGCATGGAATACTTATCGCCAGTGAGCGAAGCGATCGCCTCCTATGGGAGATGTCCTGTGACACCAGAAGATGGTGCGTTCACGATCTTAAAGTGCCAAAGATGACATTGGTGATCGGATTCACCGGCCGATCGGCGCCGACCGGCCCCCTTGTGGCCAAGGTAAAGAGATACGTCGACCACAGCACCTTTGCCCGAGAGGTGATCGAGGATATTGGTCAGATGACCCTTGAGGGGGTGAAGCAAATGGCCAAAGGCGACCTGGAATCATTGGGACGGACGATGACCAGGGATCACAAACTTTTAGCAATTCTCGGAGTGTCGTCCCCCGAATTGGATAAACTGGTCTCCGCGACCTTACCACATTCGTATGGAGCCAAGCTCACCGGTGCTGGTGGAGGAGGTAGTATGATCGCCTTGACCGATAGGCCGGAGAAGGTAATGGAGATTATCAGGAGCAAGGGCGGGAAGCCCCACACCGCCGTCACCGACGTGCCGGGTGTTAAGAACGAATAAATAAAAATTGAAGGGGAAATGGTTTAGATCAGTTCCTCGAACTCTTTGACCAGCTCCGGGTGGCGTTCTTTGATGGCGATGAGAATATTGTGCACCGACATCTTGTCCACATTGACCGTTGCCAGCGTTTCAATGACCTCATCCAGGGTTTTGTCGGAAAGGGTCAGGAACTTCTCCTTGGCCATCCAGTTGCGCCATAGCCGGTCTTCCAGGTCATTGCGCCACAGTACGTCATAGGGCATCAGCGCCTTCTCGCTGAAGTCCTCGGCCTCGACACATTCACCCAGGACGTTACCCGCATGCATACCTGCCAGCAGACCGTTGGCGATACCGCCCCCGGTAATAGGGTCGATGATACGGGCAGAGTCCCCGACCAGGATAAGTCCGTTCATGACGGAGCGTTCCACAGGCGGGGATACTGAGACACCCCCGGCAATAGCTTCCAGAGGCTGTCCGCAGCTCAGGCGTGGGTCCTTTTTGATCCAGGCGTCCAGGTAGGCCTTGACCTCACCCGGCTTCTTTAGATTGGAGGCTAACACGCCTATGCCGACGTTGGCAGTGTCGTCGCCCTTAGGGAATACCCAAACGTAACCTCCAGGAGCGACCGAACCGATGACGAACTCACAGTAATCTGGCTCGGTCTTAAGATTGGCCATGCGATACTGGTAACAGGTGGTTATATCTGCCGCCTTCAGGGATGTGTCGATCCCGGCCCATCGGGCTACCTGGGACTCGAAACCGTCAGCGGCGACCACGCAACCGGCGGTGAGTTTTAAAGGCTCGCCTTCGCGCATAGCCTTAACACCTACCACCTTGTCGCCATCCTTGATCACGTCCACGGCCGAGGTCTTGAGCCATATCTCCGCTCCGGCTCGGGCAGCATCAGCAGCCATGGCCTTATCGAATAGGTGTCTCTCCAGTACCATGCCCACCTCGTTGCCGGCCTGCTTCTCATCGATGCGGAATACATGTCCACCCGGAGATACCAGTTTGGCACCGGAAACATCCGTGGATACCCAGCGGCGGTCCACGGGAACGCCGGCCTTCTCCAGCCCCTTCTTGTTCACTCCCTCGGCGCATCTTAGGGGAGCGCCGATCTCTTGGCGCTTCTCGATCATCAATACCCGAGCGCCCTTTTTGGCCGCGTGTTTGGCGGTCATACTGCCAGCTGGGCCAGCGCCTACGACCACGACATCGTAATCGGTCTTCATTTCTTAGCCTCCATCTTTAGGGCTCCGGCGGGGCAAATGCGGACGCATCTGCCACACTTATTGCAATTCTCGTTGAACTCCAGGACTATCTCGTTCAGGAATATGGCATTTTTAGGGCATGAACCCACACAGGCGCCGCAATGCATGCATTTTTCTGTGCTCGCGATCATGATCAACACCTCTACGTGTGCTCCGTTCCTCTGGTCCGTCTCCATTCATCGATCGGCACCGAGAACTTCTTCTCCACTTCTTCTCGGAAGGTTGGGCCACCGTTGTAAGCGCAGAACGGTATAATACGCCCATCTGGCACAGCGTAATGGATGGCACAGCGCTTGACCCTTTCAATGTCATAGTTGTAAAGGTCCTGAAAATGCATTCCACCGACGAATATCATCTTCCATGAGAACTTGGACAGGGACTCCTTCGACTCGTCACCCATGACTTCGGATAGCATTTTAAGGAACGATATGATGTCCAGACCCTCTGGCATCTTATCCTCGTGGATGTACTTCTTGAGCAGAGCGTAGGCCTTCAATTTTGAAGGGAACTTGACCTTGGCCTTCTCTGTCTTTTTTGACAGCTCGTACAGTTCCCTGAACAGCGGTTCTACGTCGACGAAGTGCGTCAGGGGCACCACATGGTCCTTGTCCTGAACGAACAGGTAGGTGGCCAATCCGCAATGCGGGTGGGTGGTGAAGGTGACCTTTGGTACGCCGAGGATGGCGGAGGCCAAGGTAGAAACAGGCACAACGCTAGGCACAGGGTACCAGTCGGTCTTGACGATCTGTCCCTGGGTTTGTACTTCCAGGTCATTGGCAAGGTCTGGCAGAGTATACCTCTGTTTGACCAGGTCCTCCTTGTTGATCCTCCCGGTGAAGGCTACAGGCTGGAAGTTGATTCCACGGATGACGTCGTTATTCTCCAAAGCGAAACGGAATATGGGCCCGATCTGGTCGTCGTTGACGCCCTTTACAATGGTGGGAACCAGGACTATCGACGGGGGTATTTCCAGCTTTCTAACGTTATCGATCGCCTTTAGTTTCACGTCTAGCAATTTACGGCCTCTTGCAGTGAGATATATCTCTTCACGGAGACCGTCGAACTGCAGGTAAATGGTGTTCAGACCCGCGTCTGACGCCGCCTTCAACAGTTCGAAGTCCTCAGCGAATTTGATACCGTTTGTAGCAACCTGGATCTGGGCAAAACCCAATTCCTTGGCCTTCGCTATGGCCTCGATGAAGTGGGGGTAGATGGTGGGCTCTCCGCCTGCGAACTGGACCGCTGGGCAGGGAACGGGTTTCTGCTCCCTAAGGGTGCTCAACATCTTCCCTATCTGCTCGATGGTCGGCTCATAAACGTATCCCGCCGCGTTGGCGTTGGCGAAACATATGGGGCACTTCATGTTGCAGCGATTGGTAAGGTCCACGTTGGCCAAAGAGGTGTGGCTTAGGTGTAGGTCGCAGAGACCGCAATCACTGGGGCAAACCTTGGCATTTTTAATGAACGGATCCTCCACCCCGACACCATCAAAAGCGAACAGCTCTGCTTTTTTGTACATCGTAGCATCGGACCAGTAGATGTCACTGAAATGACCGTGCTCTGGGCAGGTCTTTTCCATCAACACCTTACCGTCCTTTTCGAATATGTCGGCTATGATGATCTTTCTGCACTCTGGACAAAGGGATTGCGTCTGCTTCGGCAGTCCCTTTGTCAATGAACTCTCTTTTGCAATCATTATTGCATCCCGACCACATACTTCAATTTTGTAATATAATGTTTATGTAGCTGTATGAGCTACATATTATGCTATGAATATCATTGACCTTCTTCGGCTGGACATAGAGGACATTGAGAAGGAGTACACCCAAATCGCCGCCGCTCTTGGGAATATTGGATTGAGTAACTACGAGTCCCGCATCTACGTTGCACTGATACTAAAAAGTCATGGGACCGCTGAGGACATCGCGGAGTTGGCCATGATACCACGCACCTCCGCATACAAAGCATTACTATCGCTAAGGGAAAAGAAATTCGTGGAGGAGACTGGGGGTCGACCGACCATATATCACCCCGTGCCATTAGAGGAGATACGCGCCCGGGCGATGAATGACCTGAATGGCATTTTCAATAAATTAAACACCGTGAAAGGCTTGTTAAGTGAAAGAGGGACCCCGGAACTGGTCTATACCATTCACGGTAAGAAGAAGGTGTTGAGCAAGATCGGGGAGCTGCTCGAATCATCCAAAAAAACATTCGTGATATCCTCCCCCAAGATGCAGGATATCCGAAATGAACTTGCCAACCGATTCAAGGATGCGGTCAAACGGGGTGTGCAAGTGACCGTAATCACCGTACCCTCGGTCAAAGTACCGGAGGCGACCGAGGTCTTCCGCCGAAAGTCGCTGATAGCCACAGACGTCATTTCCGACAGCACCCGGGCCATGATCGCCTCGGACGAACTGGACCTGTGTGGCTTCTCCGACAATCCACTCCTAGCCGCCCATTTGGAGAACTTCTTGTACATGGTCAAAGAGTAGAACTAGGCGTAATCTGATTGTAGTTCTGTCCATTTTTATGTCCCTGGGCATTGGCAATGTCGATGCTCGTCCGATACACAGATAGAAAGCTCTCCCGAGACCACCGGGGGCAATTGCCATTCTCCATGATAGCCATCGTATTGGTGGTCCTTTCCAGTTTATCAGCCTTGACGATGTCCGACCTGAACGATAGGTCGGAGAAGGTGGCACTGACGGTGGAAGAGCTGGAGGAGATGAACGATCTCTCGCTATCTGTCAAGGTAAAGATCGACACGTTGGCATTCCAAGCAGTGGTCCATTCATGTTCTGGCGACACAACGAACGAGTGTAAGATGAGGTCAGGATTCTTATCAGATCTGGATAGATCGGTCCATGAAGTGTATCCACAGGAACGGGCCAACTATAGGATCGAGGTAAATATCAGCGATATTCGACTCTCGTTCCTCCGCCTTTCCTTGTCAAACTGTGTTGATCTCGGAGAGGGTTGGCAGGGAGAGTATGTTCCG
>SPCU01000020.1 GCA_004525545.1 Methanomassiliicoccus sp. | reverse complement strand
GTCCCAATCTTTGTAGCGCGCGTGTAGCCCAGGAGATTCGGGGCATACGGACCTACCGTTGACCTCTCCTTCCTCTGACTTAGCGCCAGCGGTCCCATTAATGTGCACTCCCTCCGGAGAGAAAGCTCGCAATTAATGGTGAGGGTCTCGTTCGTTATCTCACTTAAGAGAACGCCTTACGGTACGAACTGACGACGGCCATGCACCACCTCTCGGAAAATCAGGCAAGGTCATCAGCCTGGCCTTCATGTAACCGTCGCTCCTGGTGAGTTGTCCGGCGTTGAATCCAATTGAACCGCACGCTCCTCCCGTTGCGGTGCTCCCCCGCCAATTCCTTTAAGTTTCATCCTTGCGGACGTACTCCCCAAGCAGCAGGCTTAACAACTTCTCTCCGGCACTGGGCGCCCTCAAAGGACCCCCAACACCAAGCCCGCAGCGTTTACACCCTGGACTACCGGGGTATCTAATCCCGTTTGCGCCCCAGGGCTTCGTCCCTCACCGTCGGATTCGTTCTAGTCAGACGCCTTCGCCACCGGTGGTCCTTCTAGGATTACAGGATTTTACCCCTACCCCAGAAGTACCTCTGACCTCTCCCGATCCCAAGTCTTGCAGTCTCCCCGGAATTCGAACAGTTAAGCTGGTCGATTTACCCAAGGATTTACAAAACCGGCTACGGACGTTTTAGGCTCAATAATATCGACCACCACTCGGGCCGCGGGTATTACCGCGGCGGCTGGCACCCGTCTTACCCGGCCCTTACTTCTCTGGTTTTTTAGACCAAAGAACAGCCAACACAATGTGCTGGCACTTGGAATTCCCTCATCGGGGTTTCCCCCAGTGTGAAGTTTTCGCGACTGCTGCGCCCCGTAGGGCCTGGACTCATGTCTCAGAGTCCATCTCAGGGCTCCCTCTCTCAAGGCCCTTACGCGTCATAGGCTAGTGGGTCCGTTACACCCACTACAACCTGATACGCCGCAGACCAATCCTTGGGCACCGGAGTTTTCGACCTTGAAGCATTCCAGCTTTCGAGGTCTATGGGGTATTATTCTCAGTTTCCCGAGGTTATCCCCCACCCAAGGGCATGTTATCCGCGTGTTACTGAGCGGTCCGCCGAGACCAAATGTCTCTCGACTCGCATGTCTTAATCGAATTCCAATAGCGGTGGCCGCCGGCAGGATCAACCGGAATTGATCCCTCGACGACTCATTATTAATTGATCGCCTAGGATGTATATATCTTAAAGAATTTGGCAGAGTTACCAAGTTTCACCAGCAGTACCATTTCTTTAGAAACAGTAACTGCCATCGAGCGTCAGAACCAAGAGGGCACGTCGCGATTTCGACGGAGATCTTGGTTCTCCATTCCCATTCCTTTCGCCTTTAGATGCAAGCATCCAGTTCGGCGTTTTTGTCGCTGAATGTCAGCGCAGAAATCCCTTAACTTCGGTCCTATATATAACCGTTTCGGGACATCCCTTATCGAAGCGATTTCAACGCTTCTATTCTCTCCATTATGCCAGGTCTATATCACCTTTTCCGTACGACGATTTTTCTGGATGTAAGGCCAACTACATCGTCCGAGCATATCTTGAACGCATAGCCAGTACAATAGATGTCTTTTCCAGAGTTCGTTAGTAAAGATCGATGCCGTATGTATAATAGACCCAGAAGAACGATTTTCAGTACCTGCCCGTCTGGATTGAGAGAAGAAAAAACGGGGACCAAATGGCCCCCTTCGGTGGTTTGCGTATGATGAACTATCTAACGGCCCTTTCCACTGCCCAGGTTACCCTTTGAGCCTTTCTCCATGAGTACCCCCATCTCCAACCAGGCCATGTCGTCCGTCACCCCTCCCATTCCAAGGTCATAGGCGACATACTGCGGATCAAGCGGGTCGTCCGCAAGGATCTCGATCGGATGATCTAGATCGGTCTTGTTGTTGCCGGTCGAGTACATTATCGTATAGAGATCACCGAGCTCTACATGGACAGTGTAAGTTCCAGCTGTCATCCCAGAGGTATCCCATTGACCCCCATATATCAGGAAACCCTCTTTGTTGATCTCCCTTCTGAAGCAATCCGAAAAATCTGTCTGGGCATAGGTGGTCCCATCCCATCCTAATGTTTCATCCTAAACCATCGTTCCATCCTGATCAACTATCTCCACGTGGATATGGCTCACCGATACCATCCTGGTATTGGCGATCAGGGTCGGATCCTGCATCAGCTCGCTCTTTTCATATATATTCATGTTCAGCGATGAGACATCCTTCGGCTGCATACCTCCCCCGGGACCTCTCAGATCGATGACTATCATCTCTATGCGCACTAAGTTCCCGATTCTCCATTGTGGCGTAAAAACCATGTTGTCAGCGAAATACACCGCCACCGGGAAATTCTCTTCATCCCCGGGGAGAATTATTGGCACGGGAACTACCGTTTCCTCGGCCGCATCGCATGCAGGCAGAATAAAAATACAATATGCCGGCATTATGACCAATAGGACCGTGGCCTTCATTTTTTTCCACTCAGAATACATCCCCTTAACCTTTTAGCAAATCTCCATTTTTTAAAGATCGATTATTGAGTGATTTATTAAAATATGGTTAATATTTATAAATAATTACAATTGATAATATTTAACTGCAATTATTCGATTTTGAAAAGGATTATTTTACACTTGGATTAAATTTTATATTAACTATATTTATTAACTTTCATAGATTACCTCCGTGAGGATATTAAGTTTGTGGCTCATATAATTGGATATACCATCGACCATATTTCCTGGAGTGGAATAACGTCCAGACAAAAGCTTTAATAACGTTTCTCGCTTTTGCAGCAAAAAAGCGGAGGTGGCCCAGCCCGGCAAGGCGATGGATTGCTAATCCATTGTTCGCAAGGACCCGGGGGTTCGAATCCCCCCCTTCGCGCCATTTTCATATCCATTCTCTCGGGTTTTCAACTCAATCAGTGGTTGTTCGTATACCAGACGAACCAGCAGGTAGGCGCCTTCCTAACCATTTCATATTTTTATTTATCTCTTTATACAATTAAATTATTTACTAACCCCCCGAAAAATTAGGTTGGGATAGTAACTTCTTGAACTTCAAAATGGTAGTAACATTAATAATGACATGGACCTAAATAGTTACATGGCCGATATTGAGTTAACTACCATTATTGGATTTCTGGTCGCACTGGTGGTCTCAACGATAGTGATCTATGTAGTCACCAAAATTTTTGGGCAAGAGGAAGGAATTGGTATAGCGCTCTTAGCAGCAGTGATCGGTACGGTCATCTACGCATTGGCGTACTTCTTACTAGGAAACGGTCTTCTGGCAGCCGCGGTGGCTGGGATAGTATGGCTATTGACGCTCAAAGGCCTTTACAAGATAGGGTGGGGCAAGGCATTGATCATCGCCATAATAATCTGGATATTGGCGTTTATAATCGGTCTCTTCCTTCCTACTCTTGGAGGACCCTTATAGACTGTGATGATCAGACCAATGGTGGTGATCCAGTCTAATTGGTAAACCGTGACTTTCGATACAGTATCCACTTTGCACTCCGGCCACGTAATCAATTTTACTTGTGATCATAAATAGGTCGATCATAACCTTAAATGATGGACCAGAGTTAACGAAGCTGTAATAAAACAGAACGAGTGGTATGGCAAACGATTGGCCCGACGGACAATAGGTATCATAAAGTAAAATGGGTAAAAAGTACCCTCAAAAGCGGTTCAAAAAAAAGAGGTAATTATATTAAAGCCCAGCCCCCTAAATCATATGGTGATATAAATGGCATTGACCATGAATTGGGGGGCCCTAGGGCTGGGATCGGTCATTGCATTCGTCATTGGATGGTTCATATTTGGACTACTTGGTGCGATAGTATTAGCAGTGATAGTCTTGTTTGCAATGGGTATTCTGAAATTCAGGTAAGAAATCCCAGAAAGGTGTGTACCGATGGGGAAGATCCCCATTATTTTAAATTTAGATAGGGAACACGGGGCGTCATGACGCGGTTATGAATATGCTCCCGGATTCTTGCCATCTGTGCGTAGGTTCATCTTGACATCGGAGGCTCTGAACTCCAATTGGCGCCATTTTCTATCTCATTCAAGTCGATCAACATTCCATAATTTATTTTATAAAATGGAGTTAAAAGCTCTCGGTTCCCACAACATTTAGTCGTTCATTTTTTCATACGATCGTTGTACTCGCCTTTCGTATGGATATTGTATAAATCTGATGAGAACGGGTGGTATAATATTATATACGCATTACTCTCGATACCAAATCAAATCACTCGATCGAATTACCAGACCGAGTGCTTCGTTCACCATCAAGGATGGATAGGAGTGCAATGTACCTTTCATTGAAGATCTATGGCAATGATAATGACGATGGGGGCAGGATCGAAGTGTGGAAGCGGGGATCCATTACCTGCACTCACGCCGCTGGAACTCTATTTTTTGACAACAAGGAAGAACTGGATGTCCTCCTTGAAATGTTGATGAACGGTCACCCTGAGGTTAGCATTATGGAGAACAACCTCCCGACTGGATGCTTCGTCGATACATATTACCAATGGCCACAGAGGCCGAGTTATAGGAAGTGATGTGATGCTGATCACTCTGACTATTACAAATGTGAAGGGAGGGAACGGAGGAGCCATCCAATTGAAGAAAGTGGATATGGATGGTTCCAAAGAAATGGGGGAGATACACTTCGAGGACTCCGGAGAAAAGGATTGGCTGCTCATGGTGCTGATGGAGCGCCATCCGAACGTCGCTCTGATCGACGAAGAAGGGTTGTGCGAGGGCGCGGCAACAAAACCGAACGAGCCCTGCTGCTTCCTTGGAGCAATGATAGAGAGCCTATCTCAGGAAAATAAGGACAGTACGTAATTTCTCGATTTTCCTGTTATTTCTTTTTTAATTAAAGTATTTCAAATAGGGTCCACTTAGTTATCTGGGCACATTAATTAGCCCCCTACTTTAAACCATATTCTTGTTTGGCAAGCGGTTTATTAATCCAATTCGGGTTTTGTACACTCGACATTTGGCTACAATGTACCTTCGGCTTCATCATGGCACTTTCTGGTAAGTATCTTCGAATAAAATGTAATAAATTAACTTGTTTACATTATAGTTTGAAGTAAAATTAGAATAGATCGCAACAAGACTAAATGGGTCTAACAAAGGGATGGATAATCCGCTCGGGAACGTAAAAAAATGAAACAACGAAAAATGGCAAGAACGAGCATGGACGAAGTGATCGAGGAGCTAGCGAGAAGAACCGATCACAAAATTTTAGCCATATGGGCGGCTGACTGCGCTGGGCGGGCACTACATTATTTTGAAGAAAGACGTCCAGAAGATGATCGTCCTCGAAATGCCATAGAAGCGTTACGCACATGGGCACGAACGGGTGTGTTTAGGATGGCCGATATACGTAGGGACGCACTTGCGGCTCATGCGGCGGCGCGTGAGGTTGAGAAGGATGACAAGGCTCGTTCCGCTGCTCGTGCCGCGGGTCAAGCGTTGGCGACCACGCATGTTCCCAGTCATGCCATAGCCGCTGCCATTTATGCGGCCACCGCCGTTCGTGACGCTACGATCCCTCATGATGCCGATGCTGCCACGGTCAAGGAACGCGATTGGCAATATCGACATTTGCTTGAATTGGTAGAGAACCAAAGAAGATAATGGTCGTAGTAAGTTCCCGCATTGAATTTCGCCATTGTTACCTGGCCCATTTATTAACCTAACATCATCAGAAGAATGATGTATAGTGCGTAAGTGACCAACAATATTAGGGACGTTTTCCGATCCAACCTGCTCTTCCGGTACATGAAGGCGATGAGGGTGCCGTATAGTATCAAGGTGAACGGAAGTGTGATGGAGTAGAATTCAACAGGCACCCCTATTGGGGCAATGGCAGAGGCCATGCCGAGGACCAAAAAGGTATTGGATATGTTACTACCCAGCAATGTGCCTAGCAAGAGGCTGCTCTCCAATCTGCATGCTGAGGATATGGAGACGGCCAGTTCCGGTATGGAAGTTCCAATGGCTACCACTGTCAACCCTATGACGAACTGGTCCACGCCTAGAGCAGTGGCTATGCCCACCGCCCCCATCAGTACGAGTTGGGACCCCGCTACGAGCAGCAATATTCCCAGGGAGAGGAGGGCTAGGTGTCGCCACCTTCTTCCGTAACCAGCAATGATATCCCCACTGGGTTTCTTCTGCAATGGCCCGGTCGTTCTGGCCGAATGCAGTATGTATATGTTGAAGGCCACCGCCACCGTCAAAAATATCAGTGCGTCAGCCCTCGCGATGTGGCCGTCCAGGCCCAAGATGGCTATGGCCATGATGGATATCATTAGGAAAAGCGCCTCTCTTTTGAGCAGTTGCATTCTCACCATCAAGGGACATATGAAGCAGGCTATTCCCAGGACCAATCCTATGTTGGCTATATTGGAACCAACGATGTTTCCGAAGGCGATGGACGGTTCGCCTTCTAAGGTAGAGATAATTGCCAACGCCGCCTCTGGTGCGGAGGTGCCCATGGCCACGATGGTAAGACCTATGACGAATGTGCTGACCCCTAAGGAAACCGCCAATCGTGAGGCCCCATCGACCAACCAGTCCCCTCCGAAGTAAAGTAGGACGAGGCCAGCTATGAGCAACAACGATTCCAACAACATATCCGTTTAAAACATTCGTTTGGCCACTATCTATAATAATTACATGGTGCGATTTGCGGCCGTGAGGTTCCACTTCGAGACCTACGGCTGCACCATGAACCATGGGGAGTCCCAGGACCTGATGCACTGCCTAAGGAGAATGGGACACACTATTGTGTCAGACGTCGAATCAACTGATGTTGCTGTGGTCAACACCTGCGTGGTCATCGCCCCCACGGAGAGAAAGATACTCCGGCGTCTGCATAAACTGCAGGAATACGGCAAGAGATTGGTCATCATCGGTTGCTTGGCCTCGGT
This sequence comes from Methanomassiliicoccus sp., assembly GCA_004525545.1. Lineage (GTDB taxonomy): Archaea > Thermoplasmatota > Thermoplasmata > Methanomassiliicoccales > UBA472 > UBA472. Next base: position 14,559 of record SPCU01000020.1, on the reverse strand, counting down.
CGCCAAGGAACGATTGCTGCAGGAATTCCCTGGGGCCTTGATTTGCGGGACGTCCGATTATCCGAGCCTACCAGCGATCCTCATGCAGGAGTATGGTGTTCCAAGAACGTCGTTGGAAAATGACGAACCGGCGGGATCCACGATACTGCCAATTGCCCAAGGCTGCAGGGGTTCGTGCACATATTGCATCACCAAAATGGCGAGGGGGGACCTGAAAAGCTATCCTATTGAAGAGCTGCGGGACAGGGCCAAGCGTTCCCTGTCCCAAGGGGTCGGTGAAATATTGGTGACCTCCCAGGATACGGCAGGATACGGCATGGACGGCCAAGAACGCTTACCTGACCTCCTCAAAGTAATCTGCGACCTCCCGGGGGATTTCCGCGTCAGGGTGGGCATGATGAACCCGGACAACCTGAACGATATCGTCTATGATTTGGCGGAGGCCTACCAGCACCCCAAGCTCTACCGTTTTCTGCACATTCCAGTACAAAGCGGCAGCGACCGCATCATCCATGAAATGGGAAGAAGATATTCTGCCAAGGTGTTCTTGGACCTGGTGAACAAGATACGTACGGCCGTCCCGGAGCTAACGATCTCCACTGATGTCATCACCGGTTTTCCCGGGGAGACGATAGAGGACCATCAGGCGACCGTTAGGCTTATGGAGGACCTACACCCGAACATCATCAACGTCACCAGGTTCTCCGCCAGGCCGGGAACGGTGGCCGAGGGCTTGAAGGATCAGGTCCCCGGCTTTGTGTCGAAGGAGCGATCGAGGGAGCTGAGCGCGCTACGATTCCACATATCCTCGCAGATTAACTCATTGAAGGTCGGCCGGGAGTATTCCGTGCTCGTAGATGAAAAGGGGAGGGGAAAGAGCGTCATGGCACGTACGGACGACTACCTCCCAGTGGTCATCCAGGACGAACTTCCGTTGTGGAAAAGGGTCAGTGTGGAGATAACCTCCGCCACCCCCACTCATTTTTACGGGTCTGTCCTGGGGGATATTGAAAATTAAATAGGGGATATCGCATCGAGGTCTCTTAGAGCCCCGTAGTGTAGTGGTCAATCATGCTGGCCTTTGGAGCCGGCGACTCCAGTTCGAATCTGGACGGGGCTACCACCCTTTTCACTCAATTCTCAGATTAGGTTTCCAACTCGTCCATTGGCAACCGGCACCTTTCATAACAAAGATGATTTATCCGCAAGGAGACATTGACCTTTCGTGGAAGCGACCTGCCTACTGGAGTTGGACATGGGTAGCGAAGAGCGTGCCATGAACGTCAACCGCTCATTGGAACTGGACCATGGGGACCATGCCAAGTCCTGGGTGGAGGGCCCGGTGCTCAAAGTGGAATGCAAGGCAAAAGGCCTGATGTCCCTACTGCACACCGTCGAAGACCTCATGGCCTGCTTGAGGGTGGCCGATGAGATCACCGACCTGGAAGGGGATTAGGCCCCTTCCCGGACCTTGACCGCGACACCTTTGCTGAAGTCCAACATCTCCTCGCGAGTGAGCTGGGCCCGACCAATGGCTATCAGGGTATCTTTTTGGTCCACCACCATGACCTCGTCGTGCAGGCGGATCTCCGGGTCGGCGTCGATCACGAAGCCGCAGAACACGTTCTTGCCCTGACGGTTGAACTCCACCGAATCGTCCATCACCGTCACGCGCATGCGCGGGGCGGGTATCCCTGCGAGCAATCGTTTAGCTCCGGCCGGCCGAAGGGTGAAGAAACCGTCCTCGGCCCTCATCGACACCACATGCTCTCCGTCAACCAGCACGTTGCGGATGCGGTCCACGTTCTTGGATTTGACCAACGACACCTGTCCGTTGAGCAAGGCCTCCGCCGCTCCCTTACCGAACTGATATTCGGCCACTGCTTTCACTCGGGCCATGTCGATATTGAAACCTCCCTTGCCTTTAGAGAACATCTTTAGGAGATCCAAGGTCTCTTCCCCGTCCCAGATGGCCCCCAGTTTGTAAGTGTGGTGGTGAGCCAGGTCCTCCATCAGGCGGTCGGTGCGCTCCTTGGTCTGTTGGTCCTTCTCATTGGGGAACAGCGATTGGGAGATCGGGTATATCTCGTCAAGTTCTATGGGGACCGGTCCGAAAGGACTGATGACGTGGAAATGGGCGTCACTGGTCTCCAGAATGGTGTCCATGACCGACCGCATCGTCCTAGAATAGGGCTTTTCCGGCTCTTCGAAGATGATCCCCACTTCTGTGCTTGGATGAACGTAACGTTCCTCCAGCCGCTTCTGATACCTGAGAAAGGCCGGGCGGTTCAATGTTTCCGAACCGGTGTAGAAGAGGGCATGCTCGCGGCTCAATGGCTCGAACCTCTCAAGGAACTCCTGATGCTTGCCCAACGACCTCAATGCGTCCAGCAAGGCCGGGTGCGAGCGGCATCGTCTTTCCACCAGCTCCCACAGGTCCCCTTCCAATATGGCCCGTTTCACTCTTTCCAGTTCCATCTTGGATACCCACAGGTTGTGGCGGGCGATGAGCTCTGTCCTCTCGCCGTCAGGCATCTTGCGGATCTCCTCCACGTCATGCCCCAGGCATGCGGGGCAATTGCATTCCAGGGCCTTCATGTCCCTTAGCCTGAAGGTTCCTTCCAGGAACATGAACCGATCGTCCCGGGCGAACTTGGCGTAGGAGGCGGAATCGAACATGTCGCAGCCCAATAGTACGGCCAACGAGAAGAGCATGGGGTGCCCTGCTCCGAAAAGGTGAACCGGCCTATCGGCCCTCAATCCTTTCTTGGAAGCGATGATAACGTCAACCAGCTCGGCGAAGCGATAGGTCTCCATCAGAGGCACGACGCCACCGATCGGGTTGACGTCCACAGCCATATCGGACATCCGGTGGGCGCACATCTGTCTGAGATCGGGGTAGATGGACCCCTGCACCACACCGGCCAATAGCATTTTGCCCTTGAGAGCGGCGGCCTCTTCCGTTCGACCCAATGTGACCTCGATGGATTCGGCGGTCCTTTCCTTGCTCCATTCCGGCTCGGTGAAAATGTCCAGGACCGTTCCGATGTCCGCTCCAATGTCCCGTTGGAACTCTACGATGTCCCGATTCTTCACGTCCACCTCCCCGTACATATGAGATTGGAAGGAACCGGAATCGGTCATGATGACCCCCGGGAAATCGAGGAGCTCATGCAACCCTTTGGTCAGGGCGATCTCCCGGATACGATGGTCGTTACGTATGATATATGAATTTGTGATGAGCGCCCTGAAACCGAAGACATCGTAAAGTTCCCGGGGCTTGATGGTGGTCAGGCGGGGATTGACCACAGGCAGAAGACAAGGGGTCTCCAGCTCCCCCCTCCTAGTGTGCAGACGGCAGATGCGAGCCAGGCCGTCCCTGCGAATAATCTCTAACATATGCGCCTCATTTCATCTCCATATATTAAATGTGATACGTGGTTATAACGGGAAAGGGATATATTGTCGTCCGCGAATGGCGGCATGGTGATGCTGTGGACTCTTTTGTCATGAATTGCCCCCATTGCGAGATACTGATCTCGATCAAGGTGCAGGACTGCGCTGAAGGTCGGGAGTTCGCTTGCCCCATCTGCGGCAAGACCATATGCATCAATTACACACCCGAGGAGCTGGAAAAAATGATCGCCATGGCTAAACAGAACCAGGAACGCGCTTTGAGAAGGTCATTCCCCCTAGCTTTCGGTGACGTGTGAGGTTGGCAGGATGGAATTCGATAACAAGATGGTCATAGTGGTCCGCAGGGACCTGAAGCTCTCACCGGGGAAGATGGCCGCACAGGTGGCTCACGCCGCTGTGAATTGTGCCCTTAGCAGCAAGAAGAGAAAAACGATACAGTTCGAACGATGGTACAACGAGGGGCAGAAGAAAGTGGTGGTCAAGGTCAAGGACCTGGCCGAGCTGTACCAAATCAAACAGGCGGCCGAGGACGCCGGACTGGTGACATCGCTCGTAACTGACGCCGGTATGACGGAACTCCCGCCAAACACCACGACCTGCCTGGGCATAGGTCCGGCACCGAACTCCGAGGTGGACCGGGTGACCGGACACCTGGGGTTGATGTGAGTGAAAGAACAGGCCCGCATACTTGGCATCGACGATAGTCCTTTCGTCAAAGGGCAGGGAACCGTCCCCTTGGTCGGTGTATTGGTCTGCCCTCCCGGTTACGTGGAAGGGGTGTTGGTCTCCTCCTGCGCCATAGATGGCGATGACGCCAACGAAGCAATAATCGACATGGTGAGCACTTCCCGTTTCCGTGATCAGGTGCGCATGATAATGATCGACGGGGTGGCCTTTGGGGGTTTCAACGTTGTGGACATCTCCGCTCTTAGCGCCGCTCTCGACGTACCCGTGGTCACAGTTGCGCGTGACGAACCGGACATGAATTCCATCACCTCCGCCCTGAAAGCCCATTTCACAGATTGGGAACGAAGGTTGGCGATCGTCTCCAAGGCAAAGGTCCGTCCCGTAGAAATTCCTTCAGGGAGGTTGTTCATTGCATCAACGGGTATCAGGGAGGATGACGCCGACGATGCGGTCAGGAGATGTTTGGTCCGAGGATGCCTCCCCGAGCCGGTCCGGTTGGCCCATCTAGTGGCCACAGCATTGGTGCGTGGGGAGTCCAGGGGCAAGGCTTGAACCTCGCGCGCGTTGAGTGATAGATTATATCACCCCCTTTCATTACTATGATATTTATGGTGGACGAGATCGTCCTAAAGGTCGCCAAGAGAAGGATGAGGGAGATCAAGACGGAGCTTCCGCACCCGGATATAGCGACTCATTTCTCCGAAGGTGCAGACGGCATAGGCCGGATAGATCTTTTCTTCCAGGGCGACCTCATCGGCCGAGAATTCGTGGAGACTGCCACCTCGTGGAAGGATAAAGGGCGCATGGATGAGTATCGTCGAGTGCTGCAACAGAAATTGAGGTTGGTGGTAATGGCGCCCCGGACCGATGCCATGAAGGTCAGGATGATGATGTTGGAGCTCAATAATTGGTGGTTGTTTTATTATATGGTATATGGTTACGATTCCCAAGGCCGATTGGTGAGGGTCCTGAGGCCCATCCCGCCTGAAAAGAAGCAATCCTATATCACCTAGCCCGGTCAAGGATGAAAGCCTCCAGCCGCTCGTGTCCAGCATATATTTTGAGTCGGGCTTACAATCCCATATTCTTATATACAAAATCGGTAATAGAGGGGCTGCTCCTGAATTTGAGGTGAAATACTTGGCAAGAGGATTATACACTGCCAGAAAGCTGAGGAATGATCGGCAAAAGGCTCGATGGAGCGACAGGTCTTACAAAAGAAGGCTGTTGAAGCTCAAGGAAAAATCCGATCCGCTAGAGGGCGCCGCCCAGGCAAAGGGCATCGTCTTGGAAAAGGTCGGTATCGAAGCGAAACAGCCCAACTCCGCCATAAGAAAATGCGTCAAGGTTCAATTGATCAAGAACGGCCGCCAGATCACCGCTTTCGCGGTTGGGGACGGCGCCATAAACTTCATCGATGAGCATGACGAGGTCCTTGTGGAAGGTATCGGAGGTAGGATGGGTCGTTCCTATGGTGACATTCCAGGCGTCAGGTTTAAGGTCATACAAGTGAACAACGTCTCCCTGAACGAATTAGTTAGGGGCAGAAAAGAGAAGCCAGTTAGGTGATTCTCGTGGAAGAGAGCAGTTTCAAGTTTGATAATATCCTGCTTTTCGGCAAGTACGCCAGCGGTGAGGTCACGGTTAGAGATGGAGGATTGGCCAAGTACATCGACTTGACCCCTACTGCCGTACCGCATACCTCCGCTCGTCACGCCAACAAGTGGTTCGGCAAATCCAAGGTCAACATCGTTGAGCGCCTAATCAACAACATGATGAGGACCGAGGTCTTCACCGGTAAAAAGATGAAGGCATACAACGTCACCAGGAAGGCCTTCGCGATTATAGAAGAGCGCACCAAGAAGAACCCCATACAGGTTCTGGTCGAAGCTCTGGAGAACGCAGCCCCGAGGGAGGAGATCACTCGCCTGCAATTCGGCGGTATTTCTGTCCCTAAAGCAGTGGATGTAGCTCCGTCGCGCCGGCTGGACATAGCCCTCCGTAACATTTCTAAGGGATCAGTGAACTCCTCGTTCAAGAACACCAAGCCTATCGAACTTTGCTTGGCCGATGAGCTTATCTTAGCCTCCAAAGGAGACATGAACAGCTTTTCCGTGGCCAAGAAGGAAGAGATCGAAAGGGTAGCCTCTTCGGCTCGTTGATATTGAGGTTGGTATCATGGGCAGAAAAGAGGACAATATAAAGAGGGCTCAGCAGATCATGCTGACGCCGAAATTCATCAGGAACATAGGCACCGCCGCACACATCGACCATGGGAAGACCACCCTGAGCGACAATCTGATCGCCGGGGCGGGTATGATGTCGGAGAACCTCGCTGGCAAACAATTGATGCTGGACTTCGACGAGCAGGAGCAGGCCCGTGGCATCACCATCAATGCGGCCAACGCCTCGATGGTGCATACCTGGCACGGCGATGGTAAGGATTACCTGATCAATCTGATAGATACTCCTGGTCACGTAGACTTCGGAGGAGATGTCACCAGGGCCATGAGGGCTTTGGATGGCTGTATCATTCTCGTTTGCGCGGTCGAGGGCATCATGCCCCAGACCGAGACCGTCATACGTCAGGCCCTCAAAGAGAGGGTTAGGCCGGTTCTGTTCATCAATAAAGTGGACCGTTTGGTCAATGAACTGAAGGTCACCGAGCAGGAGATGCAGCAGCGCTTTGTCCAGATCATCACCGATGTCAACAAGAGGATCGTGGCCAATCTGCCCGAGGACCTTAGGAAGAAATGGCAGGTAAAGGTCGAGGACGGCAGCGTCGCCTTCGGCTCCGCATATAACAACTGGGCCATCTCCGTTCCTTACATGAAGAAGAGCGGCATCTCTTTCAAAGACGTCTACAACTTCTGCAAGAACGAGGACCAGAAGACACTGGCCAAGAAGTCCCCGGTTCATGAAGTGCTCTTAGACATGGTCATCAACCATGTGCCCAATCCGTTCGAGGCCCAGAAGATCCGTATCCCAATCATTTGGAAGGGAGATCTTGACTCCGTGGTGGGCAAGGCCATGATGACCTGCGACCGACAAGGTCCGACCACATTCATGTGCACCAAGATCGTCGTCGATCCCCACGCGGGCGAAGTTGCTATGGGAAGACTATTCTCCGGCAAGGTCGTGCGCGGACAGGAGATGTTCATCTTAGGGATGCCGAACTCTAACCGGGTGCAGACCGTGGCCATGAGCGTCGGCGCTGACCGTATCGCAGTGGAAGAGGTAGAAGCAGGTAACATCGTCGCTTTGTCCGGACTGAAGGATGCCATCTCTGGCGCCACCTGCAGTTCCGACAAGGACATGGAGCCTTTCGAGAAGATATCCCACTACACCGAACCTGTGGTCACCGTGGCCATAGAGGCCAAGCACATGAAGGACCTGCCAAAGCTGGTCGATGTACTGAGGACCGTTGGGAAGGCAGACCCGTCCATTCAGGTACAGATCAACCAGGAGACTGGAGAGAATCTGCTGTCCGGCATGGGCGAGCTCCACCTTGAGATCACAAACTATCGCATAGTGAACGACTTCAAAGTGGAGATAAAAGCCTCTGCTCCAATTGTGGTCTACCGCGAGCATGTGAAAGGTCGGGGAGGCCCGTTCGAGGGCAAGTCCCCCAATAATCACAACAAGTTCTACATGGTCGTCGAGCCTTTAGAGGAAGCGGTCATCGAGGCCATCAAGGCCGGCGATATCAGGACCGAAGGCAAGATAAAGGACCCGAAGGCCATGGCGAAGCAACTTTCGGATCTGGGCTTGGACAAGGATCAGGCAAAGGGCGTTGTATGCTTCAAGAACAACAATGTTCTGATCGACACGACCAAGGGTATCCAGAATCTCCATGAGACGATGGAGCTGTGCAAGCAGGCCTTCGAAGAGGCCATGGACGTCGGTCCATTGGCTGGCGAGAGGGTCACCGGCATGAAGATCATGTTGGTCGATGCCAAACTGCACGAGGATTCCATCCATCGCGGTCCTGGTCAGGTCATCCCAGCCACTCGATCCGGTATCTATGGCGCCATGTGCCAGGCCGGAAGAGTCCTGCTGGAGCCTATGACGAAGGTCTACATCAACTGCCCACAGGACATGATGGGCGATGTGACCCGCGAACTGCAGGGACGCCGGTCGACCATCGAAGACATCCACCAGGACCATGATGCCACCGTCATAACGGCCAAGGCACCTATTGCGGAAATGTTCGGGTTCGCTAGCGCCATCCGCGGAGCTACTCAGGGAAGGGCCCTATGGTCCACTGAGAACTCAGGGTTCGTAAAGCTTCCTGTGGAGTTGCAGGAAAAAGTAGTTGGCGATATACGAAAGAGGAAGGGACTGAATCCACAGCCCTACGACGCAGGCTACTATTCCGGTTGAGCTGGAAAAACCGTTATATAGAATGAATAATATCGAGAGGCAACCAACTCATATATATATAGAAAAATTTGGAGGGAAACAAATGGCTGACAAACCTCACATGAATTTGGTGTTCATAGGTCACGTTGATCACGGGAAGTCTACCACCGTCGGTAGAATGCTGTTAGATACCGGTGCTATCGACCCCTACGTCATCGAAAAGTTCAAAAAGCAGGCTGACGAGAAGGGAAAGGCGACCTTTGAGTTCGCCTGGGTCATGGATAACTTGAAGGAAGAGAGGGAACGCGGTGTGACCATCGATGTATCTCACAAGCGTTTCGATACTGACAAGTATTATTTCACCGTCATCGACGCTCCTGGACACAGGGATTTCGTCAAGAACATGATCACTGGTACCAGCCAGGCCGACGCCGCCGTCGTTGTCTGCTCCGGTATCGAAGGGCCCCAGGCCCAGACCAAGGAGCACATTTTCCTTGCCAAGACCTTGGGTGTAAAGCAGATCATCATAGCCATCAATAAGATGGATGCCGTCAAGCCTGCCTACGACGAGGCCGCCTATAACAAGGCTAAAACGGATATCAGCGTACTATTGAAGTCCGTTGGCTTTAAGCTGGACGATATCCCCGTAATACCCATCAGCGCTTACAAGGGCGACAACTGCGCCAAGAAGTCCGATAACATGCCCTGGTACAAGGGAGACACCTTGCTTGACGCCCTCAACAAGCTGAAGCAACCGACCTCCACCGAGGGTCTGGCCCTGCGCCTGCCCATCCAGGATGTATACACCATCACCGGCATCGGGACCGTTCCTGTCGGCCGCGTTGAAACTGGAATTCTTAAGCCGGAAATGAAGATCATCTTCATGCCATCCAACAAGGTTGGAGAGGTCAAGAGCATTGAGATGCATCACGAGATTATGCCCTTTGCCAAGCCCGGCGACAACGTCGGCTTTAACGTCAGGGGCATAGCCAAGAACGATGTCAAGAGGGGAGATGTTGCCGGTCCGGTCGACAACCCGCCCACCGTGGCCAAGACCTTTGTGGCTCAGATCGTGGTCCTGAACCACCCAACCGCAATCCCGGTCGGCTACACCCCGGTCTTCCACTGCCACACCGCACAGGTCGCCTGCACTTTCATCGAACTGATTAAGAAGATGGACCCCAAGACCGGACAGGTCAAAGAGGAGAATCCCACCTTCCTAAAGACCGGTGATGTCGCGATCGTCAAGGTCATGCCTACCAAGCCATTTGTCGTCGAAAGGGCGAAGGACTTCCCTCAATTGGGCAGGTTCGCCATCCGCGATATGGGTCAGACAGTGGCCGCCGGTATGTGCATCGATGTTGAAAAGAAGGAGATGTAAACCCCTTTCCACCCTTTCCATTTTGGGGATTAACCTATGGCACAGAGAGCAAGGATATCATTGAGCGGCACCGACCCTATGAAGGTGGACAGTGTCTGTATGCAGATCAAGCAGATCTCCACCCGCACCGGTGTGGCCATTCGCGGACCGATTCCGCTGCCCACCAAGAGGTTGCAGGTACCCTGCCGCAAAAGCCCAGACGGAGAGGGCTCCGAGACATGGGACAGGTGGGAGATGCGCATACACAAGCGTCTCATCGACCTGGATGCGGATGACAGGGCCCTGAGGCAACTGATGAGGATCCAAGTCCCTGACGGGGTCAACATCGAAATAGTGCTAAGGTCCTGAGATCAAAATCCTTTACCCAACATCTTATCATTTTTGCCCCTACATTTTTTAATGTCAATTACCTTTCTGGTCATGTGGCCAACCCGACGATATTGGGAATAGACCTTTACGATCTGATATTATTCTTAGGCGTTCTAGTATTGACCATTGCACTGGCCAGGATAAGTTACGCACTGGTCCGAAGGGTATTGGACCTCCGGGTAGGTAAGAGGGGCTCCAAGGTGACCGCCAATCTCCTGCAGTATGTAGTACTGGGCGTGGGTGTTGGTTACGGCGTTCTGGAGGTGCTGAAACTGGACATGGCCGCCATGGCAGCCTCCTTGGGGCTGGTGGGCATTGCGGTGGCCTTCTCCTCCCAGCAGATCATCCAGAACTTTGTGGCCGGACTTCTGGTTGGGATAGATCGCCGCATTAGACTAGAAGACTGGATAGAGATATCGGACGACCCATCCAATAAACCATCACGCGTGGTGGACATGGCTCTGACCCGTACCGTCCTCCGTGACACCAACGGGCGCATAATCATCGTCCCCAATTCATACCTTGTAACGTCCCGCTTGGTCAACTACACGCAATCGGGATTTGTTATGGTCTCCATTCCTTTCCCTCTTCCCCTGACCGCCGATCGCAAGGTGGTCGAGAATATCATCATGCATGTCCTAGAGGAACACCACAAGGTGCTGCCAAATGTCCAGGGTGAGGAATACACGGCCTTGCAGACCGCGCTGAGGTTAACAAGGCTGAAGCGACTTCTAGACAACAAGGTGGACCTGGGGCAGTTCCACCCACAAATATTGGTTCAGGAGATTACCGTCCTGAGAGCTACCCTGAGCATCCGTTTCTGGGTGAGGGAGGTCAAGGATCGTGACGCCATAGTGTCCGAGATACTCAATACAGTACTGGACCGCTTGGAGTCGCAGGGCATAAGGCCGAACTGAGCGCGTTTGTCATATGATCCAAGATTTTATGTAAAAAGACCAGATATAAATTGTACGGTTCTGTGCGCTAATCATCCACCTATCGGTTGTAGGTCTTTACATTACTATAAAATTATAATAATAATATATAATATATATATTATAGTTGATAACTACTAATATCATATACTAAAAAAGGGCAATGATAAAATCCCTTTTTAGGAGCGAAACATTAAAGGACAAGTTAGGAAGGATATCGACAAGGGGATCGCAGACGTTCAGAAAGGAGTGAGGGCTGGGGTCGAGGACACCAAGAAAGGTGTCGAGAAGGCCGTCGACAAAGAAGTGAAGAAGGCCAAAAAGAAATAACGATGAACCACATCGATCGGGGTGGGAGAATTGGTTTTTTCTCATATCCTATTTTTAACGAATGACCAATAAACGGCTCTCCGAGATAGAAAATAACTAAAATTCCTAGCTATTGAAATCTGGTTGCTATTAAGAACACGAACTCTGTACCATTGAACACAGGTAAAACTAGATCATGTCATTTAAAAGAGTTCTTCTGGTCAAACCTTCCGGTAGGCATGGGCTGTCCTATGCCTTCGACCTGATACCCACCGGGCTGGAATATATTGCCGCTATGATCGAGGACGATGTTGATCAAGTGACCATCCTAGATCTGGAAATGGAAAAGGGGGCGTCCGATAAAGTGTTCAAGGAACAATTGGACGCCTTGAACCCCGACCTCGTGGGAATCACCATGGCGGCCACCGAACACAGTGAAGGTCTGAATATCGCACAGATGGCCAAAGACCGGGGGTCTATGACCGTATTGGGCGGGTATCATCCCACGGCCATCCCCGATGAGCTCTTGTCGCATTCTCAGGTCGACATGATAATCCGCGGCGAAGGTGAGATTACCATGAAGGAGCTGATCGTGAAAGGAGGCCCACAAGGCGTCAACGGTGTCTCTTACAGGGAAGGGGAGAAGATTATACACAACCCCGATCGAGAGCTGATCGAGAACCCGGACATACTACCTTTCCCCGCTCGACACCTTAGGAGGCATTCCTACGATACAAGGTTGCTGCCAGATCGAGAATACGATACGGTGACGATATCCCGGGGATGCCTAGGGCGATGCACTTTCTGCTGCGAACCGACCATGAGCAAAGGCGTTCAACGTTATCGCTCACCAGAGAACGTGATGAAGGAGATATTGGAGATAGTCTCATTTCACAACAACAAGCCCCTGGCCATAGATGTCACGGACCCAAATTTTATGGGCAGGCCTGAGCTGGTGGAGCAGCTCTGCGACCTGTTGGCCAAGCACGATATAGACATACGCTTCGGTGTCAAGGTGAGGGCGGACTCGGTAGCAAAGAACCCCGACATAGTGCGGAAGATGATCGCAGTGGGGATAGAGGGATTTGAGATGGGCATCGAGAGCCCGAACATGAAGGACATCAGCTCCGTTTCCAAAGGAATGAAGACAGAGGTACATGTCCAAGCGGTCAACAACATTAAAAGATGGGGTGGAAACGCTGGGGGAACGTTTGTCATCGGTCTTCCAAATCAGACGGAGGAACAGATACTGGGATTCCCGGCGTACGCAAAAAGCATAGGGCTTACCAGCACCGCTTATGGCATCGCTACCCCTTTTCCGGATACTCGGTTCTATGATGATCTCGATTCCCAGGGGTTGATCTTCGAGAACGACTGGAACCGTTTCGATGAGATGCACTCCGTGTTCAGGTCCGAACACCTTACTAGCGAACGCATCGAAGAACTCGCCTCCATATGCATGGCTAAGTTCTGGACCGTGGACACTTTCATCGAAAAGGAACGGATGCATATGCTAAGGCACGGATCCAAAAGGTCGTTGGGGGCGTTCATAAAGGAAAAAATGGAGGAGTTGGCCCTCTCTTTAGAAATGGGCTCGCAATTGCAGAACAAGGATCTGGGGAAACACGTTATCTCTGCAATTAGATCTTCAGCTGATCCGGACGTGGAACACTACACCAGGGATGTCGGTGTGCACAATATCATCGAAATGGCTTTGTTCCTCAGGCTCCTGGGCAAACAATCTGTGCAGATCACGTTGATGAGCGATGGATTGCCGATCACCAGCTGGATACTGAACACAACCAGTGATGGCGTTGACAATATCCAGGTCATTCCCGGAAAATCACCTCAGAACACGATAAACCTGGATGTGGAACTTGATGATTTCAGGTTCGAAGAGGACCAAGAAATGAACATCATCGATTATATTCGCATATTGACAAAAATGATCACTTCGAACAAAGGAATTAAGAAGCGCCTCAACTTCGGGCGTATCTTATTGGCCGGGGCATCTGCTTTTCGATAATGGGTCCCAGGACGATCGAATGGGAAACGATGGAAACGGCCTATTCACACGTTCCCCGGGGAGACGATAATGTCCTGGAAGATAACGAAATCGGACGAAATGAGGGCCGTCCATTGATCTTTGGACATGGGTGGTCCAGTTTGAAATTCCCTGAATGGCATGGAACGCGTCCATGGAGAAAATAACCCCCATCCTCGCCCTGGGAGAGGGATGCGGGCTTACGTACCAGATCATGATCGAACAGTTGAACGTCCAATTGCGAGCCCACACAGGAAAATGGCAAGCACGATTTGACCGAAGCGAGAACTTATTTTATCCGGTTGAGCATACCCAATGCCGATGCGTAGCGATGCGGTCAAGAAAGGGGTGGACCGGGCCCCACAGCGCAGCCTTTTGCGAGCCACCGGTCTGACCGATGAAGATATGGAGAAACCGCTCATCGGTATCGCCAACTCCTGGAACGACGTAGTTCCAGGTCACATTCACCTCAATGAGCTGGCCGAAGAGGTCCGCCAAGGTATCATCGAAGCGGGAGGGGTGCCCCTGACCTTCGGAGTACCAGGCGTATGCGACGGAGTGGCCATGGGACACTCGGGAATGCGCTATTCCCTGGTCTCTCGCGATGTCATCTCCGACTGCGTGGAGATCATGGTCCAGGCGCATTGCATGGATGGCTGGGTGGGCGTCACTAATTGCGACAAGATCACCCCTGGCATGCTGATGGCTGCCGGAAGATTGGACCTGCCGGCCATTATCCTCACCGGTGGGGCCATGGAGCCAGGGGAGATGGATGGTCACCCACTCGACCTACAGAGCGTGTTCGAAGCCTTGGGTGCTTACAAGGCAGGGAAGATGGCCGAAGAGGAGGTCCTAAGGATCGAACGTTGCGCATGCCCGGGAAAGGGAGCCTGCTCCGGACTTTTCACGGCGAACACCATGGCATGCCTGACAGAGGCCATGGGCATGAGCATCAGCGGTTGCGGCAGCATGCTGGCCACTGATCCTCGAAAGAAAGAACTGGCCCGGGAGACCGGCAGAAGAATAGTGGAACTGGTAAAAGAAGGAATGAACGC
>SPCU01000013.1 GCA_004525545.1 Methanomassiliicoccus sp. | reverse complement strand
CACCATGGCATGCCTGACAGAGGCCATGGGCATGAGCATCAGCGGTTGCGGCAGCATGCTGGCCACTGATCCTCGAAAGAAAGAACTGGCCCGGGAGACCGGCAGAAGAATAGTGGAACTGGTAAAAGAAGGAATGAACGCCCGCAAGATCGTAAGAAAGGGGTCCATAATGAACGCCATCATTCTGGACATGGCCATAGGGGGTTCCAGCAATACCGCCCTGCACATCCCGGCTATTGCTGCGGATTTCGGCCTGGAGGTCCACCTTAAGGACTTCGATAATGTATCCAGGAACGTCCCCCATCTGACCAGTATCAAACCGAGCGGCCCATATTACATCAAGGACTTCGATAAGGCCGGCGGTGTCCCCGGCATGCTGAAGCGTTTGCGGAACGAGCTATACGACGAGATGACTGTCAACGGGATCAGCATCAGGGAGGTCGCAGATAGAGCCATAATAACTGATGAGGAGATCATCCGGCCGCTCTCACGCCCGTTCCACAAGGAAGGGGGCATAGCGGTCCTCTACGGTAACATTGCTCCGGAAGGCTCGGTTGTGAAACAGGCCGCTGTCTCCCCGGAGATGATGATCTTCGTCGGTAAGGCCAAGGTCTTTGATTCCGAGCAGGACGCACACGCCGCCATCTCCGCTAGGAAGATCGAGGCAGGTGATGTGGTCGTCATCAGATATGAAGGACCGAAAGGAGGACCAGGCATGCCTGAGATGCTCTCTCCCACCAGTCTTATCGCCGGAATGGGTCTAGCAGATTCGGTGGCGCTCATCACCGATGGACGCTTCTCTGGGGCCACCAGGGGACCATGCATCGGACATGTCTGCCCGGAGGCTTTTGACAAAGGACCGATCGCCGCCATCCAGAATGGTGACAGTATCTCCATCGATATCCCCGGACGGAAGATCGAGCTTCTGGTCCCGGAAGGAGAGATTGAGAAACGCCTGGCCGAGGTGAAGGTGGTCGATAGGCATCCGACCGGAGTGCTGGCAAAATACCGCCGTATGGTCGGTGGGGCCTCTGACGGTGCGATATGCCGTTGAGCACGAAACCTTTTTATTTAAATTTCATTTATGCGGCCACACTGGGCGGGTAGATCAGCTCGGAAGATCGCCTGCTTTGCAAGCAGGAAGTCCCGGGTTCAAATCCCGGCCCGTCCACTTTTTATTTCTTAACATCCCCATCCGAGTGGATCTGGGGGGACGAAATCATTCATTGTATGCAGAGTATACCATAGCGGTTATTTTCATCATGATCAAATCTGTTCGAGGCACGAACTTCGGTCATGATCACCAAAGAAAGCGACGCGTTAGGAACATACCAGGTGTATTGATCCACTCTCATATTGACCGAATTGATCAATACCTTCTGGGACTCATTGCCATAGGAGGTTTGTTAAGGATATCGGACCTATGCTTCATTTTCTCCTTTTCTTTTCGGACCCTCACCATTTCAACGGAGAATACCAAATGATATTCCTTAGGAATGCGATACAAGTTCCAGGGTCGAAATGGTCAAGGAAGGATTCGAGGAATATCTCAAGGGGAAGAAGGTCGAGCCATGCCAGATCGATGCTATGGTCTCAAGCGTCAAGGATTTCGAGATATACATCAATTCCTTTGACCACGGCATTGATGACTGCGAAATGGATCTCATGAACGATTTTCTAGCCCAGCTCATTGAAAAGGGTGAGAATTCCCCTGATAATCTCGTAGCTGTGGCCAGATATTGTGCCTTTTGTGACAGACCAGACCTTTTCATTCACTTAGCCACCATCCTGAACTCCTACGACATCCTACCCCTGATGGAGAGAAGGACGGGAGAGCTGACGGGCGAAAGCCGCAAGGAGGCGGTGTTCTTCGGGTTCGATAGGCCGCCCCTCGGAACGCCTCCCGAGGAATATCCCCATCTGACCTACCGGATAATAGAACGCATGGAGAACGAGCTTACTCCCGATCAATGCCGGTCCGTCCTCACCTGGAACTATCATGAGATACCTAAAGAATCGTTTTCGGGAAAGAAGGCCAGGTTCGAAGAGGCTGCCTCTCTGGACGAATTCTTGGTCAAAGAGCATCAAGAGCTGGTCAAGGAGCTAAAGGACTGCCTTCGAACGGGCAGGGTCTGGTTTGAGCAGGAGGTCACCAAAGAGTTCGTGGACCATGTCGTCTCCGACCAGAGGGTGCAGACCGGTATTCGCCAAGGTGACCGTATAATCTGCGAAAAGGTACCCTTTGACCCCAAGCGGTTTTACACGGAAAAGAACCCCCAATTACGTAGATATTATTACTGCCATTGTCCCCTGGTCAGATCGTCCATCAAGAAGGGGGTGCCAAAGATATCCTCATCATTCTGCTATTGCAGCGCGGGCTTCACCAAGTTACCTTGGGATGTCATATTCGATGAGCCGGTGGAGGTGGACGTACTGAAAAGCGTACTTGCCGGGGACGATAGGTGCGTATTCTCGATCAAGATCCCAGAAGGAAAAATGAAGTGATGAGAATGATCCCTTCACCACTATCATAATATTTTTACCGGGTACCAATGGTCATATACAAATTGAATCAGAAGCCGTTGTCATTCAATATTATTTAATAGCGTACAAATCATAGAAATATGATCGCATGGATAGAAAATGCCTACCAGCCTTATTGATGGCCTCATTATTAGTGTTCTCATCGGGACTGGCCTTATCGGCGTCAAGTCGTTCAGCTGCTGGCGATCCCATAGATATCACCTCAGAGATACTCGAAAGCTGGGATGGTCAGAACGTCATTGAGCAGACCGAACGATTGTGCATGATCTCGGCTAGCTATAACGCGTATCGAGTGAGCGGGTCGGAGGGGGCGAACGAGGCCGCCGACCTCATCAGAGACCAGTTCCAGGATTACGGTCTGCAGGTCTATGAAGAGAGCTTTGATCTGCCTGTCTGGAACCTATTATCTCCACCGGCATTGTTCTACGACATCGACGGAAACATATCCACTACCGAAGACACATTGGAAGTAGAGTCGTTCAATGCCGATGCTTACAGTAAGCCCACCCCCGTTGATGGAGCCTTTTACGAATTGGTCACCCTACCTCTGCCGCAAATCAGTTTTTCCTCAGCGGTCGGGGGGAGACCCATCGACAGGGACACATGGGATTCCATCAACACCACCGGAAACGTCATTCTGATGGGAAGAGAGGTCCGATGGTCACCTAACTGGGAACAGGTGTTCAAGGAGAAGTTGGAGTCCGAACCTCCAGTTGCCATCATATTCTTCTATTGGTATTCTTGGATGAGCTACTCTGAGGAGTACTCCCAGGCATCCACCGGAGGGAGGCCGCTCGGTAGCGTTGGCCCGGTGTTCTGGGACCAGAACATCGCCGTAGGTTGGCTCAATTATACCCAGGGACATATGTTGAAAGAACTGGTCCAAAACAATTCTGAGCTCCGGGTAAGTATCGAGATACGATCACAGATCACTGAAGGTCAGCATCGCAACATCATCGCGGACATCCCATCATCTTCCGGCTCGAGCCAGTACGTTATTCTAGGGGCCCATTACGACACGGCCATGTGTGAGGGCTACATCGACAATTCCGCAAGCGTGGCTACATTGTTGGAGATAGGCAGGATGGTCCAGCAGGCCATGGATTCCGGGAAATTTGAACTGCAGTATGGTCTTCGAATCATTGCCTTTGCGGGTGAGGAGCTTGGGTTGGCCGGTTCCATCAATTATGTGAACGCCCACCGGGATGAAATGGCCGATGTTGTTTCGGTCCTCATAGTGGACTGCATCGGTTCTCAGATCTTGCAGGTAACGGACCCGGATCCTTCAGAGGACTTTGACCTCAATTCACTGGCGGATATTGCGGCGCAGCAGTTGAACATCTCATATGTGGTGGAAGACAACGTTGGCTCGGACCATTCTTCCTTCCTTTATCCCGATGGGACCGCCGAGACCTATAATTGGTACTGGCAAGAAGACCTGGACCTACATGATGTGCAGGGAGTCGTGAGCTCCATGCTGTTCTGTTCCTACCCCATCACCATATATGAGAGTTCGACCGGATCTATAAGTGGTCACATTCACACCCCCTCCGATTCCATATCGGGGGTCCAGGACACGGATTGGATCAATGAGGACCAGCTACAGGATCAAGCCGAGCTCGTCGCCCTGACCACCCTTTACGCGATCGATATCGGATCAGGGGACCAGGACTGGGGTTGGATATATCTGATGCCGATACTGATGGTCGCGATCATTGTGGGTGGTTACATCATCTTCCGTCAAGTGCGGCGACCTCGACCCTAATCGGATATGATCGATCCAACGGGAACCCTTCGTGTTATAAAAAAATAAAAAAGGAAGTGGTTTGAAAGAGGTTCAGCTGCTAGATAATCGGCTCTGGGCCTTTATTGCCTCGGCTTCCCGACGGTCCTTGGCCATGTCCTCTTCCAGTTTCTTTTGGTCCATGCGAAGCTCCGCTTGAGTGGGGATCGGACCTAGCATGGCCTCCGCCGTGCCGATGGACCTCTCGATATCCTCCATTTTTGATATCTCACGCTCTGGCACCTTCTTGGACCCGCCAATGTAATCGGAGATGCCCTCCACCAACCTGGTGAGCTCGAAAGGCAGCACGATCTTGGTGGCTTGCCCCTCCCCCAGCTTCTTGACCGCCTCCAATGATAGGACCGTCAGAGCCTTGGCGTCCAATGTGCTGGCGCCCACGCTTAATATCCTGAGCTTCTGAGCCTCACCTTGGCTCTCCAGGATGATAGCCAACCGCTCACCTTCTGCCTCCAGGATCTTGGACTGCCGCAGACCCTCGGCCTGCAGAACACGAGCGCGCTTCTCACCTTCGGCGTTCAGGATGGCAGCGGTCTTGGCACCGTCAGCCTTCAATATGGCCGCTCTCCTCAGTCTCTCGGCGGAGGTCTGCTCCTCCATGGCCTGTTTGACCTTCGGGGCAGGGTCGATCTCCCTGATCTCCACCGCTTCCACCTTGACACCCCACTGGTCGGTGGCTTCGTCCAAGATGTCCCTGAGCTTCAGATTGATCTTCTCACGATTGGAGAGTATCTCATCCAGGTCCATATCTCCTATGATGGACCTCAGGGTGGTCTGTGCCAGATATACGGTGGCTAACCGGTAGTCGGTGACCTCAAAGAAGGCTTTCTTGGGATCTACCACCTTCACGTAGATGATGGCATCAACGTTCACCGGCGAGTTATCCTTGGTGATGACCTCCTGACGAGGAACGTCCAGCACCATTGTTCTGAGATCGATCTTGACCGTTTCGTTTATCAGCGGTGCCACATAATTGAACCCGGGATTGAGTATCTTGATATAACTTCCCAATCTGATGTAAATGGCCTGCTCGTAAGGCCGGATGATCTTTACTCCATTGACCACTATGACGATGGCTGCTATAATTGCCAACATCAACAAACCCAATATTTCAGGACCTATTGCTGCCATGATTATCTCCTCGTTGATTATATCATTTGATCTCTTCCACCGTTACGTGGACGCCCTCGCTCCGAACTACTTTGACATTCTTGCCGACCATGATGGTATTGTCAGAGGTGGCGCTCCAGATGGCATTGGATATGCGGACCTTCCCCCTAAGTGTATCGGGGTTCACCTCGACTTCTACAATGCCCTGCATACCTATCAGCGACGTCGCTACTGTGGTCTGCGGCGGTGCGGGCGGAGCTAATCGCTGATAGAGCTTGATGGTCAGCAACGTGGTCGGGACCACTATGATAATTGCCGCCAAGGGGGACCACCAAGTCAGTAACAGGTCCGGGAACAGTAGCCCTATGCCCCCCAATGCCAATAGCACAGTGGCCGGCACCAGTAGGAACGACCCGGGTGAGCTGATCTCCACTAGGAGCATTAGCACTCCGATGACGATGAATGCCAGCGAAAGGTCAGTGGCTAGTGTCATGATTTATCCAATGGATGTCTCCATATTTGAAATTTGATTACAATATAGGATTAGCATGACCCAAATAGGGTAAATTATTAGAATTACTTGTCGGAGTGTACCGGAAAAAGGATACTGGGATGCTTTTTCATAATCTTTGGACCGAAAATAATCATTAAATAATGCGGGGGTGGGTAATACAATCAGTGATATCAATGTGCGAAATGGAAGAAGAATTTAGTGGAGGGATGCCCCTGATCGGGGATCCGCTCCCTGACATGGTGGTCAAGACCACTCATGGAATGATGAATATTCCCAAGGATTTCGCTGGCAAATGGATGATCCTGTTCAGCCATCCGGCAGACTTTACCCCGGTGTGCACCACAGAGTTCATAGCCTTCGCCAAGAAGAACAGCGAGTTCGAGAAGGTCGGGGCTAAGTTGATCGGCCTATCTATCGACCAGGTCTTCTCCCACATCAAATGGGTGGAGTGGATCGAGGACAACATGAACGTCAAGATCCCCTTCCCCATCATCGCTGACGACATAGGAAAGGTGGCCTTAACACTGGGAATGGTGCATCCTAGCCGCGGTATGAACACAGTACGGGCGGTGTTCATAATCGACCCCACCGGAAAGATACGCCTGATCATCTACTATCCCCAAGAGGTCGGAAGGAGCATTGACGAGGTGCTGCGGGCCTTGAAGGCACTGCAGTTCACCGACAAGAACCATGTGGCCGCCCCAGAGAACTGGCCTAACAACGATTTCCTGCATGACCGGGTGATCATTCCTCCACCCAGCGACTATAAGACCGCCATGGAGAGGAAGAAGAACGTCGGCAAGGGCAAGGATTGTTACGACTGGTGGTTCTGCACCAAGAAGGTATAGGCCATCATAACATGAATGGCCATTTGGCCATTCATACCCTTTCATCCAAACCTTTTACCTCGTTTTTATATCTACATCTGGTTGGGAAACAAAATGATCATTGATTAAGACAAACTCATCAAACGAAACCGGGGTATATCACGGTACGGTCCAGAACAAGTCTTACATCCAGGCGCCGGAACCCCAAAGGACGTATGTTCTTATCCAGATATCTCAGCAATTCCTTGCGATCGGAAGCCCTTACCCGGAACATCAGGCGCGGCTCCCCGGTCACCTTCATGACCTCGCTGACACTATCCATGGACAAAAGAGCGCTAATGGCCTTGCCCTCCAACCCGGTGTCGATCTCGGCGAAGACCACCGCCTCGGCGTCCACCCCCAACCGTTCCATGTCGACGATGGCAGAATATCCCAATATCAATCGTTCATCCTCCATTCGTCGGATCCTGTCTCGGATGGTTGAGGGAGAACGGTCCAGCATATCGGCTATCTCTTCAATGCTGATCTTACCATTGTCCTGTAAGATACGAAGGATGGTCTGGTCCAGGTCGTCCTGCCCCATCGTTCACTATATCCATCCGGGCGATTATAAAGAATGTTCCGTTACTTTCTTCAGAGCTGCCCTTAAAAGCGGTCCGTGGTCAAAGGCCAGGGGAGGTAGCTCATCCAGCGGGAAAAGCTCGGCCGAGTCCGCATCGTCGCCTCCTGCCAGCTCGCCGCCGACGACCTTGAGCTCGTAAAGCAGAGAAATGAAATGGCCACGGGGATCTCGACCCGGTGCTGAGGACACTCCCAGTAAACTTACTACTTCGGTACGTAGACCGGTCTCCTCCTCCACCTCACGCATCACGCAGTGCTCGGTGCTCTCCCCGTACTCCACAATACCTCCAGGCAGAGCGTGGATCCCTTTGAACGGTTCCCTACCGCGGCGCACAAGTAATATTTTATTATTAGAAATGACCAATCCATCACAGGTCAGCGTGGGCTTGCGCCAAAGGTTGGCCAGTTGTTCTTCCAGCTGACTGGTCCGATCTTCCATCTGCTTGAGAAGGTCCAATCCCGTCTGATTGATCTGATCGTTCTCGACGACCGGCTGACCCAGACGTTCCTCCAATTTTCGCAACCGCCGTCGAACGGTGGTGGACGATACTCCCAACAGGACCTCCGCCTCATGAACCCCTGCGGAGCGAACCGCGGAGAGGGTGCGGTAATACTCCGCATCCATTATTTCTCTCCCATTAAGAAATAGACGCGGCCCTGTTTCGAGCTCGTAAATCATACGATTAGCCATATTTTATAAACTACCTTTACTTTGTGACGGATCGTGCACAATCTCAGGAAACGAATTCCTACCATTCTCACTTCGGAGGAGATCTTAGATAAGGCCTTCCGTAAGTTGAACAAGATCGACAAGGAATGTCCTGTCAAGGCGGACATGGTCAAGCGCAAGTCCATGGCTCGCATAGCTTCGGCGACGGACGTTATCTCATCGACATTGCACAAGTATGTCAAGGTCTTCCCAAGCATCAACACCAGGGACGATTTCCTGGCCGAGATGATCGAGGTCACCGTGGGAGTGGACAAACTGAAGAAATCCTTGTCCAACCTAGACTGGGCAGCGGGCAAGGTCAAAGAACTGCAGAAGCAGTATACCAGCAAGGTCATGACCTCCTCATCGGTGCAATCCGCCGATACCGCCCGCAAGGCCTTCTACGGCCGCGTTTCATCGATCGTGAAAAAGGTAGGGCCCGATCTGGAGTTCCTCACATATGCTCGCAGCGAGTTCCGCAAGGTGCCGGACTTCAACGACGAATTTCTCACCATGGTCATCGCCGGCTTCCCCAACGTGGGAAAGAGCCAGTTCCTATCTAGGATCTCCGCTGCCGAGCCAGAGGTGGCTCCCTATCCGTTCACTACCAAGGGGATCGCGGTCGGCATGCACCAGGTGGGAATGCGCCGCTATCAAGTGATCGACACCCCCGGCCTTCTGGACCGGGAGCTGGTAGAACGCAACCGCATCGAGATGCAAGCCGTCACTGCCTTGAAACACCTGGCGAACGCCATATTGTTCATCCTTGACCCAACGGAGACCTGCGGTTACCACATGGAAAGCCAGATGAAGTTGCTGGAATCGGTGCGGACCACCTTCCCAGAACTGCCCATCCTGATAGTGGAGAACAAATTGGACATCCTGGACTCCGGCTCAGACCGGCTCAAGATGAGCGCGGCCACCGGTCAAGGAGTTGAAGAAGTGATGACCGCCTTACTTGACTCCATCAAGCACCTTGAAAAACCAGAGCCAATGTTCTGAGGGCAAATGTTTTATTTTTCCCTCTCCTTAAGTTGAACGGGGTGCCCTTGCAAGAATTGGCGTGCAGCGAGTCAATGCGCCGTTATTTTTCCGATCTCTTTCGAGAGAACGAGCACTGCTACTCAATGGCCATTGAGGCCAGGTCCAAAGGACTGGACCCTAGTCTTGAGGTAGAGATCCCGCAGGCCGAGGACCTAGCCGCTCGGGTAGAAAAACAGCTTTCTGACTGGCATGTTGAAGGCGTGGCGGAGCGTATTAGGGAGATATCCCGGCGCATCGAGAGCCGGGAAGAGGTATCACTGTTCATCGCCAAGGAACTGGCCCGGGAGGCGGTCACCGGTCAGGAAGGTAGGGAGATGGCCATTGAACGCGCGGTGCGCGTTGGACTGTCAGTTCTCACCGAGGGGATCCTGGTAGCGCCGATCGTCGGCATCGCTGGGGTCAAGATCAACCAGAACGAAGACGGTTCCGAGTACCTCTCATTGTTCTTCAACGGCCCGATAAGGGCTGCCGGAGGCACCGGTCAGGCCATGAGCGTGCTCATAGCTGACGTGGTGCGTAGGGAGTTTGGCATCGGAGTGTATCATCCAACGCACGGCGAGGTGGAGCGTTTGAAGGAGGAGATCCCTCTTTACAGACAATGTCAGCACCTGCAGTACACCCCTAACAACGAGGAGATCGAGATCATCTACCGCCACTGCCCGGTGTGTGTGGACGGGGAGAGGACCGAGGACCAGGAGATCTCAGGCTACCGCAATCTTCCTCGGATCGAGACCAACTGCGTTCGTGGTGGGGTGTGCTTGGTGATCGCCGAAGGCCTTTGCCTCAAAGCCCCCAAGCTGGAGAAGCACGTCAAAAAACTAGGCCTGGAAGGATGGGACTTCCTGGGCGATTATATTAGGATGAAGAAGGGCGGGGGGAAGGAGGACAATGGGGGCAAGATATCCCCCGATTACAAGTACCTCAAGGATATCGTTGCCGGAAGACCGGTGATAGGCCACCCCTCGCGCCCGGGTGGTTTCAGACTAAGATACGGAAGGGGAAGGACCACCGGTCTGGCGGCCATCGCCATCAGTCCAGCCACCATGTACGCCCTGGATGATTTTCTGGCCATCGGCACCCAGGTAAAGATCGAAAGGCCTGGAAAGGCCGGGGCGGTGACCCCTTGCGATCGCCTCGAAGGACCGATACTGCTGCTGGAGAACGGCGACCTGGTTCAGACCAACACGGTGCAGGAATTTCTGCCGTTCAAGGGCAAGGTCGAGGAGATCATTGACGTGGGGCAGATACTGCTGCCTTTCGGGGAGTTCGTGGAGAACAATCATGTGCTTGCACCCGGGGATTATGACATCGAGTGGCACCGCGCGGAGCTGAGGGGTGCCAACGACGGAGAGCTGCCTCCCGGTTGGGAGGACCCGCAGGACTTCGAAGAGGCCTTGGCCGTCTCGTTAAAGTTCGGTGTCCCGTTGCATCCTAAATACAATCTCTTCTGGTACGATCTTCCGTTGGCGGAACTGCTGGCCCTACGTACGTTCGTTCTGGAGAACGGGAACTGGGATGGCACGTTGCTGCATCTCCCACTGGACCCTGCCCCCAAACGCTCCCTGGAACTTCTGGGGGCGCTGCACGTGGTTCGGGATGAGGAATTGCAATTGGAGAGATATGCCAAACCTTTACTGGCCGGCCTGGGGTTATTAGGACCGGATGGAATTTCCGACCTGATCACCTTAGAAGGTGATGCGGTGATGGATGCGGTTTCCCGATGCACCGGAGTTAAGGTCAATCCCCGTTCGGTGACCCGCATTGGCTCCCGCATGGCCAGGCCGGAGAAGGCCAAGGACCGGGGGATGAAGACCCCGTCTCACACCATCTTCCCGATAGGCCTCTCCGGAGGAAATCAGCGGCTCATGGAAAAGGCTGCTGAAAAGGACAATGTCATCGTCAAGCTGGGGGTCAGGAAATGCCAGCAATGTGGAGAGTTTCGAGTGTATTACCGATGCCCCTGCGGCGGACACACCGTCTCGGTGGGCGAGCCTCAAGCGGTCCCAGTGAATGTGAAGGAAGAACTGGAGAAGGCCAAACGGGTTTTGGGAGAGCGTTCCATACTGCCCAAGTTCAAAGGGGTGCAAGAGCTCAAATCCAAGGACCGTTGCCCAGAACCTTTGGAGAAGGGGATCTTGAGGAGGAAATATGAGATATACGTCAACAAGGACGGTACCATCCGCTTCGACCTGACCGACATACCTCTGACGCATTTCCGACCCCGGGAGATCGGGTTGAGCGTGGAGAAGGCCCACCAGCTCGGATACGAAATGGATGTGTTCGACCAACCCTTGAAAGACCCTGAGCAGCTCTGCGAGCTGAAGGTGCAGGACATAGTGCCATCGATCTCCTGTGGGGAATTCCTGGTGAGGGTCGCCGGATTCGTGGACGATCTACTGGAGAGGTTCTACGGCATGCCCAGGTATTACAACGCACTGACCAGAGAGGATATCGTTGGTCATCTTGGCATTGGACTCGCCCCTCACACATCGGGAGGGATACTCTGCCGCATCATCGGATTCACCCGGGCCAGCGTTTGCTTCGGACACCCGTTCTTTCATGCGGCCAAGAGGCGTAATGCCGATGGTGATGAGGATAGTGTCATGCTCCTCATGGACGGTCTGCTCAATTTCTCCCGCTCCTACCTGCCCAAAGGCCGCGGTGGTCTGATGGACGCCCCCTTGGTTTTGGCCATTCGCCTAGATCCGAACGAAGTGGACAAGGAGGCCCAGAACATCGATGTCCATTGGGAATACCCCCTGGAGTTCTACCGCGCCAGCGTGGAGTTCCGCCATCCTCGGGAGGTACAGGGGATAATGGACATGGTCTCCGATCGCATCAAGTCCCTGCTTCAGTACGAAGGATTCGGCATGACCCATGACACCATGGACATCGCCGAAGGTCCCGCGGAATCGGCGTACAAGACCTTGGAGAGCATGATGGACAAGATGACCGCCCAGGTCGAACTGGCAAAAAGATTGCGGGCTGTTGACGAGTCCGATGTGGTCCATAGGGTCATCACCAAGCATTTCCTTCCAGACCTCATAGGCAACCTGAAGAGCTTCTCAGGACAGAAGTTCCGCTGCACCAAATGCGGAGAAAGCTACCGTCGGGTGCCATTGAGCGGGCACTGCTACTGTGGCCATAAATTGAACCTTACCGTCTATGAGGCCAGTGTAAAGAAGTACCTGAACGTCACGAGCAAGATCGGTCGAGATTATGGGGTTTCGGAGTACACACAGCAACGCATACGATTGATCGAGGGCTCCATCACTTCCATATTCGGTGAGAAGAGGGAGGAGAATACGGGAAATAGCAATACGACCCTGGACCTGTTCGGTGAGGAGGAGGTGGCGACAGTTGTTGAGCTGGGACCACCGGAGGAGACCGAGGCCAGGACGGTCAAGGCTACCTCAAGGCTGGATGATTTCTAATCCTGTCGAATCCGCTGTCTATCAGTATCTTTAGTTACAGAAAAATGGAATGGTGGTGGCCTCACGGCCACCTTGATACTGTGGTTTTAGATCTCCAGAGAAGCGATCTTTTCCCTGAACTCATCGAAGGTGTTCTCCAATGATTCCAGAGCCTTTGCCAAAGCCACCTGGGCGCTCAAGGACCCGTCGGTCTCGAACTCGAACAGGAAAGATTTCTCCGAACCCTCGACGGAGATGGCGTCGGTGCGGCAGACCTTGATGCAATCTCTGCACAAGACGCAGGCATCGTTGTCGATAACCTGGACCTTGTGGTCCTTGAAGCTCATCACCTGCTTGGGGCAGACCTTTAGGCAGCTTCCACCGTTGTCGCATTTGTCCTGATCGATGGTCACGGTGGGGAAATATTTGTAGCCCACTCCGTGTGTCGCCTGCCACTTGACGTGCTTGCGCCCGATGCCCAGTTCAGCGGTGGCATAGGCCAATATGCCCTGCCTCTCACCCAGACGGACAATGGGGATAAGCTCGTCCTTAGGCCGGTAGGCGTCGCCACCCAGGGAATCCAGGTCCCCGGAGTACACTTCACACGGACCGCGCTTTTCCAGCTTGTACATGATGGTGCAGCTGGGGCAACCTTCGCCGCCGCAAGAGCATTGGTCCCTGAAGCCGAAAAGCTCCAGATCGGTGGGGATTGGTACTAATCCGAGACGGTGGGCCACGATCTCATCGAAGACCGGGCTGACGCTCTCGTATTCGTTCCCTTCCTCGTCCCGGATGGAACCAAGTAGGAACTCCACATCGTCAATGGCCATCTTGGGCAGGTCCATGATCAAAGCCCTGCGGAGGGCGTTGACCTTCTCCGGGCTGGCGTCGGTGATCAGGAACTTGGCCCTGGTCTCCATCAGCTCTAACATCTTGACGTGCATAGAACGCCCCTTTACACCCTTCTACCCCTGCGTCCACCCTTCTTCTTGGTACCGTCGTGTGGGATGGGAGTCACGTCTTCAATGCGTCCGATCCTTAGCCCGGCGCGGGATAGTGCCCTTATCGCCGCCTGAGCGCCTGGACCGGGGGAAGTGGACCTGTTACCGCCAGGTGCGCGCACCTTGACGTGGATGCCATCGATCCCCTTTTCCTTGGCTATCTCAGCGACCCTCTCCGCTGCCCTCATGGCCGCGTAGGGGGATGACTCGTCCTTGGCCGCCTTGACCACCATGCCACCAGTGCACTTGGTGATGGTCTCGGCACCGGTGACGTCGGTCAAGGTGATTATGATGTTATTGTAGCTGGCGAATACGTTCGCTATACCCCACTTGCCCATCAGTCCACCTCCTCAGTCGGAAGTTCGGCCGGGACATCCTCGACATCCTTGACGGCTTCCACTATCTCTTTAGGAACATGCTTGACGAATTTCTTCGCGTCCATGTCCTTCCTGAATTCCGCGGCCTCTTCCTTGTGAGCCTTGGCCACGTTGACCTCGTTCTGGGCCTGTCTCAGAGGGTGCATATCGTCCGCGATCGGGGACAGGGGATTCATTATGATCATTTCCTCATCCTCGCGGGTGACGATATACCCGGGAATAGTGACCTTCTGGTCATCGATGCAAACGTGTCCGTGCACAATGAACTGGCGAGCCTGTCCCACGGTGGAGGCCAACCCCTTCTGGTAGACCACGGTCTGAAGGCGGCGTTCCAGTAAGGCTATGTCGGAAAGACCCAGTACGTCGTCCAGCCTGGTGCCGTCTATGGGCAGCAGGCCGATCTTGGCGCACTTGCGCAGCAAGTTCTCGGTCTCTATCTTAGCCTGGTGCTCCCCGATCCTCAGGCGAGCCTGGAGTTCACGGGACTGCTTGCGAAGGTTCCTGAGGATGGTCTTGGCCTTCCACAGTTCCCTCTTGTTCTTCAGGCCGTACTGCTTGACCAATATGGCCTCTTCCTTGATGCGCTCCCCTTGCCAGGGGTGTGATGGAGTGTCGAAGCTCCTTCTTGGAAATTTAGGATCGCCCATTTTCAAACCTCCTTACTTCCCCGGCCTGGCCTTGGAAACTCCCAAGGTCAATCCCTTCCTGCCGTTCGATCTCGTGCGCTGGCCGCGGAGCTTGTGTCCAGACTCGTGGCGTACTCCCCGGTAGCATCTGATCATCTTCAGGCGGTTGATGTCGTCCTTCAAGACCATGTCAACTTCGGTACCAAAAATGTGATGGTCCTCGCCGGTCTCGTAATCGTGTTGGCGGTTGACAGCCCAGTGCGGTACATAATCGGAATAGGTGGAAATGAGATTGGTCAGCTCGGCGACCTTGGCCTCGTCCACAGCTCCGATCTTGGCCAAGCGGTCCACTCCCGCTTTGTTGACCACTATCTCGGCCACTCTCTTTCCCACGCCTTTAATGCTCTGCAGGCCGACCACAGTAGGCTTGTTGCCATCAATGTCCGTGTTCACTATACGGACAATGTACCTGAAGTCGTCCTTCTCCTTCTCTTCAGTCTTAGTGTTCTTCGCTTCAGCCAAGAGTATCCCTCGCTGGTGATCGCGAATCGAGTCTTGCCCTCGCGAAGTGCGCCTCACGCTCAAGCGCGTGCCTTGCAGTTCCCATCTCCGGATAGGGCTACCGGTCCGGGAACAAATCCCTCTGACGAGGGACTCCTTCAACAGTATCGATTCTGTCAAACAAGCCAATTCCAAGCTGGTATAAATACCCTATTGAGAAAAATGGGTATTGGAAAGTGGTTTAGTGAACCATCTCTTTGCTTAGAATGTCCAAGGCCTGGTCCAGGGCGTCCTTCAGACGCAGAGGATCACCTCCGCCACCCTGAGCAAAATCCGGCTTGCCCCCTCCCCCGCCGCCCATTATTGCCATTATGCCTTTCAATGCCTTACGACAATCCAGATCGACGTCCTTGGAGCAGGCCACCAACAATTTGGCCTTTTCTCCCCGGATCCCTATCACCGCCACGGTGCAAGGCAGGGCGGCCAACTTCATAGACATGTCCTCCGGGTCCTCCCCCGGCAGAGCCTCGTGGACCACCACTCTTGCGGTCCCTACCTTCGGGGCGGAATCGACCAGCTCCCGGATGCTCAGCTCGTTTATCATTGCGGACAGCTGATCCACCTGTTTACGCTGCTCACGGATCTCCTCCTCAAGCTTCAGAACCATCTCCGGCAGTTTCTCCCCTGGAACATTGAGTATATCACCCATATCTTCCACCAGGTCCTTGTCCGCCTGCATGCCGGCAATAGCGGCCATACCCGCCGTATATTCTATTCTCACCACTCCGTCCTGAATGCGCTTGGTGCGGGCGATACGGACCGGTCCCACCATTCCAGTGTGGCTGCAGTGAAGTCCGCCACAGGCCTCGGAGTCCAGCCCGATGACCTCTACCACTCTTATGATCTTACCTGGGACCGCTCCTCCCTGATATAACCGATATCCGTGCTTCATCTCGGCCTCGTCCCGCGGCATGAACTGTATATTGATGGGGATGTCCCTCAGCACTACCCGGTTGACCTCTTTCTCCAGCAGATCGCGCTGCTCGGTGTCGAGGTTCTCGTAGTGAGTGATATCCAAACGAGCCTGGTCCACGGCCTTGTGCGCCCCGGCCTGCCATACGTGATTCCCGAACAGGTTGCGGGCGACACCGTTTATCAGGTGTGCTGCTGTGTGATGGCGCATAAGCTGTTGCCTCCGCTCAAGGTCGATGCTCCCTCTGACCTTGGCCCCTATTCGGGGATTCCCGCCCTCGACGAAGTGAACGACAGTGGTCTTGATCTTGATGACCCGGCACACCTTTTTTCCGTCCAGTAGGCCCAGGTCCCATTCCTGGCCCCCACCCTCGGGATAGAAGGCCGTCTGGTCGAGAACAATGCCGCCATCGATCTCCGCGATCACCGTTCCTTCGAACTCGGTGAGCTCCGGGTCCTCGTAATACAGCATGCGGGTCTCCGGCATGGATTCCGGCCGGTCCTTGGCCATGATGGCGGCTCCCTCAGGCTTCTCGTGCCTGGCAGCCACCTGCATGTAGAAATTGTCGGGGACATCGATCTGCTCCGGAGCGTATTCCTTGGCTATCTCCGGGTTGAGCCCATGGGAGTCGTATAGCTCGATGAGCTTCTCCACCGAGAGCTTCTCGCCTTTTTTGAGGTCCTTGACCAGACGCCCGACCAGTCCCTTTCCCCGACCCAAAGTATCGAAGTAGCGGTCCTCCTCCACCTGAACCAGGTTGAGGATGTCATCGCGGTTCTCTACCAGCTCGGGGAACGTACCTTGGAAATGGTCGATCTGTCGACCCACCGCCTCAGACAGACGGATGTCCAGGTCCAAGGAGCGGATGGAACGCAAGGCCCGCCGAACCAGCATGCGGGCGAAATAGCCCTCGCGTACGTTGGATGGGACGACGCCATCATTGAGCATCAGCATGAGCGCCCTGGAGTGGTCGCAGATGACATAGATGTCTTCCAGGGGGGATATGGTCTTCATCAGTTCATCGTAACTGATACCGATGCGGTCGGCGGTCTTTTCCCTGATTCGTCGTACATCGGCCGCGGTCCTCATGTTGGTCGCTCCGGCCACTTTACTGTACTCTGTTAGCACGTTGTTGTCTGGCGTGACCGCGCTCAGCTCTTTCAACCACTCCACCACGGGTCCGAAGATCGCCTCATACGCCGAGGAAACCCCCTGAGATACCCAGGTCATGCGTTCCAGGCCGTAACCGGTGTCCACAACGGTCATGTCCATGGGCAGGCGGCCGTCCGGGGTGTCCCGGTACATCATGAACACCAGGGTGGCGACCTCCACTCCGTCCAGAATGACCTCTAAGCAGGGGCCGGCGTTTCCGCCTCCCTCCCACCATTCTTCGATGTAGATCATCTTGTTGGGGTCGGTGCCCAATCGTTCGCTGAAGAACTTATGGCACAGTTCTACTGTGCGGTCCTTGAAATAGATGAACTTATCACTCTTATTGAACGCGTGGTGGGCGCACATCTCGAAGTATGTGAGATGACGGCCGGTCTTGCCCACGTTGTCGATGTCGTTGAATCGTACACAGGTCTGGGAGATGGTCAACGGATTGAACGGTGGCTCGATCACCCCGTTCAGCACCCAGGGCTGGAAGTCATATATGGAAGCCTGGGTGAAGAATACATCGTCCCTCCATCGGGCCACTATCGGATAGCGTTTGACGCGTCCGTGTCCGTTCTCCTCGAAGAAACCTAGGAAGGCCTCGCGCATCTCATGCAGCGTCAAACTTTGGTTCATCGGAGAATTGCCTATGAACGTGTATTCTTCGCAAGGTGGCTCACCGCATGTCTCCCGGTCACCGAGGCTCCAGAAGTGCCTTTCACACTTTGGGCAGCATCTGCGCTTGAACCCATTTTCCAGGAAGAATGGGAGGTCGAACTCCGAGCCGGTCATGACTGGCGTTATTCGAAAGTCGTTATAAGAATATTGTTATTTACAACATGAAATGGTCCGCCAGATATCCTTCGTGCTCATATGTGGCAAGAATCCAGTCCTTTCTTTTGCAGGTACTTCTGGTGATACTCCTCGGCACGCCAAAATGTCCCAGCCTTCTCCAGTATCGTAGCGATCGGACGAGGGAACCTCTGTGATCCGTCTAAATCGGATTTGGAGGCATCTGCCTCCTTTCTCTGCTCCTCATCGTGATAGAAGATAGCGGTTCGGTACTGGTTCCCCACGTCTGGCCCTTGGCGGTTCTTCTGGGTTGGGTCGTGGCAGCGCCAGAATATGTCCAGTAGCTCCTGGTAGCTTACCACGGAATCGTCGAATGTGACCTGAACAACCTCGGCGTGTCCGGTCTTGTCGGTACAGACATCGCGGTATGTGGGCGACTCGGTACGCCCACCCATATAACCGACCTCGGTCTGCAGCACTCCTTTCACTTTCTGGTATTTGGCCTCGACCCCCCAGAAACAACCCGCTGCAAAAGTGGCTTTTTTGATCGCCATTTTATCTCTATATGATCCACGCAATGCCGGATATATAATCAATCGTCGTCAGAACAGTCGGCAGTTGTGGGAATAGTCGACCTTCACGTCGATGACCGCCAGAACGTCTCGTTCCAGGCAGTCCTGGAGCACATCCTCGAAATCTTTCCCCCCTACGGAATAGCCTTCCGCGCCGAAGGAGCGGGCATAGGTCGGGATGTCGGGGAAGCCCATGTCCACGTTGGAGCTTCGGCCAAAACCGCGCTCCATCTTCTCTCTGATGAGACCCAACCCACCATCGTTGAATATCACCGTAACAAAGTTCACGCCCAAGCGCTTGGCCGTCTCCAGCTCCGCCGATGACATCAGGAAGCCGCCGTCCCCGACCGCGGCCACCACTTTCCTTTCGGGGTGGATCATGCGGGCCGCGATCGCTGACGGTATAGCAACCCCCATGGAGATCAAACCGTTCTGCAATAGAAGCGTGTTCTCCTCATATGTTGGATAGTACTTTGCCAGCCAGATAAGGTGTGCTCCGACATCGCTCACCAAGATGTCCCGACGTCCGAGCTGCCTCCTTATCGATTGAACCATACCCTTGGGTCCCTGCTCCAAGACCTCCGTCTCTCGTTGAAGTTTTAGGCGAACGCTCCCCGCCCAATTGCTTTTCGGGACCGATCCGCCCTGCAGCATACTGAGCGATCCCTTGAGATCACCCAGTGCCATTATGTCTATCTGGAAATTTTCGGCCTCCCCCGGACCTCCTTCGCCAAGGACCAGCAGCGTCTTCTTTCTACCTTTGTTCCAATATTGGGGCTGAAATTCGGTCGCGTCGTATCCGACCAACAGCACAAGGTCGGCAGGTTCGAAACAGTCCTTGACCAGGTCGCTATTGCGGATTCCGATGGTCCCCATGCTCAATGGGTCATCGTACGGCATCACCCCTGCGGCCATCCAAGTGCAGGCGGTGGGTAGGTTCCAGGTCCGGCAGAAAGCTCGCACCTCTTCGACGGCATTGCTTCGAACGGCACCATGGCCTACAATGACCAAAGGATTGGACGATGAACGCAGTGCGGTCCGAATTTTATCAAGGGCGCTCAATTCCCCGGGTTGCGATGGGTGGTTCTCCTCGGCCACGGGGATATCGTCAACCGACATTTTCATGACGTCCTCCGGTAGCTGTAACATTACCGGCCCCGACCTCTCGGCTTTGGCCAGGATGAACGCCTCACGAACCGCCGAGGCCGTTCGATCGGGGCGATCGACATCGATACACATCTTCGTCAATGGCCGAAACATGGTCATGAGGTCAAGGACCTGCTTCTGTGGCGGGTGCCTCCTGACAATACCAGCTTGCCCTACGAGTGCTATCAACGGTAGATTGCTGAGAAATGCGTCCGCTACCCCGGTCACCAGGTTGGTGGCCCCGGGTCCCAGGGTACTGAGGCAAACACCTGGCCTTCCGGTCAGCCTCCCAACAGTTCCGGCCATGAACGCTGCGGCCTGTTCGTGCCTGGTGAGAACGAACTCGATCTTGGAGGAACTGATCTCGTCCATGATGTCCAGGTTCTCCTCTCCGGGTATACCGAAGATCCTGGAAACACCTTCCGCCTCAAGACATTCGATGAGCAACCTGGCCGCTTTCATGACATCACTCGAACACTTTTGTTCTTTGCTCGAAAAGATCGGTAACCGCGCATCGTATGGCCCCATCGATCGATCCCTCTTTTCGATAGGGGTGCATTCCCTTGGCCACGATCTCCGCCTCGGCCCGCTCCCCGAAGCCCGATGTCAATACGATGTCTGAGCCTGAGAGCACGGAGACCATTCGTTCTATCTTAGTGCGGTGCTTCTCTCCGAACATCGATTCATCCAAAAAGGGGTCGGTCCGTATCGTTCCAGCCGAAGTTATCTTGCCTTCTTCCACATCATAAAGGCGGAACTCCTTCGTCTGACCGAAATGCTGGTCCACGTCGATACCGTTCGAGGAGGCCACGGCCACCCTGTACTTGGTACGCCCTTCCATCTGGATGCCTACGGGTCCGCCCTCCGGTGACTCCCTAGCGCCGCAAGTGATATGAGCGAACTCCGCTGAACGGTCCTGGTCCAATAGCCCAATGGCATCTGCACGGCAAAATCGGCAATGTCTCATCTGGCGAATATCGACCTCGCACATGTCCTGTAGGCGCTTGCGTTGCTCCGGTGTCGGAGCAGACATCTTCTCGAATTTGGTTCCAGGCACTGGGATGAGGGGAATTATGTTAACGATGTAAGCCCCCAGTTCCTTCACCTTCTTGGCCACTTCTGGTATATGGTCGGCGTTGATGGTGGGCACCATGACGATGTTGGCCTTAACGAGTATGCCCGCATCGGTGCACATCTTGATACCTTCGAGCTGATTGGCCAATAATCTCTCCGCCGCCTCTCGGCCTCGTAGAACTTTCCCATCCCAGATGACGAAATCGTACATATTTTCGCCCACTACCGGATCCACGGCATTGATGGTGACGGTCACGAACTTAACCCCCAGTTTCTTCAACCTCTCCACCGACTTGGGAAGGTTCAGTCCGTTGGTGCTAAGGCATAAGGTCAGCTCAGGGAACTCCTTCTTGACCATCTCCAAGGTGGTGAAGGTCTCTTCGTTAGCCAGCGGGTCACCCGGACCGGCGATTCCAATGACGCTCAGACCGGGGATCTTTTCCTTGACCAATCTGATCTTGAGGACCGCGTCCTCCGGAGATAGTATCTCGCTTGTGACCCCGGGGCGCGATTCGTTCATGCAATCATATTTTCGGTTGCAGTAATTACACTGGATATTACATCGAGGAGCTATCGGAAGGTGCATTCTGGCAAAGGTCTTATGGGCTTTTTCGTTGTAACAGGGATGACTGCCGAGCATCTCCTTTACATGCGATGGCATCTCGCTCATGAAAACACCTCGATCCCATGCATTCCGTACATCGGCTTTTGAATATCCAGCATATCGTTATTATAGATTGTCCCAGGCTTTGGCGCAACAACAATAATTATATATTTCAGCCAGTAAGTAGAAAGAAAGTACAGGATGAGCGATATATTCAACGAACGAGCGATGCAGCGAATGTTCGTCAACATGAACCAGCACGTGCCTACAAAACGAAGGTCCTTGGCAGCATTGCTTGAGGAGAAAGATCCAGTTTATCAGGGAAAGGACGGCTCCACATATCACATCAAGAGAGTCGAACTTGAATTGTTAGCCCGTCTTTTGGACGAGGATGATCATTTCCGATTGAAGTTGCCTATCTTCCTTATGACCGACACCACCTATGGCGATGGTTACTGGAAGATAATAGGTAAGATCGAGGTAAAAGTACTATCCAAATTCATTGGCCGGGAGCCGGAGAAGGAAGATGAGATGCGCATTTTCTACCCGCACCTCAAGGAGATAAGGGATAAATTCCCTACTACCACCAACACGATCTTCTCCTATTGATGAACTTTAAAGGATTTTTCAGAGCTCTCGCTGCTCAATATTTTACACTATTAATACGCAACCATCTTCCACCCGATCTTGATTATAAATAATTATAAAAAAATCGAATGTTTTCACAAAGCTAACGCTGTTAAAGATGTTACAACACTAAAACGCAACTGATTTCCACCTGATCCTATTAGAAATAAGGAATTTTATTGGAAGAGGTTACACACGCAACCTGTTTAACGGTTAAGCCAAAGCTTACAATTAATGTAAGTCATCAGTGCCATAGCGGCTAAAGACGTTAGTAACCGCGGACTGAACATCTCGGTTGCCCTCGATGCGTACATCCCGGTCCTATCAAGCTCATCAATTATGAGCGTCCTAAGATGCCTCTTTTTCAAGGTGGCTTCGAGCTTAGATGCTTTCAGCTCTTATCCAGTAGTGCGTGGCTGCTCAGCATGCCCTGTCGGACAACTGATTGACTAGAGGCACCGAACCCCCGTTCCTCTCGTACTCAAGGGTCCTTCTCGTCAGGCATCAATACACTTCCACCAAAAAGCAACAAACCTGTCTCACGACGGTCTAAACCCAGCTCACGATCCCTTTTAATGGGCGAACAACCCCACCCTTGGCAGCTGCTGCACCGCCAGGATAGGGAGAGCCGACAGCGAAGTAGCAAGCCGCCAGGTCGATATGAACTCTTGCTGGCGACAACTCAATTATCCCCAGGGTAACTTTTCTGTCATCAATCACCCCCATTCAGAAGGTTGATTGGTTCGCTAGGCCCTACTTTCGTATCGCCGATCCTTGTTATCCGGATCCGCGTCAAGCCAGCTTTTACCCTTGCATTCACCGGCAGATTTCTGACCTGCCTGAGCTGACCATTGGGCGCGCTTGTTATTTTTTCGAGCGCGTGGCGCCCCACCCAAACTGCCTACCTATTGGTGTCTTTCTAACGAAGTGAGTGGTACGAAGTCTGAAGGGCGGTGTTTCATCGTTGACTCGGAGAATACCTAGCGGCATTTCCTGGGTAACGTCTCCCGCCTACCCTACACATCAAAATTCATATCACAACAACAGGTTGCAGTAAAGCTCCATGGGGTCTTCGCTTTCAGGTGGAAGATACTGGACTGTGCACCAGTACTGTTAGTTTCACCGGCTTCGATGCGGGGACAGTAGAACTCTCGTTGGGCCTTCATGCAAGTCGCCAATTAAGCGACAAGGTATTACGCTACCTTAAGAGGGTCATAGTTACCCCCGCCGTTTAACGGTCCTTCGTTCGGTTGAACCCGAGTTTCAGATACCGTCACTGGGCAGGCTTCGACCGCTATACACATCCTTTCGGACTTGCAGCGATCTGTGTTTTTATTAAACAGTCGGAGTTCCCTTGTCACTGCGACCAGCCACTCTCGTGGCTGGCACCCCTTATCCCGAAGTTACGGGGCTAATTTGCCGAGTTCCCTCGCATCGATTAGGCCGACACGCCTTAGACTTTTCATCTAGGGGCACCTGTGTCGGTTCTTGGTACGAACGCATCAGGTGTAAGTCATCCAATTTTCACGGACACCAGGAATGAACAGAAGAGGACTTTCGTCCTCCTACTCGCGCTTTCACCGGGTTCACACCATTACGGTTCTTCCCCAGTTTATACACTTGAACAACCAGACAAGATTGCTCTATCTATCCCGATGTGTCAAGAATGACGCAAAATCTGACACGGCACAGGAATATTAACCTGTTTCCCTTTCACTATTTCCGATTAAGTAATAGTTTAGGATCGGCTAACCCTCGGCTGACGAACATTGCCGAGGAACCCTGGCCCCTACGGCGGAATGGATTCTCACCAGTCTTTGCTGCTACTCCTACCATGATCCTTATACGAACGCGGTCCACCAGACCTCACGGCCTAGCTTCTACCCACGCACGTCACCTCCTTACCAGATCACCTTGCGGTGCTCAATAATATCGGTGTTCGGTTTAGCCCCGTCCATTTTCGGGGCCTATAATCTCGACTGGTGAGCTGTTACGCTTTCTTTTAAGGATGGCTGCTTCTAAGCTCACCTCCCAGTTGTCTTGGACTACAGACGCCCTTTGTTGTTACACTTAACCGAAACTTGGGGACCTTAATTATTGGCTGGGTTTATTCCCTGATGGACATCAAGATTACCCCGGATGCCCTCACTCCCGGCTTCTACGGTGACCACATGTTCGGAGTTTGACAGGGGGCCGAGGAATTTCTTCCCCTAAGCCCCCGATCAGTGCTCTACCACACGATCTACCTCCACCGAGGTCTAACTGCGATTAGTTTCAGGAGGAACCAGCTATTTCCAGCTTTGATTGACCTTTCATCCCTATACCCAGGTTATCCGAAAGATTTGCACATCATTACCGGTTCGGTCCTCCACCTTCCTTTCGAAAGGCTTCAACCTACCCAGGTATAGATCAACTGGCTTCGGGTATCCCTCCAATGACTCCAGGCGAGCACACCTCGTCCCTCACCTTGCGGTTGCGGACTTGTTGGTTTCCCTCCGGCTCCGAGGATGATCCTCTTAGCCTCGCCATTGAATAGAACTCCATGGCCCGTTTTTCGAAACGGACGTAAGAACACTGGTTTCCCTTTCATGCCCTTACAATTTATAGCCGCCTGGTTTCAGGCTCTTTGAACCTCCCGTTAAGGGTACTTTTCAGCTTTCACTCACGCTACTATTGCGCTATCGGTCTCGGGGTGTATTTAGGGTTGGAAATGAATGTTTCCCAAATTCACGCGCGATATCCAACGCACGTTACTCAGGGACACCGGAACTCATCCTTTTGATTTGCCCATACGGGACTATCACCCTCTATGGTACTGCGTTCCAGCAGATCTCTGGTTGGTCTTAAGGATGTAACCGGGCCCATAACTCCACATCTCCCTGTCATTACTGATAGGGATTCGGTTTGCCCTGTACCGTTTTCGATCGCCTTTACTCACGGTATCTCGATTGATTTCTTTTCCTGCGGGTACTAGGATGTTTCGATCCCCCGCGTTCCCGATCCTTACGGATCATTCCAAAGAATACGAAGTCGCATTAGGTAATCGTCGGATCATAGGCTCCTTGCACCTACCCGACGCATATCGCAGCTTGGCACGACCTTCTTCGGCACCCGAACCGAGCCATTCCCCAGGCGGCGTAGCAACGCCGCTTGTTGCACTGTCGGCTTAACAAACGTCCAGGTTGCGTATGATTGGTATCAACGAACGCGGGGACCTCTTCCAATTTTCCCGAACGTTCTCCTCCGCTTCCCCGGAAAGAATTACTTACCGGGTGCATGAACACAATCACATCATTTCAGCACATGGCTGAAACGTGGTGAGTCCCCCAATAATTGAGGGTGTATTTAAGCATTATCCTGTGTACGGATATGCTCGAAACTCGCCTACTTCGCGAGTGAAACGGCCTACCACCCTTCCATTATATAACGGTTTCTTATGGCAGCCAGTATTAGGTTGCTACCGTTTCTCTCACCATTATTCCCTTATTAGAGTATACTTACTCATAAGGTTTGCTAAATCTCTGCTATAT
>SPCU01000119.1 GCA_004525545.1 Methanomassiliicoccus sp. | reverse complement strand
CCTCCAATCCAAGCACCCTGGTATCCCCTAATATCTCGGTCTTTCTTTTTCAAGTTATCGGTTTGTTGCGGCTAGTATATCATGCTGGGTGGATCACTTTCCACGTATCCGCCGCAAGGCTTCACGGAATCCCGCACCCCCGTTAAGGTGGCCATCCCAAATCTCTAGCAATACCGGCAATCCCCGCAGATAAGGCATGAACCCCATGTCCATCTCGCCCTCGCCGATCATGACCCCTTCAATATCCGGCCGTTTTGCGTCGGACAGATGTACGTGCTTGACCGCCTCTCCCAGCTCCCGGAACATGGCGAGGACGTTCTCGTTCCCGTTCTCCGCGACCCCCAGATAAGCGTGGGAGACATCAATGGTGAAACCGGCCACCAGGTCCTCAACCTCCTTCATCTTCAGGGGGACGTGCATCAGGTTGGAGTGCAGCTTCCGTCCTCGGTGATGGTAATGCAAAGGCATGTTCTCCAACCACAGGTAATCGTCCAGGAGGTCCAGGGACGATCTCAGGTTGGCAGTGATGGCGACGGTGTCTCCCATCGGGGATTCGCTCACCCCTCCGGGATGCACTACCACTGGCCGAGCGGTGTCCCTGCCGGCCCGGGCAACTTCCCGGATACGCCGCACGCTCTCCTCCCGATACTTCTGATCATCGGAGCTGAGATCGATCAAACGGCCGTCAGGCAGCTCTTCCGGGGCGTGCAGTATCAGCTCGCCATCGAAGTCATCGCAGAACCTGGCCACTTCGGTCAGGTCGTCATTAGGGAGCACCAGCAGCTCCAAGAAATCCAACTGTAATGCTGAGATGATCCGGTGATCGCGTAGGGTGGCCATGGCTCCCAGGCGCATGGGGGAGTACATGATCGGAGAACGGATGGAATGTAGATAAAAGGAGCGAACAAGAGAAAAAGAGGCCCGACAAGGATGCAAGGTGGAATATTACTATTCTTTAGGAGGAGAATAGCGGGGGGTCCTTGTCCGAGCGCTCTCTAGAGGTAGAAATCTATTTTTAATATTTAACCGTAATGATTCGTTTAGGCATTATTTAGGTTCATTAGTATTCATTTCAAAAAATTAAATATAATCATTGCTGGACAATTTATTATTTCCTTGATTTTACTATATTAAAATAACTATTATTTTAAAATATATATTCGTATCGTACCTACGATCAATACCACGCCGATCCGATCGTTTCGTCTAAATTGTTGACATTTATAGGCAAGGGTTCTTTTATCAACATACTATTGCGTACCAGGGATGGAAAAAGAGGTGCCTTAGTTCAAATGAGCATGATCGAAGGTAAAGAAGGTTTGGGGGACATGGTCGGTCGCACGCTTATTTGCACCTTGGACCGCCTGGGTTGCTTGAAATATTACAACCGGACCATAGAATCTCTGTTAGGAACTGACGAATCACGTCTGCTGGGTACATCTCTGGTCTCCCTGCTTCAGAACGGTTGCTCCGAGGATGTGGATCGGGCGATTCAGGATTGTCTTGGGGGCAGGAGCTCCCGGGAAAGGCTGATAATGGAACTTGGCCAAGCCCAGTTCTCCATCTCCATAACGCCGGTGAAGGAAAGGGAGGAGATAGTGGGCGTCAGCCTGATCGGTTTCCTCGTTGGCGATGACCGCCGAGAGATCACCTTGGAAATGGTC
This sequence comes from Methanomassiliicoccus sp., assembly GCA_004525545.1. Classification (GTDB taxonomy): domain Archaea; phylum Thermoplasmatota; class Thermoplasmata; order Methanomassiliicoccales; family UBA472; genus UBA472. The sequence goes on along the minus strand of SPCU01000119.1, from coordinate 1,955 downwards.
CTGGAGGTATTACAGGACCACGACCTGTTAGTGCTGGTCTATTCTCGCGACGGAGATATTCGCGGAAGCAACTCCCCGCTCCAAAGATTGCTGGAGATCGATCGCGATACCCTCATGAACCAGGATCTGGCTTTCATACTTCATGGTGAGGAAGAAGATCGTCGGAAATGGGCGAAGGCCCTGGTCCAGCCGGAACTGCCCTCGTTCATTACGCTTCCGATGAAGATGCACGACCGACCGGCGAAGCTGACATGGTCCCTTCATCCCTTCCGATCCGAGGAAACGGACATGGTGCTGGCCGTGGCCGATCCTCCATTTATCCACAGTGGCTTGAGTTCCTCTGAGAACGAATCCCTGTTGTTCCTGGCAAAGACGTCCTCGGAACTAATTGCCGACGTCAACCCCCAAGAGACCCTGCAGAACGAGTTGGACAACCTGCTTTGCCGGGAAGGTCTGGACTTCGCAGTGCTCCGTCTCCTGGGTTGGGACGGGCGCCCACAACTGTTCTGCTCCGGCATCGACTTTAAAAAGGCGCGACAGCTCTTCGAGACCGAGGTTGGAGGTTCATCGCTGGGGATCAAGATGGCCAAGGGAGAAAGCTGCATCTGTTCCGCCCTGAACGGGGACCTGATCGGTGACACCACCTCCCTGGGATTCCAATCATTAGTGTGTCTACCATTGAAGTTCCGTGGAGACTTTGTAGGTGCCGGCCTGTTCGGTAAGAACGGTCCCACGGAAGACCTGGAAACGAGGAAGCTGACCCTGCAGGTGTTCTCCAATCAGATAGCGATGGTCTATTTCTATTCCGTTCTGAACCAGCATTACCTGCGCTTCGGGACGGAGTTCCAGATCATGTTCGAGATATCCCGGCTGGTATCCAGCACTCTGGATTACCGAGAGGTGCTGGACATCATCCTTTCCAAGGCCAGGGAGTTGGTGCAGTCGGACAACTGCATCATCTACGGTTTCGATCGGGGCGGAACCCGTCTGATACCCTTGTCCTTCCTGAGCAAGTACGAAGTTGACTCCGAGTCCCTAACGATCGATGTAGGGGAAGGGATCACCGGAGAGGTCGCCCGTACCGGTCAAGGCATTCTGGTGGAGAGGGCCGACCTGGACGAGAGAGCCAAGCAGGTAGATGGCACTCCGGACGAACCCTCCTCACTGATCAGCGTACCGCTGAAGATCAGGGACGATATGTTGGGGGTCATGACCCTGGAGAAGGTGCCTGGAAAACCGTTCACCGAGGACGATTATCGTCTCATGGAGCTCTTCTCAGTGCATGCGGCCATGGCATTGAAGAACTCCGGTCGCTTCCAGGACATCAAGTCCAAGGTGTCCACGCAGAAGATATACAACATCCTGTTGACCCATGATGTTGCCAACTACAACGTGCCGATACATGGTTTCCTGGAGATGCTTATCAAGGACCCGAAGCTGGACGAGAGGCAGCGCCGTTATGTGAGGAGCGCCCTGGCCCAGTCACAGAACATCTCCAACCTCATTACCGATGTGCGCAAGCTATGGAACATCCTGGAATCGGACAGCACCGTGGAGCTGATACCTGTGGACATCCTGCCACTGCTGCACGACATCGTAAAGGAGATCAAGACCTCGTACCTCTACTCGGACATCCCTATAGAGATAAAGTACCCGGAGGGCAGCGCCCTGGTGCTGGCCGATTCGCTGGTCAGGGACGCGTTCTATAACATCATAAACAACTCGGCGAAGTACGGCGACCAGAAGAAGGTGGTAGTGGTCATACGGCCTGAGAAGGTCGGAGAGGACCACTTCTGGAGGGTGGAGGTGCGTGATCAGGGGAAGGGCATCACGAACGAACGAAAGATCCAACTGTTCCATAGGTTCGAGAACCTAGATACGAGCATGGCCGCGGAAAGCCACGGGCTGGGCCTCTCCGTGGTCAAGGCCCTGGTCGATCGCTATCAAGGTAAGGT
>SPCU01000127.1 GCA_004525545.1 Methanomassiliicoccus sp. | reverse complement strand
TGGGCCGTGACCACGACATTGTTGCCGGGATTATCCCATAGTACCCCGGCCACCTTCGTAATAGGCGCTCCGGTAACGGCCACATCGAAGTGGTCGAGGACGCCTTCTTCTGCTGCTACCGGTTCCGTAGCGACGACTATCATTAATGATGCACATAATAGTAATATTAGCACGAAAACCGTGGACCTAACACATTTTCCGAATCTGATTTCCAACGAAATACCCCCTTTAATTTTGACGGTTTGACTCACAAATGGAATCGAATCTCGATTCAAAGATTTTAACCCGGTATACAACTTACCTTTATTTACCTTACTTACTAAAAGTTAATTTTTGTATTTAAGAATATTAATATTTTGTTATATATATTGTTTTTATATATTAAAATCTCAATCGTTCATTATGATGACCGAATTATTTCCTATCACGATCATATTGCCTGCCGAAATATTATATTTTTTACAATAAAATAAATGTCTGTTGGCTTACGCCATAGAACTCGATTGTACCGTTCGTTCATTGGAAAAAGATCAGTTCAACAGTTCATCAATGGTCCGAGATAAGCAACGATGCTCTTTGCTTTTAGCGCCATTGCGATCAAAGACCTCACCGTCCCTGATGATCATATCGCCATCGACGATCGATCTGATCGTCTCCATCAGGAGCGGAGCCTCCCTGCGGACCCCCATGGCTCGGATGGCCTTCGATAGCTCGTCCGGGGAACGATGTATCTTTCGCATATCACTGATGTCGAACTCGTCATAGGCCACGGTCTCACCGCGGTCCAGCTCCGGGGTGCATATGTGGACCATGGCCCCGTACGTTTTATCCTCACCCAAGGCCACACGGCGAACGATCTCCTCCCACGTCCCCTGATAGGTGTTCGGGAGAGCCGGATGGAGGTTGATGATGTCGAACTGCTGGCAGGTATTGGGGTCCAAAATGAGCATATAACCGGCCAAAACACCGAAGTCCATATCATATCGGGAGAGCTGGTCTCTCATCGCTTTACCATATGCGTCTCTCCAATCGCTCATGTTCTTCTGTTTAAGATCGGACTGAAAACCGTCCGACGGCAGAATGACGACCGGAATACCATCCTCTTCGGCCATGGATATGAGCTTCGCGCGGAAATGGTTCCCCTTGATCTCGCGATTGATGAAAACAAATGACAAATTGGCATCGATCTCCCCGCTTTTTATCTTGGACATCATCATCGAGAACAAGCCCAGGGAGCCCGGACCCCTACCGGTGGTGAACCAACCGATCCTCTTCGTCATACCAGACAAGGTAATGAGCATCACCTTCATATTTTAACCGCGTCGGACCGGATCGTCCGGTCACCATTTGCACGAGTCGTCATCCGGTGCAAAGAGACCGTCCGAAAGGCATGAACACCCCGGTTGCGGGTATGATCTCCCACCAATGAGCTGTCAAGTGTTATCTGAACTGGAGAGAACAAGGTCGTCAAAGGGGTCTTGAAGAGGGAGGGATCACTATCCTAGAACCGGTCCAATGTCCCTCTGCTCCTGGCCAGGTGCTCGAACCCGCGGAACATCAGGTAACCCGCTATCATGACCAGGAAGCCGACCAAAGCTTCCAGTCCTAGCGTCCCGGACATTTCTCCTAATGATGCACCCGACACCGCCATCCTGGCCGCCTCCGTGCCATAGGTCATGGGGATGGCGTAGGATATCGGCTGGATGTAGGCCGGCAGGTACGAAACGGGGAAATTGACCCCACAGACCAGCAAGCCGATGAACAGGAACACGTTGGCGATGATCATGGAGGTTCGCAGAAACAATCCCAGCGAGCTGAGCATCAATCCGAAACCGGTCATGGCGAAAGTGGTTATCAGGATTACCAGAGCCAACCCGACCAGGTTGGCGTGGGAGAAATCCACGTTGAAGATGAACGCCGCATAGAAGAAGGCGATGACCACCGTGGCTATGCCGTTCACGATCTGGAACATAGCTCTGCCAACGAAAACGGAGAAACGGTTGGCCGGGGAGACCAGCAAATTCTCGATCGTCCCCTGGTTCTTCTCCTCACCAGTGATGTTGCATACGGCGAAGATGCTCACTATGGCCAAAGATTGCAGGGCGTTGCCGATGGCCACGAACTCCACGGTGACCTCGGCGTTATTGACGAACGTGGCCACATAGACGAAGAATGCGATCTGGAAGAGGGACATGCCGAAGAGCTGTGTGGCCCACATGGCCGGGTTAAGCCAGGCGAACAACGCACGCTTGGCCAATACCGCCGAGCTCCAGAACACCCTAAAAGGATTGCTCACATAATCGGCCATGTCAATACCTCATGAGATTGGCGGTCTTCCTGGCCCTCTTGTCCACAGCCTTATAGAGCCAGATCGACACGGTCAGATAGAATACCGAGAGCAGTCCCAATGCCAGCAGGTCTCCCCAGTAGCCAGCGGAAAAACCGTGAGGGTAACCATCAAGCGCGGCGTATCTTATGGCATCTATACCCCAGGTGGGCGCCAGGCTCAAGGAGAGCGGGTTGGTCCAGAATGGCAATAGCGCGATGGGGAACATGCTTCCCGTCCCCACGTATATCGGGTACTCCAGGCCGTTGGTCAGCACCTGGGCCGATCGGGTCAGAACGAAGGCAGCGCTGAACAGCATGCCCAGGGCGGCCAGGGAAAGCAGCGTAAGTATGAAGGCCAGCAGGAACTGTGGCATATCGGCCACCACGAAAGGCATCTGAAATATCAACACCGCCACCACCAGCACGAAAAATCCGTTGATGATACCGATGAGGGCGTGCCAGATGGTCCGGCCGCCGATTATCCATATCAGAGAGCTGGGCGCCGCGAATATGGCATCCACGGTGCCCCACCAGCGGTCCGACTGGATGGAGAACCCGGAAGCGTACAGCGTGTTCCCCCACATTCCCATCATCCCTCCCCCCAATACGGCGTAGAGGAGGGCTTCAGGGCTCGGTTCCCTGAACAACATCAAGACCACCATGGCCAGTACGAAAGGGGCGATGATGTTAGGGACGATCCACTGCGGCTCAGCCCAGAAGATCGCGGCCTGATGGCGGAAGGAAGCGGTCAACGCTCGCAATCTAGGCATCTTCCCTCACCAACCAGAGGTAGGCGTCCTCCAACGTCGGTTCCTTGACCCTCATGCCGATGACCTTCCGATCCTCCAGCAGATGGGTGACCTTGGGAAGCATGCCCGCGGGATCGCCCACCTGAACCCTCATGGTCTGCTTGTCCTCGCACATGTTGGCCGAAACGGTGCGTAC
>SPCU01000102.1 GCA_004525545.1 Methanomassiliicoccus sp. | reverse complement strand
TTTCGATGGAAGATACCCCGCTCTTATAAGGAGGGCATGAACGGAGATGCCATCATTTTCGCCGACGAGCGGATGATCAAGACCATCATTTCTGACAACTCGCCGGAACAGGTGGCCAATGTCGCCTGCCTGCCCGGACTTGTCAATAATTCCATGGCCATGCCCGACATTCACTGGGGCTATGGATTCCCTATAGGTGGGGTTGCGGCCATGGATGCCGAGGAAGGGGTAATCTCCCCCGGCGGTATCGGATTCGACATCAATTGTGGCGTAAGGCTCATCACCACCAACCTGCGGACCGCTGACGTGATACCTCACATCAAGGAACTGGTAGATGTCATGTTCAAAAACGTTCCCGCCGGGGTGGGCTCGAAGGGAGTTGTGGACGTGGCGGCGAACCAAATAGGCCGCATTCTGGAGGAGGGGGCGGAATGGGCCGTTTCCGAAGGTTACGGCTGGGCGGAGGACCTGGTTCACACGGAGGAGAACGGCCGTATGAAGAACGCCGACGCATCCAAGGTGTCTTCGAAGGCCAAGCAAAGAGGCGTCCCTCAGGTCGGCTCATTGGGCTCTGGCAATCACTTCCTTGAAGTAGATAGGGTGGATAAGATCTTTGACCCGGTGGTGGCAAAGGCCTTCGGACTGGAAGAGGGGCAGATCACCGTTTCCATTCACTGCGGTTCCCGCGGCTGCGGGCACCAGATCGCCACCGATTACCTGCAGGTCATGGAGAGAGCGATGAAGGATAGCAATCTTCGCCTGCCGGACAGGCAATTGGCCTGCGCCCCGGTGAATTCCAGGGAGGGACAGGATTACCATGCCGCCATGGCCTGCGGCGCCAATTACGCCTGGGCCAACCGACAGATGATAATGCATTGGGTAAGACAATCCTTCGAAAAGGTCTTCTCTCGCAGCGCCGAGGACCTGGAGATGAATTTGGTCTACGACGTAGCGCATAACATCGCCAAGGTGGAGGACCATTTGGTCGACGGAAAGAAGAGGAAGGTGTACGTGCACCGGAAGGGCGCCACCAGGGCGTTCCCCAAGGAACATCCCGAGGTGCCATCGGTCTATCGTGCCGTCGGTCAGCCTGTCCTCATACCGGGGGACATGGGTACAGGCTCATACGTGCTTGTTGGAACTGAACAGGCCATGCTCGAGTCGTTCAGCTCCACCTGCCACGGAGCGGGAAGGATCATGTCCCGAGAGGCGGCCATACGCAACTACTCGGTCAAAGCCATCAACCAAGAGATGGAGAGCAAGGGAATTTACCTGAGAGGGAGCACCAGGGACGGCATCCAGGAAGAGGCCCCGGGGGCCTATAAGGATATAGACGATGTCATCCGCGTGGTCGTCGGGGCGGGACTCTCCATGCCGGTGGCCAAACTGACCCCCCTGGGTGTCATGAAAGGTTAAAGGTCGAGGATGGTCCGGGCCGCGGCCTTTTCCACCTTGGCCATATGCTGCCACGGACAGGATACCATGACCGCCCAGTCGTGCACACCTCGTGACTGCAATGCTTTACTTATAGGGCTAAGGCGGGTGAGCGGCCTCACCCGATCGCCGTTCAATATGGGCACTTCGGTCTTGCCCCGGCGGGCCTCACCGGTTATCAGTTCCCGTTTAGGCACGTCCAATATGACCTCGGACGGATCCACCCCGGCCCTATCGGCGATCAGGTTCTCCATATTCTTGCGGCTATGGTAATCAGTAAGTCGTAGGAGCTGCTCCACTTCATCATCGCCTAGGTCCGAGATGAATAACGAGTAGGCGCGTTTGTAAAGTTGGCGGTACTTGAGCATGGTCACGATCCTCTGCGATCGACCTCCCTGCTTCATCAATCGTTCGGTCAATGAGGCATCGTTCAATTTCTGCAGCTGATCGGCAACGCTGTCATCGGCGATCTCCACGGCCTTGCATAGCATCATCTCGGCGATGCGAACGGTCTTGTGAAAGTAGACCGAAGTGTACATGAGTGCCCGGGCCACCATGAGCCCTTCCGCCGCCACCATGCCGTTCTTGCGCACCACGATGTCGCCGTGATGCAGGGCGATGGTCTGTATGATCCGGTCTATGTCGATCGTTCCATGAGCGACACCGGTGTAATGAGCATCCCTCAACAGATAGTCCATCTGGTCCGCGTCCACCGGACCGTGTATCATCTGGTTGAGGTATTCGGGTTGATTGAAATGCACTTGCCCGTCCTGTTCCATCAGCAGGCTCTGGCCCCTGCGACCTCGGTGTCCGGGGGAGACGATGATGTCCGATACCGCCTCCGCCGATATCCCAGCCCGCTCCAGCACTTCGGCGATGGGGGGAAGGGGGGCTAAGTGCTCCCTTTCGTCTTCCAGGCATACGGTCCTTTCCCCGTTGATGAGGGAAACGCCCACTTCGGTGTGGTCCAGGGAGAAGCGGTTCTCCAGAACTTCCTCTAAAGTGTGGGAGAACGGGGCGTGCCCAAGATCGTGAAGCAATGCGGCGGCCAACACCTTGTCCCTGTCCTCACTCCCCAGGTCCAATGCCTCGCACATCAAGCTTGTTACATGATAGGTGCCCAGAGAATGCTCGAATCGGGTGTGATTCGCTCCTGGAAAGACCAAATGGGCCAACCCTAGCTGCTTGACCCCGTGCAGTCTCTGCAGTTCCGGACGAAGCAGAAGCTCTAAAAAGACGCCCTTCACCTTGACGCTGCCATGCACGCTATCGTGAACTATCTTCTGCTCAGGCACGGACATGGTCGGTATGAAAGCTCGCTGTTATGGTGATGAAAGGAAAGAGAGGACGGTTACTGATAACCGCCCTTTATTTTCTTCCTGTCGATCCGGATACCGTTTGGCGCCACCACGATGAAGTTATTACCGATCGCGGCGACGTCACCGTTAGTGTCCCGGGCCACCGACTTCAGTTCGTTGGTGATCCTTTTCAGGGTGTTCTGATCGTTAGCGATGGGGGAATAATCGATCATCAGGATGTTGCCTTGATAAACTGGCTGGGTGATGGGACCCACATCCTCATAACGGTAGATCTCGGCCACCTTGATGCCCCCGGTGGAGATGCTGCTCTCCTCCTGGAAGTACAGCGCACCAAGATCGATGTACTGGTCGGTCTCTACGCTCTTGACCTCTTCCTTCCCCTTTCCCAGCGGTTTCTTGAGAATCGGCATTGCATCCCTCGTTTGGCAAAGTTATGGCATGTTATTGATATTAATGTTCGCCTTCAAGCACCTGTGGAAGATCGCGCAACAAATCCATAAGGACGCCGACAAAGCGGTGAAGTCGGAGTCGATCGTGCATTTCCTATTCTCCAACGAGGCAGGAACGTTCTGACAAGAGCTGATGCTGAAGATTATAGATTTTGAGCAGCAAAAAGGCATCAAAAAGCCGGAGGGTGAACGATGAAATTCCGGCATTTGAATTCGACCTCGAGGCCACGGTGAAGAACTGCATGAACGACGGGTATGGCGTAAGGATCCTAGGGAGTGGGGGCCATAAGAGTTTGAACGACCTATTCATTCATTTTTTATTGATCGGAGGGGGGAGCGCACGATCAATAAATTAACACTTCAAAATACTTATCTATCATAGTTCAAATGATGTGGTCATGACCATCTCACCCATTGACATCAAGACCATTGCGGAGCTGGATAGGAGACCAGCGATATTCGAGAAGGGTGAGACGGTATTCTGGGAACATCCCCACATCTCGAAAATGATGCTAATGGCACATCTGGATCAGTCAACGGGTGCGGCTAGTAGGCGGTTCGACGAGATCGATAGATCTGTCGAATGGATCGACGGCATTCTGAAGAAGGCCGGTGCGCGGACGATTCTCGATCTGGGTTGCGGCCCTGGACTGTATGCTAAAAGATTGGCAGCCCGAGGATATGAGGTGCTCGGGGTCGACATATCGCCAAACAGCATAGCATATGCTAACGAAGACCGGGATGGGTTGGACAACCTCCAATACACTGTTGCCAACTACCTTGAACTCAATCTTGACAGACGCTTCGATGCCGTTCTACTGATATACGGCGACCTTTGCGCCCTAAGCGATGTGAATATGAGCGCACTATTGGGGAAGGTGTTCGGATGGCTCAACCCAGAGGGGCATTTCATCTTCGATACGATGAAGACGGAGCTTATCGGGGAGCTTAGCGAACAGGAATGGCATGGAGGGGAGTTCGGGTTCTGGAGGGATGGTCCACATCTGGTCTTGCAGAGGAGATACGATTTCCTCGATCACCCCGCTTCGGTCAATCAGTACATCGTTCTAGAAGCGGGAGAGGATCCCGTCGTGTATCGTGTCTGGTTCAATTACATCGATGAAAAACGTGCCAGATCGCTGATAGATGAGCACGGGTTCGAGACCTTGGGAATCTGGAGCGATCTGAAAGGAACCCCGGTCGGGGGAAACGACCAGTGGATGGGCGTCCTTGCAAGGAAGGAGTTGTAGTAAGCTCGTCGTGCGACACGAAATTCGCCGTCCCTGGCCCAAGAGGAGTAGATCGAGAAAATTTGAGAACCCGACGGG
>SPCU01000073.1 GCA_004525545.1 Methanomassiliicoccus sp. | reverse complement strand
TGTGGAGCAGTCGAAGTTGCTGGAGATGCTCATACAAAAATTGCGAGTGCCGGAGATAGCCATCGGGCGCATCAAGGTGGGCGAGGACAGCACCTCGTTCGAGATCCATAAGGACTCCGCCAAGAAGGTGCTCATGGAGCTCAAGAGCCTGAGGGTCGATAACAAGAAGCTCAAGGTGGAAGTGGTCAAGCGCGAACTGCCCCTGATCGCTAAGCAGTGAGCTTCAAACAACTTAATCTTCTTATATTATTTTTAAAAAAAGGAAGGGATGTAAAGGGTTTCATCACCTGCGGCGCTTGGTGAACATCCTCTGCATCAACGCCAATAGCGGCCACCGGCTGTACTTCGTGGTCTCGGCGCTGGCGACCCTGCCCGTCAGCAGTATGTCCTTCTTGAACAGGGTGACGGCGATGAACATGACCACCAGAGCCATTATGGTCGAGTAGGCGATGCCCGCCAGCACCAGGCTGTAGTCGTCGAACATCAGCATACGAATGGCCATCATGGGATGCGAGAACGGTATGGCGAACACCAGCGTCTTGGCCGCCAGCGGCAGCGTGTCGAAGTCGGTCATCAGGGTGATGACCATGGGTATCAGTGCCAGGAACGTCACCGGCATGGTCATGGTCTGGGCGGCCTTGTAGTTCTTGGTGAATATGCCCAGTATCATGCATAACGCCAACGCGAACACCAGCGCGGCGAAGAGCGATATCCCTACCAGAACGTAGTCCAGCAGGTCCAGCGTCAGGCCGTATTGGGCCAGGTCTATGCTGGTGGAGGCCATCAGGGAATTGAAGTAGTATCCCATGCCCAGCATGTAGATGGCCGCCATGATCAGCCCGACCACCGCGGCCCCGAGCAGCTTGCCGAACACTATGGAGGTCCGGCTCACTGGCATGGTCAGCAGCGTCTCCAATGTCTTGTTCTCCTTCTCCGTGCCCATGGAGGTTATGACGATGCTACCGGCATAGATGATCATCATCACCACGATCAGCGGCATGACCAAGGCCTGCTGCGAGATGACCCCGGCTATGGTCGGCGGAGATATGCCGACCATCTCCTTGCCCTTGAATATGGTGGTCTCGCTCAGCTGGGTCGGATTGAGTATGATCGAGGCGTTATCGCTCATGTCGTACGTTATCAGCGTGGCGGAGATGGCCCGGGCCACATTGTCTAGTAGGGCGTCCGCGGCGGACCCGGGTATAGTGTCCAGTATTCCGGCCCCACGCATGACCCAGTAGGCCTCGATGGTACCGGTCCTGTTGGCCAGTATATCAGAGGTGAAATCGCCGGGTATGATGAACAATGAAACGCCCCCCTCATCGTCCAGGGCATTCAGCGCATTCTGCACGTTGTCCCCCTCATAAACTATGTCCGCGCCCTGGTCCAGTACTGCGTAGGCGACCTGGGAGAGCAGTCCGCTGTCGTTGTTGATGAGGGCGATCTTTGGTGGTTCCGAAAGCTGATCGCCCACCCCACCGAAGACGTTTCCGAGGGAAGCGAACAGAATGGCGATCACGATTATCGGAATGATGGTGGCCGGGGTCAGCAGTTCCTTGATCTCTTTCTTGGCTATCTTTGAAAGACTGCTCATTCGCTCACCACCTTGACGAAGACCTCCTCGATGTTCTTCGCCCCATATCTTTCCTTCAGTTCGTCGGGGGTCCCCTCGGCCACGATCTCCCCGTCGTTGATGAGGGTGATGCGGTCGCAGAGCAGTTCCACCTCCAACATGTTATGCGAAGAGAGCAGCATGGTGGTGCCCTGGGAAGCGAACAGCTTGACCGTCCTGCGGATCTCCTGGGCGTTTATCACGTCCAGACCCGAGGTCAGCTCGTCCAATATGGCCAGCTTTGGTTTGATCATCAGAGCGCGGGCCACCAGCAGGCGCCTTGCCATGCCCTTGCTGTAGGTTTCCACCTTATCATCGATCCTCTTATCCAGATTGGCTATCTCCAATCCCCGGGAGACCAGTTCCTTGGCCTGCTCGCCCTCGGCGAAGAACTGAGCGATGAACTTGAGATAACTTCGTCCCGTCAGGTTCTTGTAAGCACCGGCGTCCTCCGGCAGGTAGCTGATTATGCGTCGCACCTCATCCGGTTTCTGACGCAGGTCTATGCCATAGATCTTGATCTCCCCGGCGGTTATCTCCAATAAAGTGGATAAAATGCGCAGTGCGGTGGTCTTGCCCGCTCCGTTGGGGCCGATGAGACCGTAGACCTCACCCTCCCGGACCTTGAACGATATGCCCTTGATCGCCTGGAAGGAACCATAGTTCTTGACCAGGTCCTTTACTTCTACAGCGTACATTGTTGCTTCTCCTAGGACACGGTAACTAATACCGATAAAAAAATATTATCATACGAATCTATTGCTCGACAATCGAACGCATTTCCGATGACACCGGAGGACGGTCCATGGACGTAAATGGGGAAAAAATGATAATGTGGGGGGCGCTGGCCGGTATCATCGGCGCCGTCGCCTTCAGCACGCTATGGAGCCTGGCCATCATAACCGACGGGCATTGGATATTCGGAGTGGAGACCCTGAGCGAACTGGGGGGCCATCGCCCCGGACGCTGCTTCTTCAATACAGGGTTGATCGTCATGGGACTGCTTTCATTACCCTTCGGCGCCGTCCTTTATCGTAAATTCGAACACATCGCCCTGGGAAAGATATCCACTGGTGCGTTCGTCCTCGCGGCGATCTCCCTGGTCGGCATCGGTGTCTTCCCCATCAATACCGGCACTCCTCACACCTTCTTCAGCTGGGTTTTCTTCAGCACGGTCATAATTTCTCAGACGATCATGCTGCGTCCCATCTGGATGTCCCCGAGGTTGGGCAGGCCCGCCCTGGTCGTGACCTTGGGAACGGTCATGGTCGGCTATATCACCATCATCCTGGTGGCGACGAAGAACATGGAACTAGCTCTCAGCTAAGCTCTGGTGGTCATTTCCCTGCTCATATGGACCATCTCCATGGGGATCTCATTACTGCATGAGATGTTCACCCGATGATCCTCTGGAAGTTACGTCACTCGCGATAACGATAGCTGATGTTGCAGCTGCCCTCGCGACTTACCATGCACGGCCCCATGGGACGTTTCGGAGAACAGCCACGGGCGAACGCCGGACATTGCTCGGAGCGAATGATCCCCCGCAGCATCTCTCCGCAGCGGCAGCCGCCCATGTCCTCCTTGACCTGAGGGGCGTCCTTCAGAACGTTTTCGTAGACCAAGCGGGCATTATGCTCCGAAAGCTCGTCGCGAACCTCCAGGGAGCTTAATGGCAGAACGGGGAAGCCGCGCCAGGCCCTGTCCTCCTCCTTGAAGGCCCTGGCCAACATGTCCCGCGCTTTGGGATTGCCCTCCGGGCGCACCACCCGGGGATACTCGTTCTCCACCACGCTCCTGCCCTCCTTGACCTGTTTGGCCAGCATGTATACGCCCATCAACAGGTCCAGGGGCTCGAAGCCGGTGACCACCTGGGGCACGCCCTGGGGTCCGGAGAACGGGGCGAACGGCTCCAACCCGATGATGGTGGCCACATGCCCCGGTTGAATGAGCCCGTCTATGCGCACCTCTCCCATGGCGAAGAGCGCTCTCAGCGCCGGGGGGAGCAGACGATGGCAGCTGAGCACGCTGAAGTTCTCAGGCGGGGAGTGCAGCAGAGCGTAAGCGGTGGACGGGCTGGTGGTCTCGAAACCGATGGCCATGAAGACCATGCGTTCCACGTCCTTGCTCATGAGCAGGGCGTCCTCCACGGAGTACACCACGCGAACGTCCGCACCTTCGGCCCTCATATCCGCCAGCGAACCTATGGGAGTGGGAACGGCCATCATGTCGCCGAAGACCGTCAACGTCACGCCGGACCTGGCCAGGGTGATTGCCTCCACCACCTCCTTGGTGGTGGTGACGCAGACCGGGCATCCGGGTCCCTGGCCGATGGTGATGCCCACGTCGGAAAGCATCTTCTCCAGCCCGAACTTCACCAGTGTGTCCTGGTGCGTCCCACAGACGTGCATGAACCGCAGGTCCAGGTCCATGCCCTTCAGCTTGTCGATGATCTTGACCGCCATTCCCTCGTCACGGTATCTTAGGTCCATCATTCCTGCACCACCTTCATGGACGTGACCCGGCAGGACTGCCCCTTCAATACCTTGATCTTCCCCCGGCACTTGGGGCAGATCAGAGAAGGCATGGACATGTGATATTCCTCGCCCAGGTGATCGGCCTTGCCCTGATAGCCGCAGGCGGAGCAGAGCAGCTCTGTCTCCTCCGTCTCAATGGCCAGTACTGAACCTTCCAGGATGGTGTCGCGGGTGATGATCTCGTAGGCGAACTGCAGCTGGTCCTCGCCGAGGAACGTCAGTTCACCGAGCGTCAGGCATACCTCCTCCACCTTAAGCACCTCGTGCTTCTTCAGCTCCTCGAGCACGCTCTCCACGATGCCGGACATGACCGATACTTCATGCATCCAATAGGCCAATTCATCAACCAATATTAATCACTGCCCTCGTTCCATAAAAATGGGGCGAAGGAAGACTGGTCATAAGCAAGCTAGAAATACGACCAGGGAAATACGAATCTTGAAGACCATGCCAGAGGAAAACCCGCGCAATGATGCCGCCATCGAGTCTATCATAGAGGGCAAGAAGATGGAGGCGTATGCGGAGCATCGTACCAAGGATATGCATCAGTGCTCCCTTTGCGGTACCGTTGGTTACCGCAAGCGCCCCATGAGACCGGTGGGGACCAAGTGGATATGCATCGATTGCCTGCGCTCCCTGAAGGAGACGCTGGAAGGACTGGACCAGTGGGAAGCGGAGATCCAGCTGGAAAAAGAGATGTCCAAGAAGATCGACGATACCTTGAGGGTATGATCATTTTTCATCGGCGGGCAACTTCTCGTAATAAGCGCATATCTTCCGAACCGGGCACGTAGCACAACGTGGGTTGCGTGGCAGGCAGACCTTCTGACCGAAGCGGACCATGGTGGCGTTGATATCGCACCAAAGCGCCTTGGGGAATATCTTCCGCAAGGCTAGTTCGGTCTCGTCGGCCGTACGGCTTTTCACCAGTCCCAAACGGTTGCTGATGCGATGAACGTGCGTATCGACGCATATCGCCGGTTCTTTGAAAGCGTAGGCCATCACGCAGTTGGCCGTCTTCCGTCCCACCATCGGCCATTTGACCATGGCTTCGATGTCCTTGGGCACCTTATCACCGTCCAGATGCACCGATCGGGCTATCTCCTTCAACGCCTTGGCCTTGGCCCGGTAGAACCCTACGGAGCGGATGAGGGCCTCCAGCTCCTCCAGGGGGGCGTCGGCCATTTCCCCGGGCGTATAGAAGCGGCGGAACAGGTCTGACGACGCCCGGTAGGTGTTCAGGTCCCTGGTCCTCTGCGAGAGCACCGTGGCGACCAGGACGTGAAAGGGGTCGCGCTCCCACCATACGTCCCCCTCGTCGATGAGGCCGGGGAAGGCCATCCCCTTCACCGATCCCCTCATGCTCGTCAGCAGCCACCTAAGGTCCATCTTTACCCTCCAGGAACTGAATGGCCTCTCCGACGGTGTAGAGCGATCCGAAGACCATGACGAACCCGCTCTCGCCGGCCACGCTAAGAGCGGTCTTCAAGGCCGCGCCCACGCCTTCCACCGTTCGGCATTGAGGGAAAGTGCGCCCACACGCCTCGGCCATCTCCTGCGGGGTGAGCGCACGCGGGGTATTGGCCCCGGTGCATATCGCCTGATCGAAATGCGGACCCAGGGCGGCCATGGCCTCCTTGGCTTCCTTGTCCTTCAGCATGCCCACCACCAACACCCGCGGGGACCCCGGGAACATTGCTAGTTCCGAGGCCACGGTCTTTGCTCCTTCGGGGGTATGGGTGACGTCCAATACGGTCAGGGGACGCCTATTGACGACCTCCAGGCGGGCCGGCCATCTTGCCTTGGACAATCCGACCGCAATGCTCTCCTCGGAGATCTCGATCTTTTTGGCCAACGTCATAGCGCATTCCGCGGCCACCGCCGCGTTCTCGCACTGATATCTGCCGAGCAGTCCGACGCATACCTGGCTGTTCAGCGAAGAGAGGTGGACCGTCGTACCGTCCATATCGGATCTCAAGCACTCCGCCGTGAAGTCTTGGCCCATGATCTTCGAAGGGGCATTGCGGCATTTGGCCATCCACCTGATCATCCTGAGCACCTCAGGGGATTGAGGGGAGGACACCACCGGAACCCCTTCCTTGATTATCGAAGCCTTCTCATAGGCGATCTTGGCCTCCGTATCTCCCAGGAAAGCGGTGTGCTCCACGCCTATGCGGGTGATGACCGAGCAGCGTGGATGGACCACGTTGGTGGCGTCGAGCCTTCCGCCCATACCCACCTCCACCACCGCCTCCTCCACCTTCTCGTCGGCGAAATGGAGGAAGGCCAAGGCGGTGGTTATCTCGAAGAAGGTCAACGGCCGGGGGAACGCACCTCCGTCCACAAGCTCCCGGACCTCGGCGATCCTCTTGCGCAGACGTCCCTCGGTCATCTCCTGGCCGTCGACGGTTATGCGCTCAGTGAACCTGACCAGATGGGGCGAGGTATAGAGGCCGGTGCGATGGCCGGCCGACCGCAGTATCGAGGCGGTCATGGCCGAGACGGAGCCTTTGCCGTTGGAACCGGCGACGTGGACCGACCCGAACATCTCATGAGGATCGCCTAAGGCCTTCAGCAGCGCCCGTTCGTTGGACAGCCCCAGCTTTATGCCCATGTTCTCCAGCGAGTACAGCCAACGAAGGTCGTCGTTCAGGGTGTCCCCCATCATTCGACCTCCGCGACCCAACTTCTCAGTTCCTTTCCTTCTCGGGACGAGCATTTTTTCATGGCCGACATGATCCCTGAACCGTACTGCGCCGCCTTCTTGGGCGAATTGGCCGCGGACAGTCCGAGAGCGGCCGCCAATCTTCTTAAGGGAAGCTTGTTGCCCTCGGGACCGATCATCTCCCCCGGGGAGAAGGTGTGTGCCACTTTAACGACGTCCGGGCAGAGATAAGGGCATACCAAATTCTTATCGAACATTCGGACCAGGTCCGATTCGCGAGGTCCGCCTTCGGCCAGCAATCGCTCTTGATCGCCTAAGAGAGCTTTT
>SPCU01000034.1 GCA_004525545.1 Methanomassiliicoccus sp. | reverse complement strand
GGGATACGTTACCATCCCGGGGTCACGTTGGACGAGGTCAAAGCTCTGTCTATATGGATGACCTGGAAATGCGCCGTGGTCGGGGTGCCGTTCGGCGGAGCCAAAGGCGGGGTGATATGCGACCCCAAGGCATTGAGCCGGAGGGAACTGGAGCGTCTGACGAGAAGATACACCGCGGAGATCACCCCCTTCATCGGCCCGGACCTGGACATTCCTGCCCCGGACATTGGGACCGACGCCCAGGTCATGGCCTGGATCCTGGACACATACTGGGAATTGACCGGGGACCGCTCGCTGGCGGTCGTCACCGGGAAACCGTTGGAGATAGGAGGTTCTCTGGTGCGGGAAGAGGCCACTTCCCGAGGCATCATGGACGTGATCTCCGCCACGCTCCAGGAACGTAGAATGGATATCAAGGGGGCCAGGGTGGCGGTCCAGGGCTTCGGTAACGTGGGTTATAACGTGGCTCGCCTGTTATATCAGGAGAAGGGCTGCAAGATCATAGCACTGAGCGATTCCAGCGGTGGGACGTTCTCCCCTGATGGATTTGACCCTCTGAAGGTTTATGAGCACAAGCGGCGCACCGGCTCAGTCCAAGGGTTCGAGGGCGCCCAGGACATCAGCAACGAGGAACTGCTTGTAATGGACTGCGAGCTGCTGGTGCCCGCGGCATTGGAGGACACCATCACCTCCCGGATCGCTGAGAACGTCCAAGCTAGAATGGTGGTGGAAGGGGCCAACGGACCGACCACCCCGGATGCGGACGAAATATTGTTCCAGCGGGGCATACCCGTGCTGCCGGATATATTGGCTAACGCCGGTGGGGTCACTGTTAGCTACTTTGAATGGACCCAGGGCCTGCAGAGGCTGTTCTGGACAAAGGAGGAGGTACGCTCCCAGTTGAAGGAAAAAATGACCGTAGCATATGAACGGGTGTCCGCTAGGGCCGAAAAGGAGAAGGTGGACATGCGAACCGCGGCCAACCTGCTGGCCTTGCACGATGTGGTCAGGGCCATGGATATCAGAGGATTATTTCCTTGATAATTGACAACGAAATATAATATAAGACATACAACAAATTAAATTTTAAAGGGAGTAATTACAATGAGCGATGAGCACATAATCTACATTGGCAAGAAGCCAACAATGAACTACGTGCTAGCGGTGGTCTCCCAGTTCAACATTGGGATCCCGCAGGTGACCGTTAAGGCCCGAGGCAGGGCTATCAGCAAAGCGGTCGACGTGGTGCTAATAGTCAAAGACCGATTCGTTCAGAACAGTGAAATACAAGGCATCATAGTCAACACCGAGGTCCTGGAAAGCTCCGAAGGGCAACCTACGAAGGTCTCCTCCATCGAGATCCCCATGATCAAATCCTAGGACATCTCATTCTCGAACAGGTGCAGATCGTTCCCGGAAAAGCTCTTCGGTTCGTAGGGGAATAGAAGCATCGAGTTGGCCTGATAAACATCATCCTTGAGCTTCTGGGCGATCTTCAGGAAGGAGCGGAAGTCGGTATTAGTGACTATGAAGGTCATGCCGTCCAGCAAAATGACCGAGCTCTTGCCCTTGTTCCTGGCCAAGAAGTTGCGGATGGCGGTCTGCATCTTGGCCGTTTCCGTAGGCTGCAGGTATTCATCTGGATCCTGGTCCCCGGCATTGGGGTCGGCCTTGGTCAACCATAGCACGGAACATTCATTGTCCATGAAATGTCGGACGTCCTTGGGGCTCATGCGGGTGATGCACAATCCTTGCCATCCCGCCCTAAGCAAATCTCGAAAAGCCTCTAACGCTTCCTGATTGTTCTCACCCTTGAGCAGAACGGTCTTCCCCGGTCCGGCCTCTTGTCGGGTGATAGTGAACTGCGGTTCCTCGGTAAAGCTCACTCCCAGCTCCTGTTCTATCTGCTTGCGCCGACGGACGACCTTCTTGGATATCCCGTTCTTCTGGTTCTTGGCCAGGAGCTGTATCTCAGTACTGTTGTAATTCTTGCGACAGGTGTGGCTGAGCAACTCTTCCAGAGATTCCCGGAGGCCATCCTCGTAGCCTTTCAGGTACCCGTCAGCATATTCTTTGGTCAACCCATCCCTCGCCACTATATGATTGGCGGCGATAAAATAATTATCTAGTGATATCAACAAACAATTTTTATCCCGCCGACGAATGGGGGGAGCATGCGCGGTGGGATTCGTTTCCGGGGGGTCAAGTCCACCCCCAAGAACCTGGAGAAGGAGTTATTGGCAACCTCTAAAAAATTGGCCGATGACCCCTCGCTCATCATTCCCAAATGTATGGACGAAAGCCGTCGCTGTCCCTTCATCAAGATCGAAAAGAAGTTGCAGAAGGTGTTAAGATACAAGGACGACCCGGACCGGCTGGTCAAACTAGCCAGCACGGGAGATCAGTTGATAAGGGCGTACGCTGCCACCATCTCATTGGCCGCTTCCGGAAAACTACCATACCTGATGAGCACGGAGCTTCCAATGGGGCAGGTCTCCTTCGCCATGCGGGGAAAGGTCGATCGGGAGAAGCTCATCGGCATGCAGCACTTCGATGACCCGGACCTTAGGCTATTGGCATACTGGGACATCGCCCGCTCAGAGAAGGTCCACGTTTACTCGACCATAAAAGGTCTTTTCTGTTCGAACGAGGGGCCCAAGGCCCCCGCGGAATACGTGCAAGAGATGCTGGACAGTATTCCATATCGATTGGTCGAAGGGTCCTGCGGACATAACGATCGACCCGCGGTCCTCCTTCGTTGGCTCTCCGCTGGAAAGGACATACGGGTCTGCGCGGAATGCGCCTCCGATGTAAACACCGCCCATCATCTCATGGGCCGGGTAGCCGCTCCTGATCCATTCGATGACATCCAGGTAAGCGTGGAACACACCTATATTGGAGGACGACCGGAATGTCAGGGGGAGTTCGCCACACCGAAGGCCTTGATCCAAAGTTACCTTAAGGGAGACATCGACGACGCCGAGCTCATCTCCTCGTACGTCACTGAAAAGGGAAAATGGGTCCTTTCCAAAGGACAGGTGTACGTTCTAGGTCAGGAGTGCTTCGGCCGGGACGGGAACGCCTTCCTGCAAGCCCTAAAAGGTAGCGACCTCGAAAGGGAGGCCTTGCAGGCGGTCATCGCCAAGAACGTTCCCCTGGTCTCTGATCAGAACCAGGCCGGCAAGGTCATAACCGAGGTTTGGGAGGAGCAAGGGCGGGTGATGCTACAAGCTGTCTCGGACGAGGAGATCGCGGTAAATGTGATAAGATTGGCGGACCTCACCCCCGGTCAGATGCTCATTGAGGCTCGACGCCTTCTGCAAGTGCGCCAAACGCTGTCCGCCATGCCGGACTACGAACAATTAGGGTCACTGGGGCAGCTGGCAGACTCACTGGCAAGAGCGCTCAAGCTGGAAGGGGGGGCGGCCATGCTCAGGCTCATCGAGAGGACCGAGAAGGAACACCGCCGCCGGACGCTGTGCTATGCCTTCCTGGAGGCGACCGGCGAGGCGCATTCGCACAAATGGCAGTTCACCAATGAGGAACGGGAATCCGGAAAGCACCTCAGCTCTTATGCCATCTCCATGATCAACTCCTTCGGCGAGGATTACCACCAAGCCCTTGTAGGACTGCTGCGGGACGTCGGATCCGGTGAGACCCCGGTCAGAAGACCTTGATATCCACTACCATATGGGAGATGGAGGGGGCGTAGGCTTTGACCTCTCTAATCTGTAGCACATCAAAGGGGCGGCCGCAGGATCCTTTCTGCAGGTTATCGATCAACCCCTGTGGGATGCGGTCAATGGAACAGGTGTCCTGGTAGTGGATGATGCCTCCCTCCTTCACCAGGCTGAACGCCTTGGGCAGGAACTTCCAGGTGACGTTCACATAGCCCATGACCACCCGGTCGGCGAAACGCTCCCCCGGCAGGTCCCGATTGTCGCCCTGGAACACCCGCACCCTATCCTCGACACCGTTCAACCTTATGTTCCGCTCCAGGAAACCGACGGCCACTGGATTGATCTCGCAGGCCACGACCTTCTCCGCCCCCGCCTTGACTGCCAGGGGCAAGGTGAAATAGCCGATTCCCGCGAACATGTCCACGATGGTCTCACCCCGGCAGTCCAACGCGGCCATGCGCTGCTTCTCGTCGAAGTTGCCCGAAGAGAACATGACCTTGGCCGGGTCCAAGCGATATAGGATGCCGGATTCCAGGTGGGTGGTCTCCGTATCAGTGCCGTAGACCAGCTCCACGTCCGGGCGTCGTTCCGTTCCGGTGATGATCCCCTTCACCAGCAGCACCGCCTTGGCCCGTAGCACCTTGGCGTAGGCCTCGGCCACCGCTATCCGGTGGGGAAGTAGCTCCTCGGGCAGGCGGATCACCAGAACGTGGCCCAGCCGTTCATACTTGTCCGGAAGTAGCCTCAACAGCTCTGGCGGCAGTTCCAGGAGTTCGGCGATGTGCTCCTGGGGAGGGCGATGACGGTCCTGCCTTTCCAGCTCGGCCTCGACCACTGGGTACAGGGGAAGGGGGTTCTCTCCCTTCAGAGGGAGCAGCACTATATCTCCTGTACTTCCCGGTCTCCAGTCCAGGTCCAGCTGGCGCAATCGGTTCAAACGGTCCTTGGCCTGGTCGGCCTCCAGCTTGGGGACCCGCAGGGCCTTCACAGGCTCACCGCCTCAGCAGGCGCAGCAGGAGCAAAGGGGAAAATGCCAGTAGTGAAGGGGACGCCTTCAGCACCTGGGGTGCTAACGCCGTAGGAAAATCGATGTCCCCCGTGGCAAGTATGCTGGTGACATTTTCTCTGTCCAGTTTACCTCCCACCTTGTCCAGGTCCCGGTCGGTCATGCGGGCGAAAACCCTCCGCACCCTATACGATCTTCGGATCTCGTCGCCGAAGACCCTCTTCCATCGTAGTTCATAATCGGAAAGACGCCTCGCGGAGAGATCATTGCTCTGGAACGCCCCTCTGAGAACATCGGCGGCCATTCCCCCGGCGGTCATGCCAGTGAAAAGTCCCCCTCCGCTCAGCGGTTTGGCCATACCAGCGGCGTCGCCGGTTATCAATGCGTTGTCAGTATAGGTGCGTTTTAGGGAGCCCAGAGGAATGATTCCGGAATAGTTGCGCACCCTTTCCGCATCGCTCCATCCGTTCCTATGCAGAAGTTCGTTCAGAAATCTTTGCGGCGTACCATTCTCAGGAGAGACACAGAGGCCCACCCGGGTCAGATCACCGCAGGGAATGGCCCAGGCGAAGAACCCCGGGGCAATGCTCCGGCCGAGGAACACATGTACGCGGTGCTGATCATCAGCCTTGATCTGCAGGTCCACCTCTATGCCTCGTACGACCTCCATGGCCTTTCCAAGACCCAATTGCTGGGCGACGGTGGAGCGGTAGCCATCGGCGGCCAATATCGCCCGGCAGTCCACGGTTCCATCGGATAGCGATGCGGTGATACCGTCCGCCGACCGTTTCACGGACAGGCAGCGGCGGGAGGTGAGCACTTCCGCCCCGGCCTTGATCGCCCTCTCCGAGCACCTGCGGTCGAACTCTCCCCGGTCCACAACCACCGCCTTGACCTCCTCTCCCTGCAGGGACAATGTCCTTCCCCCAGGGAAATGTAGGCAGGCACCGTCGATGTGGTTGATGATGGTATCATTGGCCGAGGCCAGCTCTACTACGCGAGGTGTAACCAGTCCGGCGCACTGCACCGGCTCTCCCACACGAGGGTGCTCTTCCAACACCTTCACGTCCAGGGACTGGGACAAGGAGGCAGCGGCTATGCAGCCGACCGGTCCCCCTCCGACCACCAGTACGTCGCAGCGCATTGCCATTTGAAGAGGAGCAGCCTATATCAATCTTTTCGAATTGGTCGAAAGGATAAAATAAAAATGGGAAAAGGGCGAAGGGGAGAACGTCCCTTCACTTATGTCCACCAGAGACCTTCTCCCAGTCCTTCAGGAAGCGTTCGATGCCGATGTCCGTCAGCGGGTGCTTGAACATCTTCTTGAGCACATCGAATGGTATGGTGGCAACGTGCGCCCCCATACGGGCCGCTCGGGTCACGTGCATGGGGTCCCTGACACTGGCGACGATGATCTCAGTGTCGTAATCGTAGTTGTCCAGTATGTCCATGATCTCTGAGATGAGGCTCATGCCGTCCTGACCTACGTCGTCCAGTCGCCCGACGAAGGGCGAGACGTATCTAGCCCCGGCCTTGGCCGCCAGCAGCGCCTGGTTGGCCGAGAATATCAAGGTCATGTTGACGGCCACACCCTCGTTGGCCAACAACTTGGTGGCCTTCAGACCCTCCTCGGTCATGGGTACCTTGACGACTATATTGTCGTTAACCGCGGCCAGCTTCATCCCCTCGGAGAACATCCCCTCGGACTTCAGACTGATGACCTCCACGCTTATCGGTCCGTCCACGACCTCGCATATCTCGTTGACGATGGTGGCGAAGTCCTTATTTTCCCTGGCGATCAGGCTGGGGTTGGTAGTTACGCCGTCCAAGATGCCCCAGGAGTTGACCTCACGGATCTGTTCGATGTTAGCAGTGTCGATGAATATCTTCATTTCTTCCTCTCCATGACCTTGATGGCAGCGGCGACCACTTCCTTGGCGCTCATGCCGTACTCCCGCATCAGTTCGTCGCTCTCGCCCGACTGACCGAAGACGTCCTGCATGCCCACCCTCTCCATGGGAACGGGGTAGGATTCAGCCAAAGCGGCGGCGACCAGTGTACCCACGCCGGAGACGATGTTGTGCTCCTCTGCGGTTACGACCGCACCGCAATCGCGGGCGGCCTTGCTCAATGTGATAGTGTCCAGAGGTTTAATGGTGCTCAGATCGACCACCCGTACCGATACGCCCTTGGCGGCCAATGTTTCTGCCGCTTCCAAGCAGACGGCCACCATTTGCCCGGTCCCGACCAGCGCCACATCGCTGCCGTCGCGAAGAACCGAAGCCTTCCCCACCTGGAAATGATCGTCCTTGGGGGTCACGATGGGAACGTCGCTGCGCCCCATGCGCACATAGCATGGTCCCGGACGATCGGCTATGGCCTTGATCGCCCGGTAGGTCTCCGGGCCATCGGCCGGAACGATCACCGTCATGTTGGGTATGGCGTTCATCAAGGCTATGTCCTCCATGGTCTGGTGGGAAGCTCCGTCCCCGCCCACGGTTATACCGGCGTGCGAAGCGACGATCTTCACGTTCAGGTTGGGATAGGCGATGGACTGCCTCACCTGGTCGTATGCTCGTCCGGTGGCGAAAACGGCGAAGGAAGAGGCGAAGACGGTCATACCTCCCACTGCAAGACCGGCGGCGGTGCCCATCATGTTCTGCTCGGCGATGCCGCAATTGAAGAAGCGCTCCGGAAATGCCTTCCCGAATTCCGCCGTGCGGGTGGATCCAGACAGGTCCGCGTCCAAGACCACGATGTCCTTCCTGGTCTTGCCGAGCTCGACGAGCGCCTTGCCGTAATTCTTACGCTGAGAGTCGTAGGACCAGTTCACGGAGATCCCCCCAGCTCACGCATGGCTTGTTCATACTCCTTATCATTGGGGGCCTTCCCGTGGAAGCCCACGTTGTTCTCCATGAAGGATACTCCCTTCCCCTTCACCGTCTTGGCCACGATGACCGTGGGAGAGCCGCGATGTTCCATGGCCATCCCGACAGTGTCCAGCACCTGCCACATGTCATTGCCGTCCATGAAGAGCACGTTCCATCCGAAGCTTCTCCACTTGTCACCAAGAGGTTCCAAGGCCATGATCTCTTCCGTCCGGCCATCGATCTGCAGGCCGTTGCGATCGATGATGCAAATGACGTTTTCCAGGTGGTTGTGGGCGGCGAACATGGCCGCCTCCCAGATCTGACCTTCGGCCATCTCGCCGTCACCGCAGAGGCAGAACACCTTGCGGTCCAGTCCCTGCAATCTCAGGGCGAGCGCCAGTCCGTTGGCCACGCTCAGTCCCTGGCCCAGCGAACCGGTGGACATCTCTACCCCAGGCGTCTTGACGCGGGATGGGTGGCCTTGCAGCCGGGAATGCAGCTTGCGCAGGGTGATCAGCTCTTCCGTGGGGAAGTACCCACACTCGGCCAGGGCGGCGTAGTATATGGGGGCGGCGTGCCCCTTGGATAATATGAAATGATCTCGGTCCAGGGAGGAACCGCTTTCCGGGGAATGGTCCATTATCTCGAAGAAGAGGGCGGTCACAATATCGGCGGAGGAGAGCGAACCTCCGGGATGTCCAGACCCAGCAGCGTGGATCATACGGATGACGTGACGGCGCAACAATTCGGCCTTCTTCTCAAGTTCTTTGACGGTTTTTTCGTTAAGGTCATGCAAAGTAAAGCACCTAAAGGGATGGGGGTTACCCATTATCCTAACATGACTTAAAAATATTTTCCACCGCACCCGTTCTTTAACGTTCCTTATTTTACGGTTACACGAAGAAATAAAATAATCTAATGGCAACGATATGGATAGGTCATGGCGTTCGAAGTACCGGTCCAAGGGAACGTCCGCTTGGCCACGATGTTAGAAAGGATCAACGCGGACAAAGAGCTCAAAGCGCTTTGGAAAGCATCCAATATCAACGCCATCGACCGGCTGGGATTCAGTGATCACGGTTCTACCCACGTGCGCATCGTAGCACGCAACGCCC
The DNA here is from genome assembly GCA_004525545.1 of Methanomassiliicoccus sp. Taxonomy (GTDB): domain Archaea; phylum Thermoplasmatota; class Thermoplasmata; order Methanomassiliicoccales; family UBA472; genus UBA472. The sequence goes on along the minus strand of SPCU01000034.1, from coordinate 5,142 downwards.
TGAAGATGCTCAGGCTGCTGGTGGAGAGCGGCCGTTCCCCCGGGGTGGTACAGAACTACGGTCTGACGGTGGAGGACGCCGAACTGGTGGTGGTATTGGCTTCGGTGACACATGACATCGGCCTATCGGTGCACCGGGAGAACCACGATGAGTTCTCGATCATCCTGGCCGGACCGATACTGCGTCGTTTGCTCCAGGACATGTATGTCGAACCCTCCCTCACATTCATGGTGGCGGAGATAGAGCACGCCATGATATCTCATCATGAAAGCTTTGTCCCCTATACGATGGAAGGCGGGGTCGTCCGGGTGGCGGACGCCCTGGACATGGAGAAAGGAAGAGCTAGGATCCCCTTCGCCAGTGGTAGTGTGAACATCCACTCCGTGAGCGCCCTGGCCATCGACAAGGTAAGGGTGATCAAAGGAGAGGAACGCCCTATTCTCATCGATATCGACATGAACAACTCCGCCGGGATATTCCAGATCGATGAACTATTGAAAGATAAGATCGCCCGCTCCGGGTTGCGGGACCTGATCACAGTCGAGGTCCGTGTGCCGGGGGCGGAGAACAGTATCGTTAAGGGATTGCGCCTCTAATCGTTCTCGATCCTCGGCGCCAGCAGGTATTTCACTTGACCCTTGCCCGAGGCTATGTCGAACTCCAGTTTGACCGGCAGGTCGTTGCCCAGGTTGATATTGACGTTGGTGCCGCTGGGAATGGCCTTGATCATGTTGGAGAAGTAGTCCATTGGGAAAAGGGAGCGGATGCTCTCCGAGCACTGCAGATCAACCAGCAGAGCCTTGGGCAGTTTTAGACTGACCGAATCGGTATCCCCCTCGGACACCATCTCGAACCCATCGGTGTTGGCCATCAGTGCCACGTGATCGGAGATGCTCTCGGCGGCCTTGATGCCCCTTTGCAGCTCATCCACGGTGACGGTGATGCGTGCCGGGAGGGTCAGGTTGGGAACTTTGGGATCGCTCATACCCTCAGTACTAACAAGGTTCATGCGGCGGGTGATGTTGCCCACCATGATGATCAGACGGCCACGCTCTTCGTCCTGGCGCATCTCGATCAGATCTCCCGATCTGGAGAGTCGAAGCACTTCCTTCAGCTTGTCCAGGTCCAATCCCAGGTCGATCTCACTGGCGGAGAATTGCTCAAATGCGTCCTTGTTCAAGGAAAGATCGATCATAGCCACATGGGCGGGGTCCACCGCCTTTAACACGATGCCGCCCTCCCCTATCTTGAACTTGGCTTCATCGATAAGTGTGGATACGACGTCAACAACCCCTTTGAGGGTCTCTGCTTTTAACTTCGCCTGAAACATTGGGTCCCCTTCCACACAGTAAAGTTATGTGTTAATTAAACCTTTTCCGCACCATCAGCCTGATTCAGTACTCACGCCAGGAGTGGCTGCAGGAGACGCATCGGAATATTTTGGTTTCGGGCTCATCGGCCGCGCGGGTCTGTCTCAAGACCCAGAAAGCTTCTAGATGTCCGCACTTGGGACATTCTGTTCGAGTGCGGGGCAAAGTAGGAGCGTTGCCTTCGATTACGGTCATCTCCTTTTCCTTACCACTGGTGGTGAAACATACCGGTTCACCGGTCTTGGTGACCTCACAATCACAGATCGGGTTCCTGCATTTGAAAGCGCCTTTTTCGGGCTTCATAATGCTTTTGCACTTAGGACAAAACATTTAACTCTCGCCAAAGTCCCACAAAATATAGGTCTATAAAAAAGTATTCTGCAGACCTAAATGAACTTCCAATCGCCTGGCTTGATGTTTTTACCCTTACCGCTATTTTTTCCAGAGCGCTTTGCAAGCCCGGCGACGTTGCGGTGGACGGGCTCCTCATCCGGTTCCTCGTCCTCATCATACCACTGCTCCCCCTTTCCGGCATACTCCTCAGCGAAGCCGTCGTCAGAGACAGTGTTCACGTCCTTCATGTCCGAGAAACGGATGACCTTCTGTTCTGCTCTTGCCCGAGGAGCTCGGGTGGCGACCGGCCGTCCGCCCTTCACTGTTTTGTCCGGCTCAGGAGGGGCTTTCTCTCCGCCGCCTACAACCACCGTCATGGAGTTGCCGCCGTGCCTTGCCACGTAATTCAGCTCCAAGCGGGACTGCTCGGCCATGATGCCACCGATATATGCGAACGCGGCAGTGATGATATAGACATCCATGCGCACTCCGGTGGCGATCTGAATAGTATCAATGAACGATGTCAGGTACATCTGTACGAAGACGATGTACGGTGCCAGTAGTGGAACCAGGTCCCCTAGGTTGTTTAGGATCGCAGTTGGTGTCCAATCCACCCCAAAGACTACTGTGGGCAGGACCCCATTATCCACTAAGCTGGAGATGGCGAAGATGACCGTTAGGGGGACCAGGGCGGCCAGGACTCCTTTCCAGGGCTTTCCCGCTCGGCGGCCACCGACGAAACCGGCGACCATCTGCCCGAAAACCGGCAACCACCACAAAAGTATCGTCAGCACGAGGGAGTACTTTACCGCGCTCCAAAAGCTGAAAGGTACCTTGAGATCTTGGAACTTCTTGATCTCCTCGTCCTCATAGACCTCGGATAGGCGGTATACCCCACGGTCAATGAGAGTATTGGTGATCTCGTCGTCCTCATCGGCGCTCCGCCTGAATACCATCCCATCCCCTTCGGTCGGACAGTCGTCCGACAATTACATTATAGTAGGGATACTATAAATCACTTTTTCCGGAAAAACGGGGGGCCAGTATCATCTAGGGATGTACCCACTCATGCCGTACATGGTCAATGCGCTCTTGGTGCTCTCCGGGGTTATGCGATTTGGCATGGTAGCATACTTCATTATGTCCTCTATGGGATATTCCAAGAAGGACGAGAGGAGCGTTAGGCGCTTCAAGGGGAACGCCTGCTTTCCCTGCATGATCTGCACCACCCCCCATCCGGGATGCACTCTCGATCGATAACCTATTCGGCGTCCTAGTTCGTTCACCGAACCAGCCTTCTCGATCCCCATCTTTATAAGTTGCACTCTAAAGCCTGAATTAAGCCAAATCTTCTCGCGTTGCACAGGCCGTCTCATTCCAAAGGCGACGGCTAACTCACCCATAACAAAATATCATCCTTCGAGATATAAAATAATGACGTTCGAACATTCGTCTTTCCTGACAATTATACTTCTACCAAAAATGGTATATATGATTTTGGAGTAGCCTGAATGAGCAGATGGTAACGTTTCGTAGATTAGCCACCATAGATACCAAGGGCGAGGGTGATGTCGTAGACATCACCGAGCTAGTGGAGAAAACGGTCACGGAATCGGGCCTGCGGCAAGGCGTGGCCATAGCATTTACGCCCCATTCTACCGCCGCAGTAGTGACCATAGAGAACGAGCCAGGTCTGAGAGCGGATCTCTCTCAAGCCTTGCAAAGAAACTTTCCATCTGACATCGAATATCAGCACCATCTGCGTTGGGGGGACGGAAACGGGCACTCGCATGTGCGTTCAACGTTCCTGGGCGCCTCGGTAACCCTGCCCTTCGATGAAGGGCGCCTTGAAAGGGGCCGATGGCAGCAAGTAGCGCTTTTGGAGCTGGACGTCCATGAACGGCAGCGAGAGTTGATAGTGCAGTTGCTGGGCGAATGATCACGATCAAAGAGGTTGAAATAATATGAAATTGAAATTCTTAGGCGGCGCCGAGATGGTTGGCAAGTTAGGTATGCTTGTCGAAAACCAGGGCGCCAATATACTGTTCGAGTACGGTCTCCGTCTGGTCAAGAAGGAACCTCCGGAATTCCCGTTGCCGGCCCCAAAGGTCGAAGGGGTGTTCATCACCCACTCCCATTTAGACCACAGCGGTGCAGTGCCATTGCTGGTTCAGCAGCAAGATTGCGACGTCTATTGCAACGATCTGACCATGGAGGTCGCCTCTCTGCTGTTCCGGGACTCCATCAAGATCGCCAAGGCTGAGGATTACAGTCACATCCTGCGTTTCACCGAAAACGATGTCCGCCGCACTTTAGAGAACTTCAAGTTCATTGGTCCGGGGGACACGCATTCCATCGCTGGGATGGAGGTACGGGCGCACTCCGCAGGACATATCCCTGGAGCGCAGATGTACGAGATAAAGGGAGAGTCGACCACCCTGTTCACTGGCGACCTGCATACCGAGAGCACCCGGCTCTCCTACGGAGCGAAACCTGTCAAGTGCGATAACCTGGTCATCGAGGCCACCTACGCCGGTCGAAATCATCCGGCCCGAAAAAAGAGCGAAGCTTTGTTGATCCAGAAGGTACGCGAGGTGGTAGAGCGCGGAGGCACGGCCATCGTACCATGCTTTGCCGTCGGACGAATGCAAGAGGTCATGTTGATCCTTAAGGACCTTAACTACGATATGTGGGTGGACGGGATGGGAAAGGTCGTCAACGGCCTGTACCTGGATTATCCGAACTACCTGCGCAACGTCAAGGACTTCAAGATGGCCAGGCGTAAGTTCCAGCCTGTGCGGACCGCCTCCGCTAGAGATAGGGCACGCAGGGGACAGGTGATCATCACTACCAGCGGCATGCTTGACGGAGGTCCGGTGCTGCACTACCTGGATGATCAAAAGGACAATTCCAAGAGCGCGGTCATGATGACAGGGTATCAGGCCGAGAACTCCAATGGCCGCATGCTGTTGGAGAAGGGAGTGATAGAGACTCCGAAGGGAATTTCCAAGATCCAGTGCGAGGTCATGACCTTCGATCTGTCCGCTCACGCCGACCACGACGAACTGTTGGGCTTCATCAAAGGCTGCCAGCCAGAAAAAGTGGTGCTGATGCACTCCGACAACCGCGAAGAGCTGGCCCAGGACCTGGAAGGGGATTATGAAGTGTTCATGCCCCAAAGCGGCAACTGGTTCGAGGTCTGAGACGAGCTTTGATATCGGTTAAAGGAGATTGAGGGGCATGGACCTCATCGACCTTTATCTCCAGGAGGACCTGGGGGAAGGGGACATAACCTCTCTGGCCTTGATAGATGACCGTACAGGCCGGGCGATCATCACCTCTGGTGAGGACGGGGTCATCGCTGGTGTCGAGGAGGCTGTCGAGGTCTTTCGAAGGACCGGCTGCACCTGCCGTGCACTGGCGGACGACGGTGAGCGCG
>SPCU01000024.1 GCA_004525545.1 Methanomassiliicoccus sp. | reverse complement strand
ATATAATAATAACATTGATACGTTAGCCCATTTTATGTACGCGCACTTCTTACGAAATGCGCTTGACCTCAACCACCGCATAAGGCGGAACGTTGCCATCCGGCAGAAGACCGTTGGGGAGGAACTGACGTGCTGCCTGGAACGCTGTTTTGAAGCTATGTAAGCACATCTGGCCTAGAAGATCGCGCACATGCTCGGACATACCGATACCAGAACCACGATGAAGTATCTCGGTCTCGAGTTCATGGATATGGAAGACTCGATGACGCAATACTATGAACGCCAGCAGCAATACACGATTGCCCCAAAAATGGGGCAAATGTGAGGTCAACCAGATGAAAAAATGGACACTGGGGGACCTGGGTACGTATAAATTACTGGATAGACACGATTTTGCCCTACTTTTACGAGATCCCCATCTCGGAGGTATAGAAACCGAATTAAAACCCTTTTCCTTCACTATTTTTATGAATAATGGAGTTAGTAAAACTCCTATTGGCTGGCCGTTTGAATTTCGTTTCAACTATCGAGATTGTGGAGATAATAGACCCGATCATCACACCTCCGCTTATTTATTAAATTTTAAAATGCCGGCTAGATTTTTCATCGATGTAGAGAATTGTTTTCAGGAACCTTGGATACTGACTCAAGCGGGAATCATATCAATCTGGGCTGATGCTCGAGTCTACATTTTTTGAATCACTCCTTGAACGAACTCTTCAGCGTGTTTGAGGTCTTCAGCGTTGGGTCTTCCTTTATTTAGTCCCCCGAAGTACTTTAGGAAACTGTTGGTATTGAAACCTCCACAATTGAATTCATCGACGATGATGTAGCCCTTCGATTCCAATCTTTCCCTCAGCGACGAGTGGATCCGGTCGATTCTTTTATCCCAACTGGTTGAGAAAAGGAACACCTTCTTGCTGACAACCGATGGTAGCCTATCGGCAAGGTCTAGCAGGTCTCTGTGGTGTTTTCCATCATATATCCCTGAGCCAAAACCTATCAGGTCATACTGTTGAAGCTCTTCTGGGCCTATCTCTTGTGGTGTTCTTATCTGAGCATCAAGAACGGCTGCGAAGACCTTTGCGATCTTCTCAGTGTTGTTATGATGATATGAAAATAGGACCAATATAGACCTCATGAACTCTTGACCTCGGAGACCATGGCGCACTTGGTCAATACTTGGAATCTGGTGAGCGTCTTAGGGATCAGCACCTTGGCACAGTTCTTGATGGACATTATCCGCGCGTCGAACATGTCCCAATCAATATCGTCGGCGAACTCCAGCGACTTGATGTTGTGGAACATCACCGGTCCCTTCAACGACTCTAGGTCCTTCTTGGAGACCTGCAGGCTGTTCAGGTTGCCGATGCGGTAGTTCGTCGTGCTTATCTCCTCGACCAGGGCGCGCATCACTAACGTCGTCAGCTCGCCTATGGACAGGTTGCGCTTCTTCGCTTCGGAGGTGAAGTTTGCATAGACATCGTCGTCTATCCCACGTATCGTTACATCGGTCATATGGATCACCGGCCCCTTCTCTTATGATTTCCGCGGGTTGCGAACGCTGCGGCCAGGAAGAACGCGCCCACGAACATTGCCAATACCGGGAATATCGTATACCACGGGAAGTCGTAGCCGATTATGGACAGGAACCAGAACGCTCCGATGAGGAACAGTCCTGCGCCGACCACTGAGCCGAACCATCTTAGAGCATGACCTTCGCTCGGGTCCATTTCGACCATCGGAACATATGTGTCTTTCAGATCAGGTGTTCCCTCGGCTCCTTTCGCTAGCAACTGACGTCTCACGTTATCACGGAAGTTCGCATCGTTTCCCAGTTCGTTTTCTGTTGATTTTTCTGTCATATCTGTCACCATATCACCATAGCACCATAGCAACAAATCAACATATGCACCATGTCATATTAATAATTATCATTTACAGGGGCTTATCCCCCCTTTCCTGTTTATTAATTAACTGGCTAACAAAACAGGTAGTAAAATAACACTGTTTAAACTGTTTTCAATTGACACCGGGGAATAAGTGATCAATCTGATAGCTATAGTATCAAAATTTCATAAAGTGGAAAAAAAGATCAGAAATCTCCTAGCGGAGCGGAGCTGAAAAATCTACTCTATATCTCTTTTACTTTTCTTTTTCTATTTTAGAAAAAAAGTACAAAGTAATATATCAACAAACGACGTGAAAAATATAGGGGAAGTTATTTGAACGAGGAGAAGGAATCAATTCATCCTGTCTGGCCAAGAAGTTTGTGGGTACCGCTTCTGATCATTGTCGTCAGTATAATAATGGCGTTGATATCCTTCATTTATTTTGTATATTCTTTCCTTTCCCAGTACATTTCAGGGTTACCTGACCCCTCTTTTGATATCAGTCATTTGTTTTCTGCAATATCTGTGTTAACTATTCCTTTGTTCGTGATTGGTATCTCACTGTTTTTGCTATTGCTCACGCAAACGAAAGGAAATACTGCTGGAATATCGAGACTTGTCTTCTTTAGCGGAGCCATTTTTTATTTCGTGGGCAGTTTGATAAATATTATTATAATAAATGTATTTATTCGTTCTCATGATTGGATTGAAAATATCGACCTCGTGAACCAATTATCCTTTTTTGGGGGATTCTTTAGTCAACTTGGTGTAGCATTTTGTATAATCGCCACTTTCTTTTTGATCAGATCATATCTAAAAGGTGAGGTCTGGCTATCTAAAGAATATAAATACAGTTTCAAGTAAAACCCCTTAACGAATCTTGGGACAGGTGATAGGAGACAATCAATCCCTTTCCCTTTTTATTTAACAAGTTCATTGAGAACATTAGTGAGGAATTTGGCGGTCTGCCCATATTGTAAAAAATCGATTGATGTGAACAATATATTAAAAGAAATAAAAGACGGCTTTTTTTCTAATAAGATCGATATTTGGTCTTGTCCATATTGTGAAGCCGTCTTGGGGATTACTGAAACCACAAAATATTAACTCTTAGGATATGAGAGAGGAGCAAACCTCTTACTTTTTACTTTTACATTTTGAGATGATGATTATTGATATATCGGCCTTATCCAATCTAGACTAATATCAAAAATCTAAGGAGGGTATAGATCACTAGCCAGATCCTGTTCGGTCAGTACGTCCATCATCAGCTGTTCGCGTTCCTATTTATCTTCAGGGTCATTTCGGATTCGAATCCTCGATTTTTGTTCGCTTTGTTATAGAAAACTCCGCACCTTCTTCACTTTTTGTCGATTCTAGGCCATTAACAGAGTCCCCTGTCCTTTCGACCGACCAATACAATTGAAATTGAATCACCAGATAGCAGATTATTTCTAATCAATGGGCGGTCATTACCTTGTTAAAGGTCGATCGGACCTAATGGAGGATGGTGGATGAAAGCTGTTGTATGGACCAGATATGGATCTTCAGATGTCCTTCAACAACAGGATCTGGAGAGGCCGACCCCAAAGGATAATGAGGTTTTGGTCAAGGTCCATGCAGCATCCATTAATTCATGGGACTGGGAGCTCCTCACCGGTAGGGCAAATTTTAATCTGGGGGGTCGGTTGAAACCCCCATACAAGATACTTGGATGTGATGTGGCGGGAACGGTTGAAGATGTGGGCAGGAACGTCACGCGCTTCCGCCCAGGAGATGAAGTGTTCGGAGATATCTCTCGGGACGGCTGGGGTGGTTTCGCAGAGTTCGTCTGTGCCAGAGAAACATCATTATCGTTAAAGATGGCCAGCTTGTCCTTCGAACAAGCAGCGGCAATACCTCAGGCAGCGACGCTCGCCCTTCAGAGCCTTCGGGACAAGGGGAAGATCCGGCCTGGACAAAGGGTTCTGATAAACGGCGCAGGAGGTGGCGTGGGCACGTTCGCGGTCCAGATAGCGAAATCGTTCGGGGCGGAGGTCACGGGCGTGGACAGGGCGGAGAAACTGGACATGCTGCTTTCGATAGGTGCGGACCACGTCGTCGATCATATCAAGGAAGATTTTACCAGGAATGGGCAGGAATACGACCTGATCGTCGATGTCCAGTCTCATCGCTCGGTCTTCGATTACAAGCGTGCATTGGCCCCAAAGGGCATCTGTGTTCTTGTCGGGGGCTCTGGAGGCGCGATCTTCAAGTCCCTGCTCCTTGGCTCATGGGCCATCGGGAATCGGAAGGTCACCTTACTTTTATACAAACCAGATCCTCTTGATCTTGCCCTGATCAGCGATCTCATCGAAGCTGGTAAGGTCGTACCGGTCATCGACAGGCGATACGTGCTCAGCGAGGTTGCCGACGCGTTCCGATATTATGCGGAAGGTAATGTCAAAGGAAAGATCGTTGTGACCGTTCAATGACATGAACGGTATCCGACCTATGTCCATATCCTCTCCCACATCACTGGTTTGTGGTCGTAGCTTTTACTTGTTCAGTTCTGGAGAGCCGACCAATATCTCCGTGAATATCCTTCTTTCCGCCTTTCTCAAGTGCTCTATAAGCGTTGGCTTGCTGATGTTCACCTTTTCAGACAAATGTTCGCTGCTTATCCTCTTGGGGAGGTCATAGTAGCCATATCTATATGCGGCGGTCATTATCTCCCGCTGCTTGTCCGTCAGAATAGATAAGAGATCTTTCTTCTCATAGGTCGACTGCTTGAAGGTCATATTGACGACCTTGCCGATGTGGGTCTTCACCAGTTCAACGAACTTCATCATGTCCTTCTGGCCACTGATGAAGCTGACGATGATCTTATCCTCGGATATCAGGCTGGGAGCGGTGTAGATAAGGTTCAGTTCTGAGCCCTTGAACATATCATTGGCATCTTCCGTTTCGTGTCCCAATACCAAGCAGATATGCTTGTCGCCTTCTGACCTTAATACCCTGAGGATGTCCATGTTGCCGATGGAGGTCAGCTCATCGATCGAAACGTTCTCCTTCAGATGACATTCGATGAGATCGACATAGAAACCCTTCACATGGTCCATCTTCAGGACCTCCAGGACCTCGTAGGAGCGAATGTGGGTGAACATCGGCCTCTGGATCTCCTTCGTGGTCTCGTAGAGTTCTATCTCGATGATCACTTTCCGCATCGGCATATTGGCTTGATCGTTGTATCTACTATATAATGTGCCATATATGAATGGCTCTAACTCCAAGTATATATAGATCGCTCGGACTACTTACGAATAGAACCTGGTGAAGAAAATGCCAGAAAAATACTACAGAAAGACCGCGGCGATCGTAGGAGCGCTGTTCATCATAGCAACAGCAACTTCATTGGTCGGCGGAATCCTTTTGGGCTCAGCCCTCGATGGTCCCGATTACATCATCGAGCTGCCCGATGTCGAGAACGATATCATGATGGCAGCAATGTTCGAGACCATCCTGGCCATCTCATTGGTCGGTATTGGAGCTTTAATGTTCCCGATCCTCAGAAAACATGCCGAGGGTCTTGGAATGGCATATGCTGGAATCAGGCTCGTGGAAGCGATCTTTATCATTGTTGGTACGATCTGTCTTCTGGGGATGCTGACATTGGGCCAGGACTATGCAGCGGGGCATCTGGACCAAGCAAGCTCCGGATCCATAGGCGCATTATTGATCTCGATACGTGATGGGGCTTTTTTATTCGGGACGTTAATATTCCTGGGCCTGGGAGGTCTGACGCTCAACTACGTCCTCTATCGATCGATGCTGGTGCCACGATGGCTATCGGCGTGGGGCATTATTGGGGGAGTGGGCATCCTTATCTACGGTACAATGGGTCTGTTCGGTACTGACACAGCCTCGTTTGACGCCACGACCCTCTTGGCCGCTCCGATCGCGGTTCAGGAGATGGTGTTCGCGTCCTGGTTGATCATCAAGGGTTTCAACACTCCGGAGGAACACTCGTGAAAGCAATTGTTTGCTCAAAATACGGCCCGCCAGAGGTCCTGGAATTAAAAGACGTGGACAAACCGACCCCACTAGACAATGAGGTCCTGATCAAGATCAAAGCGACGACGGTTGTCCAGGCGGACATCAGGGTCCGAGGCTTTCGGGTCCCTCTTTCCTTTTGGGTTCCAGCTCGGTTAGCCCTCGGTGTCATCAGACCGAAGAAACCCGTGCTAGGCACGGAGCTGGCGGGAGTGGTAGAGGATATCGGGAAGGATGTAAGAGATTTCAAGGTTGGAGACCAGGTCTTCGCCCTCACTGGCCATGATCTGGGATGCTACGCCGAATATAGATGTATGCCCGAAGATGGTATCATTGCTCGGAAACCGGTAAACCTGAGCTTCGAAGAGGCTGCCGCCATGCCCATGGGCGGGCTGACAGCATTGCATTTTCTAAGGAAGGGGAACGTGAAGAGTGGTCAGAAGGTCTTGGTCTATGGCGCATCGGGAAGCATTGGAACCTACGCAGTGCAGCTGGCCAAGCACTTCGGGGCGGAGGTGACCGGAGTGTGCAGCACCGCTAACCTGGACCTGGTCCGTTCGTTGGGAGCGGATAAGGTCATTGATTACACCAAAGAGGACTTCTCTAGGGAGGGGGGCATCTACGATGTGGTGTTCGATGCAGTGGGTAAGAGCTCCCTCTCAGCCAGTATGAGATCTCTGAAGAAGGGGGGCCACTATCTTCAGGTGCTCGCTCCACCAGGAGTGAACATGCGCCTGCGCTGGGCGGCGATGACCACGGGCAATAAGATGGTCGGTGGCACGATGGCGGGAACGGCCGAAGATCTGGTCTTTCTAAAGGAGCTCACCGAAGCGGGGAAGATCAAGCCAGTCATCGACAGAACATATCCGCTGGAACAGATCGTCGAAGCTCACCGATATGTGGACAAAGGACACAAGAAGGGAAATGTCGTCATAACTATAGACCACAATAATGATACCTAATAAAACTATAATTAGCCAATAGCTATAATAAACCAGATATGCAATTTTTTTTATCCCGACTTTCTTTCTCTGGGTTTTTTATTGAGAAATTATGAATCACATGATCTAGATGATCGTCAGCCTACATTGTTCATAACTGTCAATATCCACCCAATACATCTACAGTTTAAGTCGTGTCGAATCATAGGTATATATAGTAAAATATCGGGTGCACCCCGGGGTGAGAGTGTGAATAACGATTTTGCATCTGTAGAAATATCAGAGAGAGAGCATAATATCGTGGCATCGGACGTCATCGTCCGTTTCGACAACATCCTCGCTTTGGACAATTTCAGCGTCAGCATACCAAGAGGGGTAGTTGGCCTTCTTGGTCCGAACGGAGCGGGTAAGAGCACGTTCATCAAGACGATCTTGGGTCTGGTGGAACCCGTTTCAGGTGATATCGATATTGTCGGCCTCGACCCGAGGAAGGACGTCATGTCCATCAGGGACCGGGTCGGCTACATGCCAGAGCATGATTGCCTCGTGGACTCGATGAGCGGTCTGGAGATGGTGACATACTTCGGCAGATTGAGCGGGATGACCAAGGAGGACTCGATCCCTAGAAGCCATGAGGTGCTCGACTTTGTCGGCCTTGGCGAAGAGAGATACCGGCCTACTGCCAGCTATTCTACAGGCATGAAACAGAGGGTGAAGCTGGCCCAAGCCATCGTGCACGATCCGAGCATATTATTTCTAGACGAACCGACCAACGGCATGGACCCTCTCGGCAGGGAGGAGATGTTAGAGCTGATCGGCAAGATCGCGGCATCGGACAAGTCTATACTCGTATCCTCTCACATCTTGCAGGATATGGAGAAGGTATGCCAGTATGTTATCATCATCGACAATGGCAGGTCAGTCGCGCAAGGGACCATGGCCAGTCTCCTCGACCAAGATATGACCAAAAGGAGGATGACGGTCAGAGGGAGCCCCAAATCACTTCAGACCTTCTCTGAACAGATTCACCGGGATTTTGAAGAAACGTCCATCTCCGAGGAGTTCGGGCAGATGAACATTGTGTTCATTAATGATGGGTCCTTCGCGATGATTCTGGATATGGCGAAGGGTCATGATGTCCAGGTCCGTTCATACGTTCCCGACCGGCTCACGCTGGAGGACGTTTTTATACGGTCTATGAAGAGGGATGCCTGATGGGGCTCAATCCGATAGGCTATAAGCCCTGGAATGGAAAGCGCACTGAGCACAACCGCCGTTTCTTGGTCATCGCCGATTCGATACTCAGACAGAAGATCAAAGGAATATGGTTCCTGGGGATGCTCATCCTAGGCACTTTCATAGTGCACGTACTCCCCTTGATACTTCGTTCAATGAGCCCGCACGAGGGGCTGAGCGCGATCATGATGAGGGACTATCTTGGCGATGGCCTCTTTTTCATATTCGAGGTAATTCTGGTGGCCCTCGTATGCTCCGACCTCATATCGGAGGACGTTCGCTCCAATTCCATCACCCTATACCTCTCTAGAGCATTGAGGGTGGAGGGATATCTGTTAGGCAAATGGTTGGGAGCGATGATCACCATCTGCCTTTTTACGCTCATACCCCCACTGGCAGTATCGATCGCCATAACCGTCACTCAATCCGGTTCCGATTACCTTTCCAGCTTCACCGTGGTCGGACAAACGTTCCTAGCAGGACTGTGGTCGGCAGCGTTCTTCATCCCGATAGGGCTGGCGATATCCTCGATCACGCGCAAGAAGACCTATGCAGGGGTGGGTACGTTCATGTTCTTCTTCATTCTCATGATAGTGGCGACCATCTTCACCGAATTTTCCACCGGCTGGGCCCTCCTGAGCCCATTGGAGCTGCTGTATGATACCCACACGGTCATCTATGGGCTGGAACTGTCCGCGGACGTCAATCAGGCCATATTGGGGGCGATAGTGTTCATCCTAACCGTCCCTCCCCTTCTGCTCGTATATCTTCGTATCATGCGCAAGGGAGTGGGTAAATGACGAATGTAGTAGAGGCCAGAAATATCTCTAAATGGTACAAAGAGGTGATCGGGCTGAACAATTTCAGCATCGAGGTTCCCACCGGTATTACTGGTATCGTCGGTCCTAACGGTGCAGGCAAGAGCACGTTCTTCAAGCTTCTAACGGGAAACATCAAGACGAGCGTCGGTGAACTAAGTGTGCTCGGACAAAAGCCATGGAGGAACCCGTCCCTACTGGCCCACTTGGGCTTCTGTCCCGATTATGACTTCCTGCCCCCTGAGCTCGATGGAAGGGAATACCTGCGTTTCGTGGGAGGGTTACATGGTATGGAGCCTGGTCAGATGACCACGAGGGTGGACGAGGTCCTGCAAATCGTTAACATGGCGAAGGATGCCGATCGGGCGATGGGCGGGTACAGCAAAGGCATGAGACAGCGCATCAAGATCGCTGGTTCACTCCTTCATAACCCCCAGCTTCTGCTCTTGGACGAACCTCTTACGGGGACGGATCCGGTGATTCGCAAGGAGATAATCGACCTGATCAAGGACCTGCATAAGGTGCACGGTCATGACATCATCGTCTCATCGCACGTACTGCATGAGATAGAGCGGATGACCCATCAGGTAGCATTGATCTACAAGGGAAGGGCGGTCGCCACCGGGGAAATATCTGAGATACGGCAGCTCATGAGCGATCACCCTCACAACATCGTACTCGAGGGCAAGGGTATGGTGGAACTGGCCAAGGTCCTGTTGACGAAGCCGTACACCACGTCTATCGAGCTGCGACCTGACCGAACGGGCATGTTCGTCAAGGTCGATAGGCCGGAGGACTTCTTCAACGCCATCCCGGAGCTCGTGATCGAGACAGGATGCGAACTAGATAGGATGGAGAGCCTGGACGATGACCTGGAGTCCGTCTTCCGATATTTGGTGAGGTGGTAAGCATGTCTCCAATCTCTATCGGTCTATGGACAATGCTGAGGTTCTCCGCCAGGAAGTTATTGCAGAATAGACGATGGATCATAGTGGTCCTTCTAACCGTGCTCGTCGCTGCGGTGATGGGCTATTCCGCCACTCAGGACGGGGCTGACATAGACGGGATGAGCAACCTGATGGACTTTCTCTTGATCGCGTTCCTGCTGCCTGTTCTGGCGCTGATATACGGCGCATCAATGATACGGAACGAGATCGATGACAGGAGCATCGTGCAGGTCATCACCTCTCCCCTCGATCGCCGGATAGCCTATCTCGGTTACTATTTCGCATTGGTGATCGTGCTGACCGTCCTACTTACATTGGCCACTATCGTCGGCGGGCTATCATACCTCGCGTTCAGCCCGGACGGGAGCGGTGGGATCGAGGTCATGCTGGTATTTATCGCCGTGCAATTCATCGGTGTACTGATCTATTCGGCACTGTTCCTGGTAATGGGAGCGAAGCTCAAGCAGCCGATCTACCTAGGCCTCTTCTACATTTTCATATGGGAGGGTTTCCTCGGCTCGGCACCGGGGGCGATAGGGTCGTACACCATAAGGCACCAGCTTCGGGTTATTGCGTCCGAATTCATCAATTACGGCGATATCGCGCACGTGATCGGAGATGGTACGACCTCATTGATCACCCTCATCGTTCTGGCGATAGTCCTAACATCGTTGGGAGCCTTCCTCTTCAGGGAATTGGAGGTGGCCTAAGATTACGACCGTTTTCTCTTCGTATAACAATGAGATCCTTGATGCGCACATCACCACAACGGTCCGAACATAATATTGCTAAAATATTTCTCCGGGACCGGTAACTCGCTTTAAGTCGCGAAGAGGATGAGCAAGGGATGTTTGCCAGCGCTGACAATGAGATAGATGTTATCACGACTCGAGTATGGAGCAAGGTGCTGCCGGAAAACAGCTCAAGGACGCTTGGAAGGCCTCGCCTATCCTGGCTCCTCAAAATGCAAAAAACCCTTTTATTGGAAAAAAATTCGACATTACTGGATATAGTTAGTGGTGGACACTGGGGGATTTGAACCCCCGGCCTCTGCCTTGCGAAGGCAGCGATCTTTAACGGCGTCGTCTGGACGCATCCGCTGATCTAAGTGCCCGTGCGAGAGTCAGGAATTGAGACCACGCTTATAATGTTTTGTAAGAGAAAATTTGGAGAACGTCTAGGCGATGGACCCCATTTCACACTTTTAAGGAAAGAAATAATTCTGATCTACCGTTCCATGAAACAATGATTTCAAATCATTTTTCATAATAATTATATTCGATGAACTAATCGCATAAATCAAAAATACTTGAAATAACCATAATTGTCTATTGGTCTCAGGGATTAATTATGGCCATCGAAGAGATCGACCTTTATTATCTGACCAGCGAAGATCTTTTAAGATACCTACCACAAAAGAATTGCCGGGAATGTGGGCAGAACGACTGTCGGAAATTCGCAGACCTCATACTATCCCGGAAGGCCCGGGCAGAAGAGTGCCCGCACTTGGGTGGTGAGATGGCCAGGGTCATGGACGCGATGTGCGCCCTAGATATACGTTTAGTGGAGAGCGACTCTATGATGCAGAAGGTCCCTGACAAATTGGTGGAGATGAACTCTCCCGATTCATCATCTCCGGTCTTGTTGACCTCCAGCTCAATAGTCACCATCGATATTCTGAAGCGCATATTGACAGCCGCTGGAAGCAAGGCATTCATCGTGCCCGTCGATACAATGGGTTATACCCTGGATAACTCCGTGCATGAGAACACCCTCACCCAGATGGGGGTGATGAAGGCCTTGAACGGAAGCATGATCGGTGGTATGGTCTCGCATCGGAGCTTGTTCATCCCAGGACTGGCCGCCGACTACAAGAGCATGGTGGAAAGGATCTCCAGGTGGATGGTCAGTGTGGGACCGGTCTCCGGTTTTGAGCTGCCTATGTTCTTTATCGATGAAACTGATAAGTGAGTGAGAGCAAATCGAGCGTCGAATCTTTAGACGTGGTCAGGATGATCTTTCGAGCAACGCCCTTGACCAATTTCATTTTGAGTGAGAGTGATAGGACGGACCAGACGGAGTGGATCATTGAAGATGCTATTTCAGCATCTTCCCGGCCTTGGCAACCACATCGTCGGTCATCTGAGGCGCGAAACCCAGGTAGTTCGCCGGGTCCATGATCGCTGCCAGCTCCGCTTTGGTGAAATGCTTCTTGACCAGCGGGTCCTGTAATAACGCCCTCTGAAGGTCCCAGCCCTTGTCCTCGGCGATCATGCTTCGGGAGCGTACGATCTCATGAGCGTCCTGTCGGCCGATGCCTTTGGACGTCAATGCCATCATCACCGGTTCGGCCATTATCAATCCCTTGGCGGCGTTGATGTTCCTCAGCATGTTCTCTTTGTTGACAGTGAGCCCGCGGAACACCGTCTCCATCTTCGCCAATACGTCATCCGTAAGGATCATGACATGAGGAAGGATGAACCGCTCAGCGGACGAATTGCTCAGGTCCCTCTCATGCCATAGCACCATGTTCTCGAACGTAGGGGTGACGAAGCCGCGTACTATGCGGCTCAGCCCGCAGACGTTCTCCGAGGTGATGGGGTTTCGTTTGTGAGCCATGGTGGAACTTCCCACCTGCTTCTTGGCATCGAATGACTCGGCGACCTCGGCTATCTCCGAGCGTTGCAGGTTACGCACCTCCGTCGCATATCTTTCGCACGAGGTGCTTATGTTGGCCATCAGGCAGACCAGTTCGGTATAGCGGTCCCGGCAGACCACTTGGGTGGCCGCTTCCTCATACCCCAGCCTGAGGTCCTTCATCATGATCGCTTGTATATCACGAGCTTTCGGACCCAATGCGGCCGCGGTTCCTATCGCCCCAGACAGTTTGCCTACGCACACCCTCTTGCGGCACTCCTTAAGACGTTCGATATGTCTCATGACCTCGGATGCGTAACCGGCCACCTTGAACCCGTAGGTGGTAGGAATGGCGTTCTGACCGTGAGTTCGTCCCATGCACATGGTGTCGCGGTGCCTCTCTGCCACCTTAATAAGGGTCGAGAGAAGTGATCGAAGGTTCTCCTCAATTATGTCCAAGCCTGCTTTCAGCTGCAGGGCGGTGGTGGTATCGATAATATCATTGGAGGTCGCCCCCAGATGAACGTAATTACCGGCCTCGCCGCACTTCTCAGATAACGCCTTGACCACGGCCATGACATCGTGCTTGGTCTCGTTCTCGATCTCGTACACCCTCTCCCGGGTGACGATGGATATTGAGGCCTGAGAAGTGATCTCCCTGGAAGCGGAACGGGGAACGTTCCCCACCTTGGCGTGCGCTCTGGCCAACGCCGCCTCGACCTTGAGCTGAAGGTCAATCCTTTGGTCCTCGGAGAATATCGTCTTCATCTCCTTACGGCCATACCGGAAATCTAAAGGACAGATCAGCATTTGCAGCACCAATTTTTGAATAGGATTCTGGAATGATATTCCTCGCATATAAGCTTACTATCCGTGTGAACGTTTGTGCTCTTTGATAACCAGGCGAATAGCATTAATATGCCTCGACTGAATTATTCGCCAGGTGTGACGTGAACAAGAAGAGCCTCGGAACAATACCTAGTGAGATAATCGATTTCCTTCTTTCGCCAGGCGGGCACTCGCTTTTGATCAAGGGCGAGGCAGGTACTGGCAAGACCACGTTGGCCCTGCAGTTGATCGAGGTTCTTTCAGACCAACAGCCTGAGTATTATCTATCCACCCGAGTATCGGATGTAGCTCTATACAATCAATTCCCTTGGTTGAAAGAGAGGGTACGCAATAATCAGCTGCTAAGAGCTGGCATGGCATTCATGCGGCGCTCCTGGATCAAAGAGGGTGAACGAACGGGAAATACCCCAGAGGATGTGGAGAGCGAAACGGAGGTAGACCGTCGGGAGCTCAACCGATTGGAGGGACAGATCGAGGCCGGTGAACTGGGTCTAGAGGACGAGGACCCCTCCACCATGCACCCGGACGGGTCCATCGTGGTCGAGCTCGGTTCGCTATTACCCGAATTGGAATTGGCTTACGATATCGTAGAGAGCAATTTACCCAAGAAGACGTTGGTGGTGCTGGATTCGGTCGAGGCTCTAGCCGAGCATTACGGCATCCCGCCTAACCGTATCGTCAACGCTTTGCAGAAGGACCTGGTGGAGAAGGCTGGGACCAACGTCATTTTCGTCATGGAGACAGTGGAACGGAGCCACCTAGATTACCTTGGTGACGGTGTGATCAATCTGCGTAACGTAGTGCTCGGGGATCACCGAGTGCGAACGATAGATATCGAGAAGTTGCGCGGCTCGATCATCAGCAACTGGAGATACCTGTTCACTCTGGATGGTGGGAGGGTAAGGGTCATGGACCGCAACCTGGACCTGTCCACCATAAAGCTAGACCGTTCGGCCAAGGGAGGGTTGGTCAAAGGGCGCAGTTCTTTCGGGTGGTCCGAGCTGGACCGTCTTTTCGGGGGCGCCCCTCTAGGCTCGTTGACCTTGCTCGAGGTGGGAACGGGAGTTCCCATGGACCTCCTGGAACGTGTGGAACTGGCCTTGGTCTCGGAGCAGCTCAATAATGGTCGGTGCGTCGTCTGGTACCCCCAGAGGACCCTGGACCACCGAGCTTTGCCATCGATGATAATCCAGGCGGGAGGACCCTCGGCCCTGGACGGCCTTCACGTATTGGATGCAAGTGATGTGGTGGACGAGACCAATCCCTTCGTCAAGAAACTGGAGGGAACGGACCTGGCCAGTGACCTTCGATGGGATACGCTGAAATTCCTGATGAAGGGTTCGAAGGAACCGTGCGCCTCCATCATCGGCCTGGATGCCCTGGAATCGGTGTACGGAACAAATGTGGTGCCGAAGCTGCTGCAGCATATCGATGCCATGCGCCGCGGTGGCCACTTCGTCCTATTGGAAGGAACTGATATTTCGGAGAGCCTGGAATCTCTGGGCCATCAGGCCCGTCTGCATCTGCGACTGGAGAACATCAACGGTTCTGTGGTCCTCCGCGGCATCAAACCAAGCACCGTCTACCACTGCTTAGAGGTGGAGGACGGGGTTCCGATATGGGTTCCTATGCTGTGAGGTTATCATCCATGATATCCAGGTGGCGGAGATTATATGCGCGCCCGATATAACAACGAACATGGAAAGTGGTCCCCGCCCCATCTCGGACCTGGTGGCTGACGAATACGCAGGTCGGATACTGAGCTGCACCTTTTCAGAAGCTAGGTGCGTGCAGGAGATCAGTGCTTTGACCGGGATACCTATCGCCATGGCCTACCGGAGGGTGGCCGTGCTGGAGAGCGCCGGGCTGGTCAAGTGCCTTCGGATCGAGGATACTTCGAAAGGAAGAAGGATGAAATATTACCTGTGCCAGGTTGAGATGGTACAGCTGACGTTCCGCAATGGTCACTTCGAAGTGGAGATAGAATGGAAGGACCGGATATCGGAAAAACACCTACCGGTGATGACCAGACAGCGGTGAACGGATAGGCCACAGCATTTTTATCACTATAGGACATTACCTATTTTCGGATGGGAAAGAACGACCTTCTTGGCAGGTCCAAATTATTGACCGATGAGTATGCGGTAAAGATATTGGTAGCTACGGTTCGCGGCTCCCGCAGTGCTCAACAGATCTCTGAACAATTCGGGATACCGATCGCTGCCTGTTACCGGCGAATCAGAGATCTAGAGCTGGCTGGATTGATCGTGTGCACAGAGAGAAGGCTCTCTCAGCAAGGACGCCGAGTATCATTCTATGTTTCCAGGGTCAAGAGCGCCTCATTGCAATATGAGAACGGAAAACTGAGGGTTCGCTTCTCTATGAAGGATGAAGAACCAGTTCAAGAATGGCAGGACGTGGACCTGGGCGAGGAAGAGGACCGGGATATCGACCGCTAACTGCAGTACCAGTATACTGAATTTAATAAACGCTATATAGAAAAAGTTATAAACAAAATTCAGTATGTCGAGTCCAGGCTTGCGTCTTATTTAATTCAAGTATCGAGTGTGAACGTTAATGACAGAACTTTTGGATGACCTCGAACAGAAGCGTCAATTCAACAATAACGAGGAGGAGAGGCACCGCCGCCTTAGAGACGAATTGAATGAAAAAACCAAAGAATGGGTACAGAAAAGGGATGAACTGAACGGCAAGGTCCGTGAGCTGGTAGACAGCGCGGCCAAGCATCGTGAGACCCGCGATAAGATGAACGAGCAAGTCCGCGCGGCCAAGGACGCCCGCGATAAGTTCAACGAGCAGGTCAGCGAGCTTAACAAGGTCGTCATGTCTCTTAAGAAGGACAACCTTCCGCGCGATGGACCGCCTGTGTCCAAGCTAAAGAAGGACCTGAAGAGCTTGGAGTTCACCCATATGACCAAGCCCCTGACCAGGGACAAGGAGAAGGAAATTGTAGAGCAGATGAAGTCTCTGCAGAACCAGATCCACGAGAGAGAGAAGTCCCTGGAGGCCAACGACGAGGTCAAGAACGCCATCAAGGAGCTGCGCGAGGCCAAGGATAAGGCCGAAGAGCAGCACGGGTTGGTAAGTGAACTGGCAGAAAGCGCCCAGAACGAGCATGACGCCATGATAAAGATATACGAAGAGGCGGACCAGCTACGTAAGGACGCGGACGAATCCCAGGAGAAGTTCATCGAGAACAAGGGCAAGGCCGATGAAGAGCACCGCAGGCATATCGACCACATACGTCAGGTGCATGATTACGACAAGATCATCACCGGCCTGAGACAGAAAGCTCGCAAGGCTCGCAAGAAAAAGGACGAGAGCGTAGCAATGAAGGAAGCTGAGGACATCTTCGACAAATTCAAACGCGGAGAAAAGCTCAGCACCGAGGACCTGATGGTCCTACAAAAGAGCGGCTACCTCTGATCTTAAACCCCTTAACATCAAAACTTTTATTTTAACTGGCTACCATTGTTTTTTACATATTTTCGGCGTAGCCAGAAAAATGGTAAACTATATATATCGTCTAAAAGATAGTAGTAATCGGGAAGGTCTGGGCTGGTTTTCAGAGTGCATCCCATCCCTTCTGACAGGACTGGTCCTTCCCAAACCCCTTTTTCTTACAGTTCTTGAAAATTGTCCAGGGCAAAGGTTATTTAAGTTCATCTGGTTGTCAATATAGGTCGTAAAATGGTATTGGAAGGATTAGGCCAGTCATTGAGGGACGTCCTCAAGAAGGTCGTAAACTCCAGCAACGTTGATGAAAAGCTGGTCAAGGAGGTGTCCAAGGACATTCAAAGGGCTCTCCTTCAGGCCGATGTCAACGTAAAGATGGTTCTGGAGATCACCAAGGAGGTGGAGCGCAGAGCTCTCACTGAGAAACCTCCTGCTGGAAAGAGCTCGAGGGAGCACGTCATCCGCATCATCTACGAGGAACTGGTCAATATCCTGGGCGAACAACGGACCTTGCCTTTGGGAAAACAGGTCATCATGATGGTCGGTCTCTACGGCCAAGGGAAGACCACCAGCGCAGGCAAGCTGGGCCGTTACTTCCATAAGAAAGGTCTGAGGGTCGGGCTCATCGCCGCAGACGTACACCGACCGGCGGCCTATGATCAGCTGAAGCAGATCGGTGACAAGGTCGGAGTGCCGGTCTACGGTGTTCCCAGCGAGAGCTCGGCGGTCAAGATCGTCGACGCCGGAATGAAAGAGTTCCAAGCAATGGACGTCATTATCATCGATACTTCGGGCAGGCACGCCTTGGAAGGAGACCTCATCGAGGAGATAAAGGACGTGGCGAACGTGGCCAAGCCTAACGAACGCATATTGGTCTTGGACGCCAGCGTTGGACAGCAGGCCGGACCACAGGCTCAGGCCTTCCATGACGCCGTGGGCGTCACATCGGTCATAATGACCAAGATGGACGGTACGGCCAAGGGTGGCGGTGCCTTGAGCGCGGTCTCGCGCACCAAAGCGCCGATCGTCTTCATCGGCGTCGGTGAGCACTTGGAGGACCTGGACCCGTTCATACCATCACGATTCATCTCACGAATGCTAGGCATGGGTGACCTGCAATCGTTAATGGAGACCGCAAAGGACTCCATTAGTGAGGAGCAGGCGATGGAGACCACCAAGAGGATCATGTCGGGCAAGTTCTCCCTTAGGGAGATGTATGATCAGATGGAGATGCTCACCAGCATGGGACCATTGAAGAAGCTTATGACCATGCTGCCCGGTATGGGAGCCGGCCTGGACGATAAGATCGACGTCGAGGAGACCCAGGAACGCCTGAGGCGGTATCGCACGATAATGGACTCCATGACCGAGGAGGAGATGGAGAACCCCAAGCTGATCAAGTCCTCTAGGGTCATGCGCATCGCCCGTGGCTCAGGTATGGACCCCAAGAACGTGCGTGAGCTGCTACAGCAATATAATTCATCAAAGAAAGCTGTGAAAGGTTTCATGGGCAACCGCAAGCTGCGAAAACAGCTTATGAAGCAGATGCAGGGCGGTGGGTTCGAGGGTTTGCAATGAGGCGCTTCATCGTCATAGGGCATAAAGCATCAACCGCCGCAGACTTCAAGTTGGACGACCTGGCCGGAGGGGCCGGACGTCTGGACGTTCTATTGCGCTGCGTCAATTCCGCATTCTTCCTGAGCCACGACCTGCGCAAGGACGTAGAGGTCATACTCATTCTGCAGGGACCGCCCAGCCCCACCCGCACAATTCGGCTGGTAGGAAGCGAGCTGCGCTACCTGAACCCGGACGAGAGGAGCACCGGTGCGCTCATCAGGAACGCTTTGATGAAGGATACCCGTTCAGAGGAACGCAGCACCCCCGGAATTTACGTCAGCTCCCGTTCCTTCCAGGACGTCCTGGGACTGATGGAGCAAGAAACGGAGCTGGTGTACCTCAAGGAGGATGGACAGGACATACGTTTGGCGGAGATCCCTGAGAACGTGACCTTCGTCCTCAGTGACCACATGGACCTGACCCCGGACGAGGAATCGCTGCTACTGCAGTACCAGCCGAAGGTACTGAAGCTCGGTCCGGTGTCCTATCACGCCGATCACTGCGTCACCATAGTGAACAACGAGCTGGACCGCCGCTTTATTTGAGCTAAAGTTTATATTCGTTCTTAATGGTGAGAGGGACATGAACCAAAAGATCGCCCAACATAAGCATTGCCGCTCATGCGGAAAAGCTTTCGTGGGCGAAGGACGTTACTGCTCCGAGAATTGCGAGAGGGGCAGCGAGAGCGCGCTAAAGGGAAAGAAGCGACAGCTGCTCATCCTGTACGTGGTGAGCGTTATCATTTTGATAGGGGCGCTTCTACTGTCGGTGTTATGATGAAGGTCGGAACGGGCGGGACGTTCAACGTTTTGCACCGGGGTCACCGGCGATTGTTGGACACGGCGATAGCGTTGGGCGGGGAGCTGACCGTCGGATTGATGAGCGATGCTTACTGCCGCGAGAACAAGATCACGGTGCTACCATATCCGCAAAGGGAGGCCGTCCTATCGGACCACCTGAAGAGGAAGGGCGCTTGTTTCCATATCGTTCCCTTGGACGTGAAGGAGGGAACAGCTGGGACGGACCCTGGACTAGAGGTACTGGTGGTTTCTGAAGAGACCCATATGCAAGGTCCACGGATCAACGACCTGCGATCACGGAATGGGTTGCCCCCCGTCCGGATCGTGGTGGTCCCATACGTACTGGGGGACGATTATCGGCCCATCAGTTCCAGCCGCATACTCAATGGCGATATCGATATCGAAGGGAAGCTGCTCCGACCTCTAAGGGTCGGAGTGGGAACGTTGAACCCTGTCAAACTCTCGGCGGTAAGAGACATGCTGCAAAGGTTCCACCCGAAACTAGAATTGACCGTTATGGACGTTCCTAGCGAAGTGGGGGAACAGCCCTGGGGCCGCGAAGCGGAGCAAGGGGCCATGTCGAGAGCGATGT
>SPCU01000069.1 GCA_004525545.1 Methanomassiliicoccus sp. | reverse complement strand
GGCTATGACCACGTCGGCGTTCATGGCCGCGGCCATGGTGATGTCCACCGAGACGCCCAGATTGCAATACCCCTCCTGGTCCGGCGGTGATACCTGGATGAGCGCCACGTCCACTGGCTTGAGACCGCTGGAAAAGAGCCGTTCGATGTCCGAAAGGTTGACCGGCGTGTAATCGGCCCTTCCCTCGTTGACGGCATTGCGCATGTTGGGGCCGATGAAGAAGGCGTTCAGGCGGAACTGGTCCATGTACTTCTCCTCGGCGTAGAACGTCAGTCCCAGCGATAATGTCTGGATGACCTCGCTATCGATCATGGCATAGGACTTGGCCAGGAGCGCCTTGACCAAGGCCTGCGGCTCTCCGCAGGCGGTGCCCAGGAAGACCGTCCTTCCGGGACCGATCTTGAGCACCGCCTCCTCGGCGGTCAGTAATTTTTCGCGATACTCCTTTTCCAAGGCCGGGTCCATTGAGGGTACTGATTAACAATCGCGACATTAAAGGCTTCTACGTCGTTGGCAGAGTACGACAGACAAAGATTTACAAATCAAAGGGGTCATAGATTTGACGTGATCGTCGGACTGCTCGCCCTGCTGCTGTTCCTGGTCCTGGTGGCCATAGGCATTATCATCCTCGTTCTGGTGATAGGCAGCCTGATCTTGTTCTTCCCGGCTACCATCGTAGCTCTGGTGGTCCTGCTGCTCACCGGAAGCTGGTTGTTTGCCGGAGCGGCCTTCCTGGTCACCGCTATTATCATGATCGTGCTGAAATGAGCAAATGCTTATCTCCGCCCTGTTCCATCATCAGCGGGGTTCTCAAACATGGAACTGAGCAGCGTCGAGAAGAAAAGGGTGATCAGCAAGGACGGTCGCGAGCTGGGCGTCCTGGCGGGCAGCAAGATCGACACTGTCAAATGGACAGTGTTAAGCATCATGGTCAACGTGCCCAAGGAACCGGCCAAGGAGATGGGGATTAAGAAGAAGCTCTTCAAACCGGTCATCATCAACGTGTCAACCGACCTGATCTCAGTGGTGGGCGATGTCATACAGCTTAGCCTGGACATGAAGGAGCTGGCAGAAAAGTTCTGAACGCCTATTGTTCCTCGGGGATGCGGGGCTTTCCGCATTTCCAGCATTTAAGGTCACGGGATATGTTCACTGCATCGCACTCGCAGGTCCATGTCCCCTTCATATTGAACGATTCGCAGATGGTGCACTTGCCCTTGCGCGTTTCCGGATCTCCCTCGGCCATTTTGATCCCTTGATGTTCTCAGCTCAATGGTAATAAAAGTAAGCTTCGAAAGAGAGTGATCGAGAGTTCGATCGACCACATGTTCTCATCGTGCTACCGGTCCACGCCCTTTCTGGACAGTACACCTTTTTGATATGGGTGGCGTATCGATTTCATCTCAGTGATGTAATCGGCCAGTTCAAGCAGCTCCGGGGGTGCGTACCGTCCGGTGAGCACCACCTCCACCACTTTTTTCCGGTCGCGGACCACCTCGGCCACTTCCGCTGCGCTCAGCAGACCAAGCTTAATGGCCACGTTGACCTCGTCCAGTACCACGATGTCGTACTGATCGCACTGCAATGCGTCCCTGGCCGCCTCCAATCCCTCCGCCGCCCGGTCCAGGTCCTCCTGGGTGACCGCTCGGGAGAACACCAGGCAATCGTGGCCTGAAGGTATTATCGTCAGACCGGGGATGTCCAGAAAGTTCTCACCGTAGGTGCCTCCGGTCTTCATGAACTGGATGATGAGGGCGGTATAACCATGGCCCAAGGCCCGAACGCACATGCCCAGAGCGGCGGTGGTCTTTCCCTTTCCGTTGCCGGTGTAGACGTGCACCAGTCCTAAGTGCTGCTTCATTTCAATCCAACTTTTTCAGGAGCCAGGCCATGTTCTGTCCCAGTACCTTGAAGGTTCGCACACCCTCCTCGTCGGAGGTGATGTCCCCTGGTTTCAATGCCGTGCCGACATTCCAGTAGTTGCTGCCAGGGACGATCATCTGGCTGATTAGGAAGAACTTGTTGATCTCGCTGAAGGTCTCCAAAGCCCCCGCGCGACGGTTGATGGCGACGGCCGCCCCCACCTTTCGGCGGAGCATGTCGCCGTTCGCCCTGATCACAAAACCTGCGCGATCGATGAGAGCTTTCGTCTGAGCTGTCATGTTACCGAAGTAGACCGGAGAACCGATGATGATGCCGTTCGCGGACTTCATCTTCTGTATGTATTCATTCAAAAGATCATCGTCCATCACGCACCTCTCATCCTTGTTCCGCCCGCAGGTACCGCATGCCTTGCAGGGTTTCAGTTCCTCCCGGCATATGTCCACCAGTTCGGTCTCGATCCCTTCCTTCCTTAATTCCCCTAGGACCATCTCAAGCGCCTGGTGGGTGTTGCCATTGAGACGGGGGCTGCCGTTGAAAGCCACGACCTTCATCGTTCTACCTCTAAGGACCAAATGGTCTCGATCATATTACCGTTTTTCATTGGGATCGCCCGCCGATGTATTATTATTCGGCCAACGTTTTAGGTGAACGGCTGCGAACCATGAACGCTTTGTTGGACGGTCTGATCGCGGGGTACGGCATAGCCATACCTCTGGGTGGGATCTCCGTCCTCATCGTCAACCTAGCTCTGGAAAGAGGATTCCACCTCGGATTCATGGCGGGGGCGGGAACGGCCACCATCGATATGATCTGCGCTACCCTGGCCGTCTTCGCTGGCGCCGCAGTGGTGGCATCCATCTCCCCCTATGCCCATCCACTTCAGCTGATGAGCGGCCTGGTGCTCATCGCCATGGGCGTGTACGGCATCTTTCAAATTAAAAAGAGAGGACAGGCAGATGATCATCCGCCCTCTGAAGGTCGGGAGGAGGCATGGACGACCTATGGCAAGTTCTTGGCCCTTACCATACTGAACCCTTTCACAGTGGCCTACTTCCTAGCATTGATAATCGGAAAGGGATCGACCTGGTCCTTTTCATTGATGG
The DNA here is from genome assembly GCA_004525545.1 of Methanomassiliicoccus sp. GTDB lineage: Archaea > Thermoplasmatota > Thermoplasmata > Methanomassiliicoccales > UBA472 > UBA472. Next base: position 4,775 of record SPCU01000069.1, on the reverse strand, counting down.
ACTGTTTTTTGTTCATCGGCGGGGTGGCCATCGCCTCGTTCTCTTGGCAGATCGTCCTAGCAGGAGCGGGGGCCTTGGTAAGGAAGCACATTACACCTCGTTTCATGAAAGGCAGCATCATCGTGGGGAACGCCATAGTCATCCTGCTGGGTCTTCAGATCATGATCTCGATCTGAATATAATCTGGGCCGGGTGTCTGGCATACATGCCCTGAAGATATTTTCATCTTCAAATTTTGTAAATAGCTATTTTTATTCCTTAATGATCGGTATAATAATAAGTTGTTGTATTATTAAAATCAATAATGATTATATATGGGCATTAATGTGCACACATCATCATGAAAAGAACCCCTAGGACCGTTTACGAAGAGGTGGACCTGCGCCTATCCCCGGCCGAGGCCTACGCCAGATTGAGGAGGGGCAGTGATGCATCCTTCCTCCTGGAGAGCGCCGAAGGGTCCTCCCGCACCGTAGCCTATTCGTTCCTGGGCGCCTCCCCTTTGAAGATATTGCGAGGGGAGGGAGATCATCAGGGATTGGACCAGGTGCGGGAGGTCATGGCCGGGAGAGCGGGTACGCCCTCCCCTTTCCCATTCATGGGCGGGTTGGTAGGATATTTCTCCTACCATTTGGTCAATTCATTCGAGGAAGGATTGGACATCAGTTCCGGAGGTTTCCCCAGTTATGAGCTCGGACTGTACGATAGAGGGCTGATCTACGACCATTCCGCGTTCAAGGTCTACTACTTCCACCCCGAGGGAGAAAAGGACGTCCCACCATTGTTCGAGAACGAAGGAGCATTGACTGAGGAGGATTTCAGGCTGGAGGAGAGGTCGTCCGGGACGTTACAGCAGGATTACGAGCGTGGGGTGCGCAACATCAAGGGAAGGATATTGGATGGGGAGGCCTTCCAAGTAGTGCTTTCGGGATTTGAAGAGCACCGGTTCCAGGGAGATCCGTTCCAACTCTATCTACGCCTAAGGCAGGTCAACCCCTCCCCCTACATGTTCTACTTGGACTTCGGGGAGCGTAAAGTGCTGGGTTCCAGCCCGGAGACCCTGGTGACTGTGCGGGAGAACGAGGCCACCACCTATCCGATCGCCGGAACCCGACCTCTTGGCTCCGATCTTCTGGAAAGACGTAGCAATCGCCGGGAGATGTTAGCCGATGAAAAGGAGAGGGCCGAGCACGTGATGCTGGTGGACCTGGCCCGCAACGATCTGGGAAAGGTTTGCGATTACGGCAGCGTGGAAGTGGCCGACCTCATGAGAGTGGAGGAGTATAGCCACGTACAGCACATGGTGTCCCGGGTACGTGGAATCCTCCGTTCCGACCGGGACGCTTTGGACGCGTTCGCCGCGGTGTTCCCCGCCGGTACGGTGAGCGGGGCACCCAAGCACCGGGCCATGCGCCTCATAGAATCCTTGGAGAGCAGGGGAAGGGGACCTTACGCCGGAGCGGTCGGCTACATCTCGGACCAGGGAGACCTGGACACCGCCATCACCATTCGCTCCGCGTTCGTCAACGGCGACCACATCTATCTGCAGGCCGGAGCGGGCATCGTCATGGACTCGGTGCCGGAAAGGGAATATCAGGAGTGCGTGAGCAAACTGGGAGCGGTGCATCGGTCCCTCAATATGTGTGCAGGGGGAAGGACATGAGGCCGCGGGTGCTGCTCATAGATAATTATGACTCTTTCGTCTACAACCTGGCACATTCATTGGCCATGGGCGGGGCGGAACCGGTGGTGTTGAGGAACGACCGATTGGACCTCGTTTCCGCCAGGTCCGAATATCAAGGCATAGTCATCTCGCCCGGGCCTGGGCACCCAGCCAATCTCGGCGATTTCGGCAGCTGTGGAGAGGTACTCAGGAAGCTTTCACCCACCATCCCCACTTTAGGCGTATGTCTAGGGCACCAGGGGATTGCCCAGGTATTCGGCGGAACCGTCCTTCGCGCTCCAACGCCCATGCATGGCAAGGTCTCAGAGATACGCCACGACCGGGAGGGAGTATTCCGAGGACTGCCCTCCCCCTTGAAGGTGGGAAGATATCACTCCCTCTGCGTACGGGAGGACGACCTTCCCTCGGATATCGTGGTCACGGCGCGCAGCGAGGACGGTACGATCATGGGACTGCGCCATCGTTCCTATCCCATCGAAGGGGTGCAGTTCCATCCAGAATCATTGCTTACCGAAAGAGGACAGGAGCTGATCGACGACTTTGTTTCCTCATTGGGAGGACGACCATGACCCAGACCGAGCGCCTCATCCAAGCGCAGAGGTTCGCCAGCGAGATCTTGAACGGCAGGATGACCGATCGGGTCATCGCCGACCGACTGCAGGACATGGGCCGGCGGGGGGAGAGCGCCGAGGAGATGCTGGGCATTACCAAGGCCTTCTACGGCCTCTGCAACCGTCTGCCAACCGTTCACCCTATGGTCATGGACGTTTGCGGCACCGGGGGTGCAGCGGTCCGTAGCTTCAATGTCAGTACCATCAGTGCCTTCGTCCTGGCGGCGGCCGGGGTACCCGTGGCCAAACACGGAAACCGTTCCTCTCAGGGACAGTGCGGCAGCGCCGATCTGCTAGAGGCGATGGGAGCGGACATATCGCCTGGCCCGGAACGATCCGCTCAGATGCTGGACAGCATCTCCTTCACTTTCCTCTTCGCCCCCGCCTATCATCCAGCCATGCGACACGTGGCCAAGGCCAGGCGGCTGGTGTCGGACCGCACCATATTCAATGTTATAGGTCCGCTCATGAATCCCGTGCTCGGTCCCCGAAGGCAGTTGATGGGGGTTTGCTCCCCCGAACTGCTGGAGACCGTTCCCCCGGTATTGCGATCCCTGGGAGTGGACCGGGCCATGGTAGTGCACGGCCTTCCGGGCATGGACGAGGTATCTCTCTGCGGAAGTACCTTGGTGGCCGAGCTGAAAGGAGAGGATGTGGAAAGATACGAGATATGCCCGGAGGAGCAGGGATTGAAGCGCTGTCATGAGGACAAGGTTAGAGAACTGACACCTCAGGCCTCGGTCCGTGTTTGTATCGACCTCCTGCGAGGGAAGACGAACGAACGGCGGGACATGGTGTTGTTCAACTGTGCCTGCGCCCTCTATGTCTTTGGAAGTGTGTCCAGCATAGCTGCGGGTCTTTCTTTGGCGGAACGGGTCATAGACGGCGGCAATGCCCTCTCCAAGATGCAGCATTATATCCTGGCCAGCAACGGCAGGGAGGCGATCTGATGCTTAGAGGGGTGGAGGACCGGTTATCGCTCCTGGTCCGCAATGCCCGGGAGCTGGTGGATTGCGGGTTCTATTCTCATCGGTCGACCCGATACGGGAGGAATGAGAACTACATCCGTCCTTCATTGGTGAAGGAGATAAAAGGCCATCCGAACTTCCCCTTAGTGGCCGAGGTCAAGCTGGCCTCTCCCACCGCTGGACGTCTCGGCACACATTTGGCCGAAGAGCTGATCGATGATTACCGTCAGGGCGGGGCGGCGGCGCTGTCGGTGCTCACCGAACCCCGATTCTTCCTGGGCTCCCTGCGTTATCTCGAGTTGGCTGCCAGGACCGGGCTGCCGGTGATGATGAAGGATTTTATCATCGACCCGGGACAGATAGAGACCGCCTCCCGTCTGGGGGCGTCGGCCGTATTGCTCATAGAGGGGATATTCGACCGGGAATTGGCCACCGGAAGGGACGCGCTCATCGATAAAGCCCATGAGACCGGACTGGAAGTGGTCCTGGAATCCTCAACCTTAACGGAGCTGGAAGGGGCGATGGGTAGTAAAGCTGACATCCTGGCCTTCAACCAAAGGGACCTGCGCACCTTCCGACAGGGACCGAACGATATGGGACCGGCATTGAGCATGATAGGGCGGGACGGCCGGCCGGCCATGGTCATGAGCATGATGAATGGGAAGGAGGACGTGCGCCGCATGAGGGACATGGGAGCCTCCTGCGTACTGATCGGCTCGGCCTTGAGTAGTTCTCCCTGCCCACGCGACAAGCTGTTCTCCATGAGGATGGTCCGATGACCGCGGTGAAGATATGCGGCATACGGACCTCCGCCGACCTGGAGACCTGTCGCCAGGCGGACTACCTAGGTTTTGTGGTCCTTTCCGATTCGCCTAGGAACCTGGAACTGAGCACGGCTCAGGATCTCATGTCCTGCTGCGGCAACCTCCGGGTGGCGGTGACCACTGAGCGGAGGCCGAGGGAGCTTGAAAAGATGGTGATGGATCTTGAACCGGACGTGTTACAGTTGCATTCCCCCCTGGACCGGAAGCTGTTGTCTTCGTTGAGCGGCATGGGGGTGCATCTGTGGGGCATGTTGCCGGCGACAAAGGACGTCAGCCTCGACGCCGGATGCGTGTCCGAATGTCAGGCCTTGGTCCTGGACACACCAAGCGAGAGGTTCGGTGGGAGCGGCAAGGTCCACGATTGGGACCTGAGCCGGAGAATCAACGATATGATCAGCCCCCTACCGCTGGTACTGGCCGGGGGGCTTCGCCCGGATAATGTCCATGAGGCGATAACCAAAGTGGTCCCTTTCGCCGTGGACGTCTCCAGTGGTGTCGAGGAAGACGGAAAGAAGGACCGGCAGAAGGTCGATGGGTTCATAACAAGCGTGAAAAGGGTTGATGGATCATGAATTCAAGGTTCGGTATATATGGGGGGCAATACGTGCCTGAAATACTGGTACCCGCCCTCCAGGACCTGGAGAGAGAGTACCTCGTAGCTCGGAACGACCCAGTGTTCCTAGGGGAG
>SPCU01000005.1 GCA_004525545.1 Methanomassiliicoccus sp. | reverse complement strand
TCTACAACAAGGCCGTGACGACCCTGATCCAATGCCCCTGCGCCAAGACCGGGGACTTCACCATCCCCAGCAGCGTCACCACCATCGGGGACCACGCCTTCGAATCCTGCACCTCCCTGACCTCCATAACCATCCCTGGCAGTGTCACCCTCATAGGGTATGGAGCCTTCCAATCGTGCAGCTCCCTCACCTCCATAACCATCCCCAGCAGCGTCACCACCATCGGGAGCAACGGATTTGCTCTATGCATCTCCCTGACCTCCGCGACGATCTCTGAAGGTGTCACGAGCATCGGAGCCTCCGCATTCGCCTACTGCCACCTGACCTCCGTTACCATCCCCGGCAGCGTAACCACCATCGGGTCAGGCGCGTTCCAAAAATGCTTTGCCCTCACCTCCATGACGTTCCTCGGGCTAGAGGCCCCCACTTCCGTCGGTTCCTCCTGGATCCGTGATACGAACGCCGGACTGCAAGGTCACGCCTACTACGCCTCCAACTTCCCCGCTCCCGGTGGATCGTTCAACGGCCTCATCATGGGCGCCTACATCCCCGAGGGCTATACTTACACCGTGACCGATGGCAAGGCCAACATCACTGGCTACCTGGGAGCGGGAGGGGATGTAACCATACCCTCCACCCTGGGAGGCTGTCCTGTCATCGCCATCGGTGACCATGCTTTCCTGAGCAACGCCAATATTACCTCCGTCATCATACCTGACAGCGTCACCACAATCGGCTACCGTGCGTTCTACTACAGCATCATCCTCACATCCGTCACTATTGGCAACGGGGTCACCACCATCGGCAACTCTGCGTTCTCCCACTGCTCCGCCCTGACCTCCGTTACCATCCCTGACAGTGTCACCACCATCGGTAGCTCAGCGTTCTCCTACTGCTCCGACCTGACCTCCGTCACCATCCCTGACAGCGTGAACTCCATAGGTAACTATGCGTTCCAATACTGCACCTCTCTTTCCTCTGTGACCATCGGAAAAGGGGTCGCCTCGATTGCCTTCAACGCATTCAGTTATTGTCCCTCCCTGACCGTCATCGATGTCGATCCCGACAATCCGAACTACGCTAGCGTCAGCGGAGTTCTTTATAGCAAGGACATGACCATGCTGATCCATTGCCCTGGTGGATTTTCCGGGCCACTCGTTATCCCGGACAGCGTCACCTCCATTCTCTATCATGCGTTTGCATGGTCCGCCATAACCTCCGTGACCATCCCCGACAGCGTCACCTCCATAGGCGACTATGCTTTCAGGGAGTGTCAATCCCTGACCTCCGTCACCATCGGAAGCGGGATCACCGCGATCGGCAACTATGCTTTCATCGACTGTTACGCCCTGAGTTCCGTCACCATCGGAAGCGAGATCACCGCGATCAGCGAATATGCGTTCGCCTACTGCTACTCCCTCACTTCTATTACCATACCAGACAGTGTCGCTTCGATCGAATATGGTGCTTTTGCACGGTCCGCCCTCACATCCGTGACCATACCCAGCAGCGTCACCACCATCGGCGGCTATGCGTTCTACGAATGCACCTCACTCACATCTGTGGCATTCCATGGGCTCACGGCACCGACATCTGTAGGCACCAACTGGATCAGCGGCACGTCTTCAACCATCCGCGGCCACGCCTACGAGGTGTCCGACTTCCCGCCCACAGGATCGAGCTTCAATGGACTGACCATGGGTTCATACCTCACATGCGACTACACCTTCACCTTCGACGGCAGTCAGGTGACCATCACAGGCTATAGTGGAAGCGGAGGGACCATCATCATACCGACCGAGATCGGTGGATATCCGGTCGCGGTAATAGGGGATCGCTCCTTCCAGAATAACGGGAACATCACTTCATTGACCATACCCATCAGTGTTGACTTTATCGGTGAATGGGCGTTCGATCACTGTTCCGCCCTGGATTCCGTCATCATCATCGGCAGCGGCTCGACCATCATCGGTAGCTGCGCCTTCCAAGCCAGCAGTGTCAAAACGGTCGTCATAGGCGGCGGTGTGAGGACCATCGGAGAACACGCCTTCGGCAACTGCCACATGACCTCTTTCACCATTGAAGAGGGGCTGGAGACCATCTGCCTGCAGGCGTTCGATTATTCCTCGATATCCGAGGGCATATTCCTGCCCAGCACGGTCACCAGCATATCCTCGATGGAGAACTATATGCGGACCATGGGCGCGTTCTTCTACTGCACGCTCCCCGCAATAGGCGTCGATGAGGACAATCCGGTGTACGCCAGCCTGGACGGCGTGCTGTACGACAAGGCGATGAACACGCTGCTCGTGTATCCGAATGGTAGACTAGATGTCTCGTTCACCGTCCCCGGGACGGTGTCCCTGATAGACAATTATTCCTTCCAGGCATCGAAATATCTCATCTCATTGATCGTTCCTGGAAGCGTCAACGCCATCAACCTAGGGGCGTTCTCCGGGTGCTTGGTCCTTTCCTCCGTCACCATGGAGAACGGTCTCACCGTCATAGGGAAGGAGGCGTTCTACAGTTGTTATTCTCTGAGCTCTGTCACCTTCCCGGAGAGCCTGACAAGCATCGGCGATGGCGCGTTCTGGGATTGCAGATCCCTCGCGCCGATCGATCTTCCAGACGATCTGGTCAGCATAGGGGCAACGGCCTTCTATCACTGTCCCATCATCACCCTGGACATTCCGGACGGCGTCATCACCATCGGGTCGTCGGCCTTCAGTACATGCACAAGCCTGGTCTCGGTGAGCTTGGGCACCGGGGTCATGAGCATGAGCGGGGCGTTCTCTGGATGCAGCGCGCTCACGGCTATAAATGTGGATGCCGGCAACCTCTACTATGCCAGCATCGATGGCGTCCTCTACAACAAGATTATAACCGCGCTTATCAAGTATCCTTCGGCCAAACCGGACACCTCGTACGTAATGCCGAACACCGTCACCCTCATCGTGTCGAATGCCTTGATAGGATGCTCGAACATGCTGTCCCTGACCCTATCAGACGATCTTGAGCGCATAGAGGGAAGGTCCATAGGGTGTGCTTACATCACATCCCTTACCATACCGGGCGGGGTGACGTACATTGGGAGCCGCGCCTTTTCGAACTGCTACGCCCTGTTGAACATCGACTTCCTGGGCATAACGCCTCCCGTCGGGGATGATCCAATGATGTTGGGTACTCCCACAGGGGCGTTGGGCCACGCCTACTACGCTTCAGGCTTCCCGGCGCCAGGAGAAAGGTTCGGGGGGCTGATGATGGGCAGCTATCTGGCCGACGTGACCTTCTCACAGACGGGGGTCGACGCATCGAACACTGGCATCGTTCTTACGGTGGATGGAACGACCTACCTGGCCTCACAAATGCCGATCACCTTCACCTGGTACAGCGGCTCGATGCACTCGTTCGAATGGTCCCAGGCTGTGAGCATAGACTCTGAAACAAGATTTGGCTGGCAGTCGTCCAGTGGTCTTTACATCGATCCGCTCGGAACGATCACGGTTCCCGACACAGGCGGATCGATATCGGCGGTCTACGCGACCCAGCATATCGTGTCGTTCATAGCGACCGGCCTGGACAGCGATGCAGGTGCCAACACCGTCTTGACAGTGGGTGCCACAACTTACAACTGGAACGATATTCCGATCGATATATGGATCAATGACGGTACCACCTTCTGGTGGTCGAGCACGGTGCCGGCGACCGGAGGGAAGGTCTTCACACTGATACAACGCTCAGGCCTCTCCTCACCGATACTCGCCTCTGGCACTGAAACGGCGGACTACTTCAAGTCCCTGACCATCTCCGGCCATGTCTACATATCGGGAACGACGACCGGTGCTGCTGACTGGCACGTGCAACTTTGGCAAGATGGATCGCAATTCGGTCCGGACATCGTTACCGATGCAAGCGGTGCCTATTCGTTCACAGTGACCCTTCCCGGGACCTATCAGATCAGGGAGGTCCTGAAGGATGGCTGGACGGAGACAAGTCCGATCCTGACCTACTCTCCGGGAGACGATTATACGCCGTCCGTGCTAGGGTATGACGAAATCATCGTGACCAGCGGCATCGATGTGACCGGTTTGGACATCGAGAACTTCGAGAACGTCCTGGTCTCCGGATACAAGTACGAGTATCTATCGGTCTTCCGCGACGGCTTCAATGATGGTGATTACGCTGGATGGTCCACATTGACCAATGATTGGAACGTGAATGGTGGACTTTTACAGCGCGTGATCGGAGATTTCGGCTCGAGGATAAGATATGATGTATCGTTCGATGATTACACGTTCGAAGCAGACGCACGCCTGATAGATGTGGCCGGTTACGCCTTGATATTCAGGGTCTCCAACGACTTTGGTGACTTCTATTCCTTCCAGTACGATCCAGGCGCAGGAGGGCTCAAATTATCTAAGTTCACTGGCTACCCGACAGAGTCGACATTGGCAGGTCCACTTGCATTTGGGTTCGATGATGACTGGCATCACCTCAAGGTATCGGTCAGTGGAAACCACATCATTTGTTACATCGACTCCGTAAAGGTCTTCGATGTGACGGATGCCTCCTCACCGATCCTAGCCGGGGGCATTGGGTTCAGGACCTGGGCTTGGAACACCGAAGCGGAGTTCGATAACGTATGCGTCACGGACATAAGCACACCGCTCGACGACTGGGAGATCACTCTGACCAAGAGCGGGGACGGCTCCACCTCAGTGCTGACCGGGGATGGTGCATGGAACGATGGCTACTACGAGTTCACCATCACATCTCCTGGAGAATATGCGATCTCGGAGGTTCTAAAGGATGGATGGACGAGGATATCGCCTGCCAACGACTACACTTTCACCGTTGAAAGCGGTGATGACGACATCGCAGAGAACAACTTCTTCAACTTCGAATGGCTGACCGTTTCCGGTACCAAGTTCTTCGATGCCGATGGTGATGGTCACAAGGACCCAAGCGAACCTGGTCTACAGTATTGGACCATATCCATGTTCAGAGAAGGAATTGAGTATCGTACCCCGGTCGAGACAGGGGGATCTGGCCACTACGAGTTCCTGATCAAAGACCCCGGTACCTATACCATATCCGAGACGACGAAGCCTTTCTGGGAACGAACCTATCCGATCGAAGGGACCCACGAGATCGAGGTACGATCGGGAATGGACCAGACCGGTCTTGACTTCGGGAACTGGCTTGGAGACCGGGCCATCGTGACCAACTGCGATCTAGGTGTGTTCGATGTTGATGGGAACCCATCCAATGGAAGGCAGTTCAAGCTGATATTCACTCCGGACGTTCCGGACAACCCCACCAAGTTCAGGTTGACCGCATCCAATCCGGGACAGTTCACCTTCAACGTGTTCTTCGTCGGATTCATTGGTGAGGGGGACACGTTCATCATCGACATACCCTTCCCGTTCGTCACCCAGGGCGCGGATCCGGTCCACGCCTACAGTTCCTTGAACACGGGGCCTCTTGGATGGTTGGTTCCTGGCACGGACGTCAGCTACCTGTTCGGAATCTCTCCGACCGCCATATCCTGGGCTTATGATGGTCAAAGCAAATTCGGAGACGTCGCGGAGATCACCCTGACCGCAAAGGGCGACTATAGCGGTTTCCTGTACATCAACGTGCATCTGGACTACGGGCTCAAGAAGAACATCGGAGCTCTGAGCCCCGACTACAGCAATGACGCCGAGGGAGCTCTGCTCACCATTGAGGAAGGAGGGCAGTACGCGTTCTCGGTCACCGGACCGGGAGATTACTTCGCCGACGACGCGGTCATGAACACCAACTCTTTCAAGATAAACCCCGGGTTCGGAGGGCTGGTACTGGACGAGGACGGCGATCCTGTGGTCGGGGCGACCGTGGAGATCTGGCTTAAAAACGATCTGATAGGAACGGCGGTAACGGACGATGACGGTTGGTACATGTTCGAGTACAAGCACATCGGCAGGTCCGTCACCTACACGCTGAAGCTGTACATTGACGGCGGGTTCATAACAGAGAAATCCGTGACAGTGAAAGCCAACAGCTTCTCCATGGTAATTTTCGACCTCGGCGTCGCTCCACCCGATCCCACTCCGCCGCCAGAGTCGCCACCGGTGAAACCTCCTAAGCCTCCGAAGAAGTGAGATGCTTCCCAAACCTCTTCCTAAATCATTTTTCTGATTCATGCGATATCCACGCGATCGATGAGAAAGACGGCTTCCTCATAACCCGAGATTCAGATCGGGAAAATTACATTTCTCGCATCCAATCGAATATAGTAAGCTAAAAATTGTATGGATGTGCGTAAAAGTGCTCCCGCCGGGATTCGAACCCGGGTCTTCGCCTACCTTCCACCGCTTATCAGCGATGTCGAAAGGGCGGAATGATTGGCCGGACTACACTACGGGAGCGTAGAATGGCGGTTGATATTGAATTTATTACTTAAATCTTGGTGCAATCATTCCTTCCCATTTACCCCCTTATTATTGAGCTGGACCATCATTTCTTTGATAATCATCGGTATCAGTTCTCCATTCCATAAATATCTTTAATATTGTACAACAGGTTGTCGCTTTTCCGTGGCCGCTAAAAGTTATGTCTGTGTCAAGTGTGGGAAGCCCTTCTTGGGTGCCCAGGCTGCAATGTTTGTCATCGGTATATTGAGCCTTTTCTTCTGGGGGATATTCCTGATCAACATTTTCACCGGACTCACCGATTCCTACTCACAGATCGAAGGCACGCTCATCGCAAACGAGGACGTTCTGTTAGTTTCCATAATGGGTGCGTTCCTGGTCCCGGCGGTTGGCTCCGGTGCGCTCAAAGGCATGAGCAGCAAGCATGGGCCCAATTCTAGGTCCATGGTCTGCCCCAAATGCAAGGAGGCAGCAGCGAACGTTGCCAAAGAAGAACAGGCCAAGCTCCAACAGGCCAAGGAGGCCAAGACGTGGGAGTGGACGACCAAGGTCGAGGACGTGGAGAAGAACGATGTCTGGGCAGGTAAGCTTATCTCCTCCTGGAAGTCGGTCAATCCGGGCAAGGTCCCCTCCGAGGCCATGGTGCAGGACCTGAACATGGCCCGGAACCTGGAGAAGGCAGGGAACTACGAGGGAGCCGCGGTCATTCTCGAAAGGTACCAGTTCTGGGAAGAGGCTGGCCGGGTTCGGAAACTGGACGACCAGAAGATAATCAAGCACATAACGGTCGACATGAACGAGCTCATCGACCATGTTAGCACCAAAGGTCTCGCCATACCCTACAAATGCCGGTCCTGCGGTGCCTCAATAACCATCGACAAGAATTCTCGCAAGGAAGGTCTGAAGTCCTGCTCCTACTGCGGGACCATGTATAACATCGAGGACATGACGAAGATAATCCAACGGGCTCTGGAGTGAGCGAAGGTCCCAACCCAGCTGGCGACGCTCTTTCAGCCCGTTACATCAATGTTATATATAGGAACGGGTTTAAAGGAAACTCACCATTGGAGGCTTCCATTGAGCAACGTAACTTACAACCAGGGAGATCAAAGCGAAGAGATTCTTCGCTGCCCGTATCCGAACAAGAAAGAAGGGGAGATGTTCGGCATAGCGGACCAGCTGCTGGGCGCCTCCCGTATCAAGATAATGTGCGCCGATGGCAATTCCCGCATGGGGCGCATCCCTGGAAAGATCAAGAAGCGAATGTGGATTCGGGAAGGCGACCTGGTCATAATCCGCCCCTGGGATTTCCAGGATGAGAAGTGTGACGTATTATACCGTTTCACCAAGACCCAGTCCAGCCACCTGAGCCGCCGGAAAGTTCTTCCAAAGAACCTGGACATATTCTGAGAGGCTTTATGCCACAAGAGGACCCCAATATCCTCAAGCTGGAGCGGCAGGTGGACGGCCTGCGTCTCACTCGTTCCTACGAGAACTCCAAGGAGGCCCGCAAGGTCATGGACGAGGTCTTTGACCGCCTGACCCTGTCGGTCATCTTCAAGCTGAGCTGTGAAAAGCGCATAGCTAACGTTGATTTTCCTATTTCCACTGGCAAGGAAGGCAATGTCTTCCGCATCACCACTCCAGATGGCGAGCACCGCGCCATGAAGATATATCGTACCTCCAACAACACCTTCAAGAACATCGCCAAGTACATCGAGGGCGACCCGCGCTTCAAGGGTTTGTCGGGAAACACCCGCAAGCTCATCTACGCCTGGGCGACCAAGGAGTTCAAGAACCTCTGCCGAATGGAGGAGGCACACGTCCGAGTGCACCATCCCTACAGATTTCTCAAGAACGTGATCCTAATGGACTACCTGGGCGACGAGAACATGGCCGCGCCGCAGCTGCGAACGGTCCGTTTGGAAGAACCGAACAAGGTGTACCGTGAGATAGTCATGTTCATGAAGAGGATGTATCAAAAGGCACGCCTGGTGCACGGAGACCTGAGCGAGTACAACATCCTTTTTCATGAAGGTAAGCCATATATAATCGACTGCGGTCAAGCGATGGTGACCGATCACCCTAACGCCGTGGATTTCCTGAAGCGGGACATCAAGAACATCAACCGCTACTTCCGGAGCCTGGACGTCAAGGTGTGGAGCGACCAGACCGTCCTGAGATATGTCCAGGGGGTGCAACGCAAATGAAGATCGTCAAGATTCCCAAGGAGCGCGTCGGCGCATTGATCGGACATGGCGGGGAGACCAAGAAGTTCCTGGAACAGAGGACCGGCATGCGCATCTCCATCGACGCCGAGGAGGGGGAGGTGTCCTTTGACGATACCAATGTCGAGGACCCGTTGCTTCCCTTGAAGGTCATGGACATCATCAAGGCCATCGGCCGCGGCTTCGCCCCTCATAAGGCCTTCCGGCTCCTGGACGACGATGAGTACCTGGAGCTCATTGAGATCGATGACTACGTGGGCAAGACCAAAAATCAATTGATTCGCGTCCGTGCCCGCGTGATCGGGGCCGGGGGCAAGACCCGCCGCATCATCGAGGACCTCGTCGGCGTTAACATATCGATCTACGGTGACACGGTCTGCATCATCGGCAACTCTGCGCAGATGCCGGTGGCACGTACCGCCGTGGACATGCTGTTGAGCGGAAGCGAGCACGCCACCGTCTATCGTTACCTGGAAAGGAAGCGGGCCACGCTGCGCATCACTGAGATGGGCTTCGATATCTGAGATCGAACGGTTCAGTTCTAAGCACTGCCGTTCTTCAGCAGGGCCACGAAGTTCCTGGGGAACATGCTCAGCTCAAGACCCAAAGGCTCCAGGCGGGTGGCCATCAACTTCGCTTTGGGCCCGGTAAAATCACCCTTCATTAGGAAGGCCGTCTCATCCTCGCTCAGTTCGTTGCAATGCATCATCCAATCCTTGACCTTGATGTTGGCCGGACATACCTTCTGGCAGATCATACATCCCACTAGGGCGTTGTGCATTCCTGCAGATATGAATTCGGGGAACGGGGTATCGGCCGGCATCTCGTTGTGGAAGGTAATGCATCTCTCGGCATGCAACAGGAATCGATCGTCGGAGATGACATTGGTGGGACACGCTTTCAGGCAAGCATCGCAATCCGCGCATCTCTCCATGGCCTTCACTTCCTGCCAATCGTCTGGCAGCTCCCTGTTGGTGAAGAAACTGGTCAGCCGATAGAAGCTGCCGAACTCGGGCACATAAGTGATGTTGTTGCGACCATACTCTACCAGACCTGTCCGGGCGGCCAGGGTCTTATGCGGCAGGATCGCCCTCATGAGGTGAACTCTGTTCCCATCCCCCTTCTCCAGCAGATCGACGATCTCCTGGTCCATCTCCACTGCCTGGGCGTAGGTTGGCGGGACGATCGTCCTCACTCTCCGCCCTTCCCAGTTGAAGGTGACCTCGCAGATGGGCTGTGGGACGGCGATAACGATGATGCTCTTGGCATCAGGGAACGACTCGGGCATGATGTATCTGAAGCGGGCAAGGTACAGTTCGTAGAGCTTGGGGTCCAGTAGACCTTGTTGATGGAAGATCTCCAGGTCCTTCCGGACCTCCGGGAGATGGGAGACGGAAAGAGACCTTGCGAGATATCCCTTCGCTTCTAGAAGCCTGAATATGTTCCGGTTCTCGGTCATGGGTCTGAACAGAGGGGTTCATGTGTCCCCGGACATTAAAACTCTTTTCCACGTTAACAAACAATATTTTATTTATAGGGGAGAGGGTAGGGCGGCCCGCACATGAAGGAAGTACTCGAACAAGCGTTGAAGGCCCAGGACAAGGACCTCTGCGATCATTGTCTGGGGCGCCCGTTCGCCCACGTGGGCACCGGCACCACCAATGAGCATCGCGGCGCCGAGCTTCGTCTCCTGATCAACGACAGGAGGGCCGAGGAGGGGTTGGAGCCCTATACACACCAGAGGTGCTGGTTATGCGATGAGATGTTCGAGCAGGTGCCCCGCTTCGCTGAGGCAGTGGCCTTGAAACTTCAGGAGATCAAGTACGACAACTTTCTGGTCGGCACCAGGGTCGATCCAGTGGTCCAAGCTCGCGAGGAGGAGCTTTGGTCCCTGGTCGGTCAAGAGTTCGCCGAGCCCATAAAGTCCGAGCTGAACCGGGAGATCGGTAAGGCCGTCTTCGCCATCACTGATAAGGATGTGGACTTCAAGAACCCCCAGGTGGTGGCCTTGGTCGACACCCGTTTCGCCCACGTGGAGCTGGACGTGGCACCGGTATTCGTCTATGGCCGCTATCGTAAGCTGTCAAGGGAGATACCCCAGACCAAATGGCCCTGCCGCGTTTGTCAAGGCAAGGGCTGTCCCCGCTGCGACCACACCGGCAAGATGTACCAGACCAGCGTGCAGGAGCAGATCGGGGATATCATTCTACCCTACGCCAATGCCAAGGAGCATTTCTTCCACGGTATGGGGCGGGAAGACATCGACGCTCGCATGCTAGGTAACGGCCGTCCCTTCGTCATCGAGATCAGCAACCCCGTGTTCCGTGCATTGGACCTCGCTTCCATCGAGAAGGAGGTCAACGAAAAGTGCAAGGACATGGTGGAAGTGGAGGGTTTACGTTTCTCCACCCGCGAAGAGGTGCGGCGGATCAAGGAGGCCACACCGGAAAAGGAGTACCGGGTCCAGGTCACCATTCACGGCAAAGTTAATAAGGGTAAAGTGGATGAGGTTTCTCGCACGTTCAATCGAACCTGTATCGTCCAGCGAACGCCCGTTAGGGTATCTCACCGGCGAGCGGATTTGAAGCGCGAACGCCACATCGTCTACGTGGTCCTGGAGGATTTCCAGGAGGACAAGATGACGTTGCGGTTGCGCACCGAGTCCGGTACCTATGTGAAGGAGTTCGTACACGGGGATGAAGGCAGGACCGAACCCAATCTCTCGGAGATGCTGGGAGTCCCCTGCACCGTGGACGCACTGGACGTTATCGGGATCATCGATAATAGTGAGGTATAGAAATGGTCAAAGCATCCCATGGATTGAGGCATAAGGGCCGAAACATACTGAGGAGGAACCCCAGGCACAGAGGGCTCTCTGCCATCACCCACGAGTTCGTTCAGTTCGAAGTGGGCGAGCAAGCCAACATCTTCCTGGACCCAAGCATACACTTCGGTGCCCCGCACCTGCGCTTCCACGGCAAGACCGGTAGGGTCCTGGCCGCTCAGGGACGCGCATACGTGTTGTCGGTCCGTGACGGTAACAAATACAAGACGGTAATTTCCAGACCTGAGCATATGCGCAAGGTCAAGTACTGATTGGTGGTAAAATGACCGCTGATCGCTATGTCACCTTGGCTGAGGTGAAGGAGATGTTGCAGGCCGAGGGTGAGGATAGAGAGTTCACCACCGAGCAGAAGCTGGCCTTGGAACACGCCAGGATCGCCAAGCTCACTGTCGAGCAGGCCGAGGAACTGAGGGCCAAACTTACAGCCCTCGATTTCATCTCAGAGATGGTCACCTCCGAGCAGGTGGCGGTCAAGATCACCGACCTGCTTCCGACCCACAATGACGATGTCAGGGTCATATTCGCCAAGGAGCGAAGGGTGATCGATAAGAAGCAGGCCGAGCAGATTATTAAATTGGTGAATGAATATCTTTAGGCTGGTGTTATTTTGGAGGACTACGCGCATATCCTTGATTATCTACCGCAAGGACTGCCCTCGGAGAGGGGTTTCAGAAAGGATCCAGTAGCGTATGCCCTCGGCGGCACCGAATTCAAACTTTTCGAACTGGTCCCCAAACCGGACGTCATCATCAACTTGGGTGAGACGGTCTATATCGGTAAGGACATGGACAAGAGGGACAAGGTCCTGCACGTGAAGAGGCGCGTTAGTTACGAGGAACTGACAGCTGGGGCTCAGAGCGAGCTTCCCTACGTCATCGTTGAGGTGATCAAGGAGACCGAGGCCCGTTACGTACAGTTCTTCAACGA
The DNA here is from genome assembly GCA_004525545.1 of Methanomassiliicoccus sp. Lineage (GTDB taxonomy): Archaea > Thermoplasmatota > Thermoplasmata > Methanomassiliicoccales > UBA472 > UBA472. Next base: position 23,331 of record SPCU01000005.1, on the reverse strand, counting down.
GGCCCAGTCGGTCACCACGCGCTATCATATGCTGGAGCTGCTGCCCGGACTGGGCAAGAAGACCATGTGGGCCATCCTGGACGAGAGGAAGAAAGGTCCCTTCACCTCCTTCGCGGACATAGCTGCTCGCATTCCGACCTTCAAGCACCCCGAAAAGGTGGTGGCCAAGCGCATAGAGTCCGAGCTGTCCGACCCCACTCAGAAATACCGCATATTCGTTTCTAGGTGAGATGATCAGCATCGGGGAGCTGCGCTCCCTTCTCGAGCGGTATGGTGTAAGGCCTTCAAAATCCAAAGGGCAGAACTATCTGGTGGACCGCCGGGTGGCTGAAAGGGAGGTCGAGTATCTGGGGATATCTCCCGGGGACCGGGTCCTAGAGGTCGGGCCGGGGTTCGGAATTTTGACGGAAGCGTTACTGCAGAGAACGCAGGACGTCACTGCCATCGAGCTGGAGCCAGGAGCGGTGAGGTTCCTCCGCGACCGTTATCCGCAGGTAAATGTATTGGAAGGCGACTTCCTGGAAGTGGACGTCCCGCCGTTCGACCTCTTCCTTTCTAACGTTCCATATAGCATATCCTCCCCCCTGCTCTTTCGATTGCTGGACATGGATTTCAAGCGGGCGGTGATCATGGTACAGCGGGAGTTCGCCGAGCGAAGGGCCGCCTCCGCCGGGGAGAAGGAGTATTCCAGACTGTCGGTCAATGTGCATTATCGAGCGGAATGCAAGCTGCTGGAGAACGTCCCCCGTTCCAGATTCTGGCCGGAGCCAGAAGTTGATTCCACCGTCGTACTGCTCACCCCTCGCCCCGCCCCCTTCACCCTAAAGGACGAGAAGCACTTCATGAGGATGGTCGACGTGCTATTCCAGCAGAGGCGCAAGAAGATCGGCACGGTGCTGAAGATGAAGGACATGATAAAGAAGGAAGAGCGGAAGGACCTGCCCTATATGGACCAGAGGGTGGAAGAGCTCAGCCCGGAGCAGATAGGGGAGCTGTCCGACGCCATCCAAAGGTTGTAAGTGCTTCTTCGCGTCAAAGACGGTAGCTTGAATACGTGTCAGTTGGATAGTCCCGATGGTGAGGGAGAAGATGGCAGTGGATGAGATGGGCTTGTCAGTACCCTTCATGGGGGAAGCTTTGAGGAAGGGCGCACACTTGGGGCCGAAGGCGCTGTGCGTGTTCGAGAGCAAGGAAGTTCCCGAAGGCAGCAAACCATTCGGTATGGTGGACAGATGTGTGGCCAAGGTGGTATTCATGTGCGCTAAAGGCGAAGTTTCCTCTCTGCACATAGGACCGGAGGCACGTTCGGGGGTCTGTCCTGGGGGGCAGACCTGGATCGGGTTGACCGAGATGGCCGAGGGACTCAGGTACTTCATCTCCACGGGTACCCCGGACTTCAGGCATGGGGAGGCCGAGTTCCTGAAACGGGACCCGGACATGGTCACGCGCAGCAAGAACACCGTCGGCCTGATCAGGCCGCCTGACCGCTACCTGTGCGTCATGCCTTGTGATGACTTCCAGGGATCTCTAGGGGTTCCGAGGGCCATATTGCTATTCGCCGAGGCCGAACAGCTCCGAAACCTGCTCGCCCTGCACCATTTCGGCACTCCGGACATATTCACATCGACCAGTGCACCTTGGGGTCCCAGCTGCGCATCGTTCCTCAGCTATCCTGCCGGTCTGAGCGCCAACTGTCCGGCGCACACCCTCATCATCGGTCCCGTGGACCCTACCGGCAACAACTGGATGCCACCGAGCATGATGTCCCTGGGGATCCCCATCCAACAGGCCGAGCGCATGGTCAAGGACATGCCCGCCTCCTTCCTGACCAAACGGACCCATATAGCATTCCCAGATGGGCGTTGAGCAGCAGCAGCACACCAGGTTTGTGGTGAAAGGGACCGTTTCACCTCAGGCAATCTTTTTTACCCCGGCCACCTTATGGATGGAGGGAGAAAAGATGCTCATCGGTATAGTCGGAAAACCCAACGTAGGGAAGTCCACCTTCTTTTCCGCGGCCACCTTGGCCACAGCGGAGATCGCCAACTATCCGTTCACTACCATCAAGCCCAACAAAGGAATGGCCTTCGTGCGTGCCAAATGCCCTCATATCGAATTCAATGTCAAGTGTCAGCCGAGGAATTCAGCTTGCGAGAACGGCGTGAGACTGGTGCCCACGGAGCTGATGGACGTGGCTGGTCTGGTACCCGATGCCTGCCAGGGAAAAGGACTGGGAAATCAGTTCTTGGACGACCTAAGGAACGCTGACGCCTTCATTCATGTCGTGGATGCCACCGGCTCCACCGATTGCGAGGGGAACGCCGTGAAGCCTGGAAGCCATGACCCTGTCGAGGACCTGCAGTTCCTGGAAAGGGAGATCGTCGAGTGGATAAAAGGCATCATGGAGAAGGGATTCGACAAGCTGGCCCGGGCAGCGCACTTGGAAAGCATGAAGTTGGAACAGGTGATCCATGAAAGGCTCACCGGGCTAGGGGTGAGCGAGGCACAGGTGTCCGCCGCCCTGAGGATCTCCTCGATGCCAGCGAAGATCATCGACTGGAAGGACGAGGACCGTTACCGCCTGGCACAGAACATACGCCGACAGAGCAAACCGATGATCATAGCGCTAAACAAGGCGGACATGGCCGATCCCGCGCTCATGAAAAGGTTGAGCGAACTGGAAGGTTACGTGACGGTACCGACCTGTGCCGAGACGGAGCTGGCGCTGCGTCGCGCGACCAAGACCGGGCTGATAACCTATGTCCCAGGCGATAAGGAGTTCAAGATCAACGATTCGGCGAAATTGAACCCCAATCAGAAGAAGGCGCTGGATTACATGGCCCAGGTCATGCAGAGATACGGCGGCACCGGGGTGCAACAGTGCATAGAGAAGGTAGCCTTCGACATGCTGGAACTCATCGTCGTCTATCCGGTGGAGGATGAAGGTCATCTCACCGATCATGATGGAAACGTCCTTCCAGACGCCTTCCTGTTACGCAATGGAAGCACCGCGAAGGACCTGGCATACAAGGTGCATACCGACCTGGGGGATCATTTCATAAGGGCGATAAACGCCCGCACTCATCGGGTGGTCGGCCACGACCATGTACTAGAGAACGAGGACGTGATGACAATAGTGGCAAAGAGGTAAGAGATGGGTGAGTGGGACGTCAGGTTGCTGACCGCTTCATATTCCAAGGCGGAGAACGACAATATCATCATCGAGCTGTACGGCAAGACCAGGGACGGACGCTCCATCACCATGCGCAAGTCCGGGTTCCGCCCTTACTTCCACGTTGCCGCTCCGCCGGAGGAGGTGGCGCCCCACGTCCAAGGCAAGGACGATTTCCTTGCCATCGATCCGGTGGACCTATTCCTCATCAACAGGGGTCGGGTCGAACGTTGCTCAAAAGTGGTGATCAAGTTCCCTTGGGTGGTGCCGCAGTATCGTAAAGAACTGAAGCGCCAGGGTTTCGAGGTGTACGCCGCCGATATTCCGTTCCATCACCGTTTCATCTACGACAACGACATCCCCGCCTGTTTCACCGCCCGGGGCGAGGAGGTGAAGGGAGATTACACCACCGACCTGGTGATCAATCTACGCTCCTTCACCGAGATACAGCCGTTCACACCGAAGCTGAAGGTCCTCAGCTTCGACATCGAGAACTCCATCAAGGACGAGACCATCTACACCATCTGCTACGTCATCAAGGACGAGGGCGGAATGCGCAACGGCGATCCTCTCTTTGGCAGCGAGAAGGAGATCATAGAAAGGTTCACCCATGTCATCCAGGAGGAGGACCCGGACATCATTACCGGGTACAACATCGACGGTTACGACATCCCCTTCATGATGAAGCGGGCGGAGAAATATGATCTGAAGAACCTTCAATGGGGTCGCGACCTTTCCGCCCCCCGGCAGGTCATGGGGAGATTCTGGCGTTTGACCGGAAGGCTGGTTGCCGACGCCTGGTGGGCGGTGAAGGTGGAGGTCCGGCCCAAACAGGAGACGCTTAACGCCGTGTCCAAGCTACTTCTCGGGGAGGAGAAGCTAGACGTGGACATGAAGATGAAGGTCGGTGAGGATTACGATCCCCGGGCCATCGACAAGGAATGGGCCAATAATCGGGATAAGGTTCTAGCCTACTGTCTTAGGGACGCCGAGCTGGCGTTGAAGATCCTGGGCAAGGTGGGAAGGATCCGCAAGGGCATGGACCTGGCGGCCGTCTCCCGCATGCCGGTGGACGACGTGCTGAACAGCGGTTCTTCGCAGCTCATCGATTCCATCCTTATTCGTTCGGCCGACCGCAATGTCCCGCAGGTAGCGGTACCGTTGACCGGTGATTTCGGCGATGATGAGGAGGCTATCGAAGGCGGATATGTGCATGAGATATCCCCCGGGGTCTACCACTGGGTTTGCGTATTGGACTTCAAGTCCATGTATCCGAACCTGATCATCGCCCGCAACATCTGCTTCACCACCAGGGATGACAGCGGGGAGGTGGTCTCGCCCATAGGCGTTCACTTCCTCGGCAAAGAGCAGCGCCCCGGCATTCTGCCGACCATCCTGGCCGACCTAATGCGCCGGAGGGACGAGACAAAAAGGCTGATGAAACAGGCCAAGGACCCCGAGGAGGCGCACTATTACGACGGTCTGCAAGGAGCCATCAAGATATTGATGAACTCATTCTACGGGGTGTTCGCATCATCCTTCTACCGCTTCACCGACCGGAGCATCGGCGGCAGCATCACCGCTTTCGCCAGGGAGACGACGAAAGGTATCATCAAATCCCTGGAGGACGAAGGTACCAATGTGATCTACTCGGACACAGACTCGGTCTTCGTTCAATCTCCCTACCCGGAGCTCCCTGGTTCCATCACCTTCGGTAAGGACCTGGCGGTGCGTTTCTCCAAAGAGGGAGGCTCTCTGGAGTTCGAGAAGATCATGGAGCCCCTGTTCTCCCACGGCAAGAAGAAGAGGTACGTGGGACGCATGGTCTGGCCAAAGGAGGAGTTGATCATCCGCGGATACGAGGTGAGGCGAACCGACGCCTTCGACCTACAGTCGGAATCGCTGATGACGATGTTCGAGTTCATTATGGACGGGAAGATCGACGAAGCGGTGAAGGCCGCCCGCTCCTATGTCCAGGACATGTTGTCCGGGAACGTGCCGATCGAGAAGCTGGTCATCTCCAATGGGTGCCGCGATTTCAGGAAATACGCCAATCCTGACGCCCAGGCGACAGTGCAGACGGCCAAGAAGCTCATGACCATGGGATACGAGTTCGTGCCGGGGATGAAGGTCTCGTGGATAGTGACGAACTCAAGAAAGAAGCCACAGGAGGTGCAGCCCTACATAAGCGGGCAGGAGTTCCCCTACACCCCCGACTATCGTTATTACGCCGAACGTATGGCCCAGACACTGTCCCGGGCCACAGAGGTGTTCGGTTGGGGAGACCGGGACCTGATGAACGGCAATCAGCAGGCCAACCTATTCGATTCATCGTTCACCGAGGAAAAGAAACCCGGTATCAAGTGGGAGCAGGTCAAGAAGACCGATAAGAAACTATCACTGGATGACTTCATGTGATCCCCGGTCTGCAAATCGTTTATATACGGCGACATTATGTGTCGGGACTGTAACGAGATCGATGTCTCGTTGGAGATGTACCCCTTAGGGGGCGAATCCCGAAACGCCGCTCTTTGCGGCGCTGGTGATACAAATGGTAGATAAGAAGATCGACGATAACGAGGACGGACCCCGCCCGGTGAGAGGTAAGAGCATGTACTCTTACATCTCCGACGCCTGGGACCGCCCCGAGGATTCTTACGTTAAGGCTCTGCAATGGGAACGCCTCATCTCTTGGAGGCGGGAGAAGAACTTCAGCCGTATCGAACGGCCTACCCGATTGGACCGCGCCCGGGCTCTTGGCTACAAGGCCAAGCAGGGCGTCATCGTGGTCCGCGGCCGTGTCCGAAAGGGCGGGCTGCAGAAGCGCAAGATCTGGAAGGGACGCCGGGCCAAGCGCGAGGGTATGAAGAAGATCACCATTGGCAAGAGCATCAAGAGGATCGCCGAGGAGAGGACGGCCAAGCGCTATCCTAACATGGAGGTTCTCAACTCCTACTGGGTGGGAGAGGACGGTAAGCACGTATGGTTCGAGACCATCCTGGTGGACAAGCACCACCCCTCGGTGATGGCCGACAAGAACCTGAACTGGATATGCGGCCGGGCCCACAAGGGAAGGGTATACCGCGGCAAGACCTCCGCCGGACGGAAGGGTCGCGGAATGCGCTGGAAGGGTAAGGGCGCTGAGAAGGCCAGACCATCGGTCAGGGCTCACCACAACCAGATAAAGTAGGCCTATCGGCCTACTCAGAAATCTCTTTCAAACGTCTTTCCACTTCTTCTTTATCCATCCCGATGAGCGGATGATATATTGGTACGTCCACGTCCAAACGCTCCGCGGAGGCCAGTTCGTCGATCGACCAGCCGACCACCACTCCGTGGGCCTTGCCGAGATACACCTGCTTCCCCAACACCCCGCTGATCTTCCGGACCTCGGGGTCCCAGCCCTCGATTATGTGCATGGCGTCCTCGTTGTTCCCCAGGAAAAGCACCCGGCAGCCACGTTTCATCATCATCCAGGCCGCCAAGGCATCCTTTCGTTCGTTCATTATGGCCACGACCTTGCCCTGACTGCCCATGGGCAGACCCCCGGGGCCGTCCAGGTACTCGCTGAAGATGTAGGCGCGGTTCTCCCGCACCTCCACATAGATTATCTGGTCCGGATGGTGCAGGTCCACCCGCACACCCCGGTGCCGAGTGGCTTCGTAGATCTCCTCGCCAGTATCTCGAGCCAGCTCCATGCTGGTGTATGTATGTGTGCCATTGCGGCGAGCCTCCACCCTGAAGCTGGAACCGTCCTTCAATAACGGGTCCGCGATCCTCAAGGCCAGCTTCCTGATGCTGGCAAGATCGCTGCCGCATTCCACCACCAAGCTCAGTGAGGAGATGCCGAACACGCGGCGCAGCACCGCCGCAGCCTCCGTAGGCCGGTCCGTGCTCACGAAAAGTCTTCCATACTGACAATCAATGAAGGCCTCGACCTTTTCCTTGGCCAAGGCGGCCATCATGTTGTAGGTGAGCACCCTCTCGAAGTATCTGCGGATGCCTTGGCTTTTCAATCCGAGTTCGGCGTACCTGACGAGCAGCAGGCCCATGCCCCTTCCATATCGATCGGGGTAATAAACCATTCTCCCGCTAGGATTATGTTCCCCTGCGGTCATGACCGACCAATGGACGCCTTGGTGCTTCTGGTCATCGCCCTGCTATGCATGAGCGCTGGAACCATCGGCGCCCTCATGGGCATCGGGGGAGGGCTGATAATCATCCCCCTGCTTACCTTGGGCTTTGGCATCCCCATGCAGGAGGCCATAGGCGCCAGTTTGATAGGGGTGATAGCCACCTCCACCGGAGCGGCCACCAAGTACGTGAAACAAGGATTGACCAACGTACGGCTGGCTTTGTTCCTGGAAATGTCCACCACCGCTGGTTCCATCGTAGGTGCCCTGATCGCTGTCTACACCGACCAGGCGGTTCTGTTCCTGCTATTCTCCGCCCTGTTGCTCTACTCTGGGTACACCATGCTCCGCCGGACAGAACTGTTCTTCTCCCCCGAAGAGGTGAAGGCCGAAGCGCAGATGGTGGACCTCTCCTGCAGGTACATCGACCCGCGGAGCAGTTGTGAGGTCAACTACGGTGTGAAGGGGTTGAAGAAAGGATTGGCCTACAGTAGCGTCGCCGGTATGCTCTCGGGCCTGCTGGGAGTGGGCGGCGGCCTGGTCAAGGTGCCGGTAATGAGCGTCTGCATGTGCGTACCGTTGAAAGCGGCCACGGCCACAAGCAACTTCATGATCGGCGTGACGGCCCTCACCGGGGCCATAATCTTCTACGGCCACGGCCTGTTGAACGCCTATCTGTGCGCCGCTGTGGCTCTGGGGGTCTTTGCCGGGGCCTACATCGGGACCATGCTCATGGCAAAATACTCCTCAAACCAGCTGCGAAAGGGATTCGCCATTCTGCTGTTCATCGTCGCCGCATCCATGATCCTCAAGACCGCCGGACTGTGGGGTGGGGCCTAATGGCCGGGCAGGAAAGGCTATGCCGGGTGGTGCATCCCATCCTCAAATGGGGAATGCTGCTCAGCCTGGCACTGTTGATATCCGGACTTCTCTTAGGAATGGGAGCCGGTACAGAGATGGAAGGCACATTGCCCCTGGAGGAAATTCCCCAAGGGATGGTCGACCTGGACCCACTGGCCTTCGTCACCCTCGGTCTACTGATGCTGATCGCCACCCCACTGACCAGGGTCCTCGGTGCCCTATGTCTTTTCCTGGGTGAGAAGGACTGGAAGTTCGCACTGATATCCACGGTGGTGCTGTCAGCGGTTGTATTGGCGATACTACTAGGGACGGTATGAACCGGAAGTGCGCGGTCAGACCGCATGGTTTTACATATTTGGCATCAATCCTGGTCCGCTCATGGCCAAGGATAGGTGCAAGGACGAAAATTGGTACTATTCATTTCTACCCTACAACATATCGGCAGGCAGCACCAACGCGCTGATCCCCCTGTTCATCACCGAGGGGTTGAAGGGCACCGTGGCGCAGGTGGGACTGATCAGCGCAGCTACTTCCCTGGCATCGGTCCCGGGCAACATCCTGTGGGGCAACCTTTCCGACACCACCAAGAAGCGAGCCCCCTTCATCCTCATCGGATTCCTGGGAATGGCCCTCTCTTTGATATTGATGGGGTTTGCCAGTGGCATGGGTGGATATTTCGTGGCCAATTTCCTCTTCGGTATCATGGGGGCGGCCATAGCCCCGGTGGGGACCGTTCTGGTCCTGGAGTGCTTCCGGAAGGAGGAATGGGCCAAGCGACTGGGGCATTTCAGCCGGATCGGAGGCATGGGATGGGTGCTCGGTCTGCTGCTCGGTACGATGTGGTTGCTGATATTCCAGAGCAACGGGGATTCCACGCCCATGCGTTCCCTGTTCATACTCTCAGGGGTATTGTGCCTGATATCAGTGTTCCTTGGCTGGAAGTACATGCCGGAACCCTCGCGGACCGTGGAGAGGAAGGAACTTCACCGGTTGGACCTCTACAAGGTGCCTCTATTCGTGCATGAGAAGTTGCGATTCATGCCCCAACGTCTACTGTACGTTGTCGAGATGTCGAGCAAGAACCTCAAATCCCGTAATTTTCCCAAAGCCCTCAAACGCTACTATGTAGTGATCTTCCTGGCTTTCTGCGGTTTCTTGGGCTTCTATGTTGCCCTGCCCACATACTTGATACAATACGTGGGGATAAGTGATGCCCAGGTCATGGCGGTATATCTGGCCAGTGCGGTGGTCTCCACATTCACCTACGTGGCCGCCGGTCGGTACGTTCAGAATTACGGTGGCAGAAAGGTGCAGAGCATGGCGTATGTCGGAAGGATACTCATCTTTCCCTCATTCTTCCTCGTCACCCTGCTGCCCCTGGACCTCACCAGCGTGTTCATCGTGATGTGTGTTCTCAACGGATTTTCCGGCCTATTTTGGGCCATGTCCGCGGTGGCCTCCGATTCCCTGGTGGCCAAGATGTCCTTCAACCATTTCCGCAGTCAGTCCATGGGCATGTTCAGCTCTGTGAAAGGGATATCCACCATCGTCGGTTCCATCACCGGCGGTCTGGTGGCCCAATACCTCGGCTACCTTGCACTCTTCATACTGTCATCGATCTTCGTCATCGCCGCTCTGGCCATGCTCGTCTTCACCAACGTAGAGAAGGAACCGGACGATTCGGAACAACCTGCGATCGTAGTGGTGTAAGATCAGAGCAATGCGGCAATGGTCCGTCCCAGCTGCAAAGCCTTCTCTTCCTGTTCCGATCGTAGCTCGCTCCCCTCCACGAAGAAGTTCTGGGGCGGCAGCAACGGACGCAGTCCTTCTTTTGAAAGCATCCGGTGCAAACGATCGGCAGCTCCCGAATGGACCTCCTCGAAACGGGTGTCGAAGACCACGAAATCATGATCCTTCCCCGCATCCTTCACCGCGTTACGCACCAAGGTCTTGAACCGGAAGGTCGGTCGGCCCCACCTGGTGGGCGAGCCCAATATCCAAAGATGGACGCCCAGGAAGTCCTGTTCGCCCGATACGGACTGGTGACGGCAATCAACCTCATGCCCTCCTTCCCGAATCCCTTCGGAAATGGCCTTGGCGATCCGTTCAGTGTTCCCGTAGAAGCTGTCGTACATGACCAGTATGCGCATTTGTAGTCCAAACCACATCATTCCCGACGTTTACAATCTTTGCGCCACTCCCTCCTCAGAACAACGAAGCTCCAAAAAACAGGCAAAATTTGATATAATTCAATCCTAGTCATAAAACCAGCCAACGGGTCCTTATCGCAAGTAAGTTGATTAAGCCCGTTAGGATTGGGGGAAGGGAGATCGGATCATGGGCAGGATGAGCCTTGGCACGAAGATCAAGTTAGGCATTTCTGCCGCTCTTATCATTCTAGTGATACTAGCCTCCAACCCGGAAGCTGTGGGAAAGGCGCTCACCAACGTGGACCCCACCCTCATCGGCATCGTGGTCCTTCTCTACCTGATCAACATGGTCTTCAAGGCCTACCGGTGGGGGGTGCTCATGCGCAACACTGGGCATACCGTTTCCTTCCGCACCACCTTCACCGCGTTCTCCCTTTCGCAGGCCATCAACAATCTTATTCCCGGCCGTGTGATCGGCGAGACCTCCCGCATAGTGGAGATCAATTCCAGGGAAGGGGTGGAGATGGGCAAGGGACTGGCCTCGGTGGTGACCGAGAGGGTCATGGACTTCGTGGTCCTGACATTGTTGTCGGTCACCAGCCTCGTACTGTTACTGGCCTATATCATCGAAGACCTTCGAGGTTTGCTGATATTCATGGTCGTGGTCATGGTCGTGGCCAACATATTCTTCATCTATATACTGGCCAGACCTTCATTGATGGTCCGCATCGGCGGATGGGGGACAAAGGTCATCAAGAAGGTGGTCAAGGGAGAGAAGGGCGAGAACTACGCTCTCAAGCTCACGGGCCTAGTAAGCTCGTTCAACGAGGCTCTGTCCTTAAAGGGTAACTGGAAATTGATGGTCTGGGCATCTGTGCTCACCGTGGTAATATGGGCCAACGAGATCGTCCGGTTGTACCTGATTATGGAGGCGATAGGAGTGGACGTTTCCTTGGTGGCGGTCATCGCCACTGCCAGCCTGGCATCGCTCAGCGCGGTATTGCTGTCCGCTGGTAGCGGCAATGTGGTAATGTCATCGGCGGTCTTCACTGCCAGCGGCCTGAGCTACGAAGTGGCGGCCACCGCCGGTCTGCTGAGCGCTCTGACATCCATCTGGCTCTCTGTCCCGGTGTGTTTACTGACAATGCTGATCGACCACCGAAAGGGATCGGCCGCGGCCAAAGGGTCATCGAATAAAAAATCCAAAAAAATCAAGAGGGGATTTCACTGAAGTGCACCACCGTTTTACTGCTTAAGAACGAGGAAGGGAACATCGGTCCCCTGACCGAGGACATCCTACAGGTCTACGAAGAAAAGGGAATCGACGGCGAGGTACTGCTGGTGGACGACGGGAGCACCGACCGTTCAGCGGCGTTATGCGATGTGCTGGCAGAGGACCATACGAACGTGAGGGCGGTGCATCACGAGGTTAATCTGGGGCGATCGTACGCCATTCGCACCGGGTTTCAACAGGCGAAAGGCGACATCGTCATAATCATGGACGCCGACCGACAGTACGAGCCAAAGCAGATACCGCTCTTCCTATCGAAGATCGATGAGGGTTTCGATGCGGTCACCGGTTGGAGGCGGGAGCGGACCGACACTTTCATCCGCAGGTTCATCTCCAAGACATACAATCGTTTCATCATCCGGAGCAAGTTCGGTCTGCAGATAAAGGACCAGAACAGCGGGTTCAAGGCGTTCCGCCGGGAGAAGGCGATGAGCATGGGCTTCGACCCAGAAGGGTACAAGGGGCTGCACCGGTTCATCCTGCCCCTGGCGGCCTTGAATGGCATGAAGATCGCTGAGGTGCCTATCGTGCACTACGACCGGCCGAGCGGCAAATCGTACATCAAGTTCTACACCGTACCGTTCATAACCCTGGGTGACTTCTCCAAGTTCAAGAAGGACCATCGAGAGGAGATCATGACCCTCAAGAAGAAGCGTTGAACCCATCGTTCTGGGGATATGATATGAGGCTCAGGCTGCTGGATCGATGGGGCATGGTGACGGAAAAACTGCGTCCGCTCACCACCGGGCGTAAGTTAATCCTGTACGCAATGCTCGCTCTGATCCTTTACGGATCGATGATAGTCGTCGACAACACCTTCCTGGTCAATGTCATCGATGAGGACCTCTCCCACCCGGACCTCGATGTCTATCGCGAAAGGGCTCAGACCATTTTGGACGGTAACCTGCTATACAGGGATGTGCACACCGAGACCCCTCCGTTCATCAACTATCTGCTGGTCGTCCCTCAGATACTTGGAGGGGCGGAGCACGATTGGGTCTGGAGCATCTATTTCTCTTTATTCGCATTCCTGCTGGCCACTCTCATTTACCTATCACTGCGTCAATATGATGAGCTGAAGGCCTATCTGGCCGGAGGTTTGGTCCTGCTCTCTCCCTTCACCTTGGTGGAGTCAGGCACCGGAGAGGACGAATCCATCGTAGCCTTCATCTTCATTCTGGCGGTGGTTCTCATGCTGCTACAGCGCAGGAACCAGGCCAGCGTGGCCATAGGGGTGGGGATATGGACGAAGATGTTCCCTGTTCTATTGTTCCCGGTGCACTTTCTGCAGCAGCGTAACTGGAAGGACCGTTTCCAAACGATCATCATAGCGCTGCTGGTCACCGGGGTCATCGCCCTGCCTTTCATTCTGCTCTGCTGGGAGGATTTCTCCTACTTCCTGAACTTCTATTTCCTGGGAGATAGCGGGCGTCCGACCGGAGGCTCCAGTTTCTGGCATTTCCTAAGCATGGGTGGATGGGGGATCCCCAGCGCGGTCCAGCTGGCGCTGCTCGGAGTGGCCATGGCCTTCGCCTATCTCTATCCCTATTACATGAGGATGTCCGTCTGGCAGAACGTCATCATCGTGATGATGGTCTTCTTCATCTTCTATCCGAAGGTCCACATGGGCTATTGGATAATGATGGTGGCTCTGCTCTCCATATGGGCGGCGCAGAACTGGAGGATATGGGCCAGGTTGTTCTTCGCCTATCTCCCGATGATATTGGCGACGATGCTGGCAAGAGGAGAGGGTACCGAACCCCCGGTGGAGTTCTACGGGAGCTGGCTGGTAGGCCTCGCCCTGGCCTTGATCGGGCTGTTGCTCTTCATCGACGCCGTCCGATTGGCATTGAAGGAGCGCCCCTTCATAGATAACAAAACCCCATCGTCGAGCGATTAACGGTTCAGAGCAGTCTTTTCCCCGCCTCGGCTCCCGAGCGACAATCGTAGACGTCGGTGATCTTCATGGCCAACAGTCCCTTGCATTCCAGGTTGGGCTTCCTTTCCTTGACCATCCCTTTCATCTTAATGTAATCTGGTCCAGAATCGATGACCTTCACGTCGCCCTTGACCTTCAGGCAACCGGCGACGCCGGGGGTCCATACCAGTAAGGCGACCCGAGGATTCTCCAGCACGTTCTTCGGCGTCTGGTGCATGAACTGGTTGCCGATCCACACTGTCTCATCGTCCATCAGGATCGCCATGCTAATGGGGACCACGTTCGGGTCTCCGTCCTTAGAAGCGGTTGCAATGGCGAAGTACTTGGTGGCCTTGAAGGCTTCCATCATCTCCGGGGTGAGCTTGACCATGACCTGCGATGGCCGTATGTGGTAATAATTGGTTCGTGAGGATGCCGGTGCTCAGGCCGAGGTAATGGTCTCCACGTTCTTCACCTTGGTGAGTATCTGGAACTTGGAGACGCCCTTGGGCACCACTAGGACCTCCACGTTCTCGATGGAGCGGATGTGATCCCTGATCAGGGGCCAGTTCACGTCCGGCTCAAAGACCAGATTCTCGATGTTGCTGATCACGACCACACCGTCAATGGATTCCAGGTCGTTGCGGCTGATGACCAGGTTCTCGATGTTCCACACGCGGTAGACCGGCCCCTTGTTCTGGTCCAAGAACAGCCGCATCGCCTGAGTGGTCAGGTTGCCGATGGACATGCCCCGCAGTGTGGCCTCGGCTGAAAATTGCAGGTATGTCTCGTCATCGATCCCACGAATTGACACGTTGGTCATCTGGTTCGCGCTCCCTGAAAACGTTTACCCCTATCAACGAGCGAGGAGATAAAAATGATTTCCCCGCTGAGCACCGCTCCAAGACACAGGTAGGGCGACAGGCCATCATTAAAACCGAACAGCAATATCAGAGTCAATGCGCCTATCACCTGAAGTCCCAATCCCAGGGTCCACGAGATACGTTGCTCATTGACCGAGAGGGTTTCTAGGGGCTTTCTTCCCCTGAACCAAGGACGCCACTTCGCTTTGCTCCTCGAAGAACCGGCGGCGGGGATCATTGGACTGCAGCCAATGTTCCTACACTCTCCGTCCCTCAGCCAGCTGTACTCCGCGTCCCATTTTGATGGTGTGATTCTCACCTATATCACCATTATCACCATATGCAAACATGTAGTATTTGCATGTTATGTTTTTGAATGTTAGTTTAATGGTTTAAGAAAATGGAAAACCATTCTGTAATTATCGGGCGAAATTGATCACTATGCCGTAATAATACGAAAGCCAGGATGACTAAAATGATCGGGCCGACCATCAAAAACGCGACCTCACCATCTGTCATTGGCCTATAGATCATATGAGACCTGGTGCGGTCAACGCATCGTCGATCCTATTTCTTGTATTTCCTTTTCCAGATCAAATATGTGAACATCACCAGCGTCGCAGCCAAGATGGCCACGATCGCAACGGACAGGATGTCGATCGGCGCATTACCGATCTTGACCAGGGCCGATCCATCATCACCCATGTATCCAAATACATAGATGGAGCCGTCCGGGGCGATTACCGGTGAGATCAGATCGTTACAACCTACATCCGCCGTCCATCTCAATGTTCCATCGATTTCGTAGGTACGGATACCATTCCAAGATGCGACCGCCAATATGTCATCCGAACTCAAAATCAATTGATGCGCATCTGACGCTGGGATGTCCATTGTCCATTCCCCGCGAGCATTGATGACCGCGATCCTGTCCGTACAGGTGACGAACAGGTCGCCATTCTCGTTAATGGCCATATAATACCCAAGCGCTCCTTCAATAGGAGCCTCCCAACTCTTGTTTCCATTCTGGGTGATGCTGATGACCTTGTCATTTCCTGCTATGCGCAGGGTCCCGTCCGGGGCCACGAAGATGGGGCTGTCCAAGCCAACATCCAATCGCCATTCAGAGGACCCATTGCTGTCGTACGCCTCGACCCAGCCTTCCTGAACCAGATATACCGTTCCGTCATGGCCACAGGCTATGTTGATGGAATAGGAATCGAAGTACCTCATCCAGAGCAAACTTCCATCACTGTCCAGGACCACTACCGAATTGGTGATCTTGAGATAAGAACCATCCTCGGATAAATTGGAGTGCCTGAAGAGCAGGGCGATCTCTCCGTCCTCTCCAAGGGCGGCCGTCCTGTCGAATCCGGTGCCCACCATTGAATAGGACCACAACTGATCGCCAGAGGGGGAGAGCGCGATGACGGAATAGCTCTTGTTCTGCCACCATCTATGAGCGTACTCGCCCACGATCACTACTCCATCATCCCTGACCATCAGAGACCCGCAATCCCCAGAAAGCGTACGATTCCACTTTATGTGACCATCCCCGTCCAAGGCGATCAGGGTAAAAGAGGAGCCTATATAGACCGTGCCATCCGGTCCCACCGCGACGATGGCGCTCTCGGTATATCTGGTCCACTCGATCTCCCCTGGGTTGTCCTCCAGGCAATACCCCTGGTCCACCTGTTCAGCATCATCCGCCCGGACCTGCCCACCAAGCACGACCACCGAACACATCAGAAATAAAAGGATCAGAGCGAGTGTCAGGGTCCACAACCGATGCCGCCGGGGACGCATGCATAATATTCTTCTTTCTAGAGCTTAAAAGTATTTCAACCGTTCGAACAATCAAAAAATTCAAGGGTAAAGCGTTGAGCGACCGCCAAATTCAGGTCAAGGGACGTTCGCCCCTTATGCATGGTCATCCATAGGGGATGCGCATCGTTGCGGCCACGGAATGCCCGTTGGCGCATCATAGGATGAATATCGTTCATGCAGCAGGATGCCTCTAATTTGCGTAGATGAAAATGGTGCAGGGGAAGGGATTCGAACCCTCGGACCACTAAGGACTAGACCCTGAATCTAGCGCCGTTGGCCAGGCTTGGCTACCCCTGCCTAGGATTTAGCCGATTGAAATCTACGTACTAATACCTTATGCCCTCGGCTGTATCTGTGGATGCTTGGCGAACCATTCCGTGGACAGTATGGACATGAGGACATCGTCCACCACTCGACCGTTCTTGGAACGGTTTTGACGAATGACCCCCTCTTCCCGGAAACCGCACTTCTGGTAGGCCTTCCTGGCCCGGGCGTTCTCCGTATCGGTGAACAGATCCACCCGTCGCATGCCCAGTTCCTCGAAGCTGTAACGCAACAAGGTAGTGATGGCGTCGCTGCCGTAACCCTTCCCCCAGAGATCCTTCTCACCGATCATGATGCCAATGGTGGCCCTTCGATATTTCCAGGCGATCTCTTCCAACCCGGTGTTACCGATGGGCTTCCCCTCCTTGGTGAGTATGGTAAAGGTCATCTTGTCGTTCCGCCGTATCCCGTCCACCCAGCCATACTCCATCTCCAGACTGATCGGTGGATCGACCTTCAACCACCGGATGACCTCGGGGTCGTTGATCCACTTGGCGTACAAAAGGGCGTAGCTGCGCTCCACCGCCACCAGGTTCACCTTCTCACCGATCAGCACGTTCCCGCCTCCTCTGAGAGCAGGGAAAGTAGAACGGCATCACGCCAGACACCGCCGCTGAAATGGTCCTCCCTTAGCACCCCCTCAGCGCTGAATCCCGCTTTCTCGAACGAGCTCAGGAGGGCGAGGTTGCCCGAGGGCACCCTGGTCCACAATCGATGCATGCTCTGGGTGTCGAAGGCGTAGCTGGCTGTCAGCGTCAAAGCCTCCACCATTCTATCTTCGTCCTTCTCCTCCCCCCATATCAGCGCCACCTCGGCCGAATCGCTCATTGGGTGCAAGTGGGTGATCTCCACCAGTCCCCTGGGTGTCACATCTGCCAGATCCACAACGACCATATCGAAACGAGATGGCTGGGCCAGACGCTCCTGTATGAGGTCCTGCACCTGTTCCAGGCTGTAGCAGGGCTTCCACCGCGGCCGACCAACGCTCTCCCTCACCGCCGGATCGTTGAGCCATTTGTACATGGCCAGTTCGTCGGTCGTTTGTAACGGCTCCAAGCCCACCAACGCTCCTTTGAGCATGTGGCCCTAATTCGCCCCTGGGCAGATAATCTTATTCCAGGTATCAAGCTCCGAAGAGACCTGGGCTTTAATCGTAAAGATGATTTATGGGGAACGGTATCGCCGGCCATGGACCTGAAGATCGTGCTTTTAGGACCTCCCGGTTCGGGCAAGGGAACGCAGACCGAGAGGCTGGTGGCTGAGTTCGGTTTCACCAAGATCTCTACTGGGGACCTGTTGCGCGAGGCGGTACGCAACGGCACCCCATTGGGCGTCGAGACCAAAGGCTACATGGACGCCGGCAAACTGGTGCCGGACGACCTGGTGGTAGGACTGATCAGGGAAAAGCTCAAAGGGCTGAAGGGCGGGATATTGCTGGACGGCTTTCCCCGCTCCCTGGAACAGGCCCAGAAACTGGAAGAGTTCTTCAATGTTGAGATGGCAATAGACCTGGAAGTGGACCAGGAAGTGCTCATCAAACGTTTGACGGAAAGACGCTCGTGCAGAGCCTGCAACGCGGTGTTCCATTTGGAGTTCAATCTTCCGAAGAAAGCAGGGGTCTGCGATAAGTGTGGCGGCGAGCTTGCTCAGAGAAGTGATGACACCGAGAAGGTGGTGCGTGAACGCTTCAACACATACACAGAGCGTACCGCTCCCCTCACCGAACACTATCGTAAGAAAGGGGTGCTCAAATCCGTGGATGGTATGGGTGCGATAGACGACGTCTACAGGCACATCGCGGCGGTCATCAAGGCCGCCTAGTACCCACATCCAACGAAAAGATTAAAGATGGGAAACATTTACCATCGCTTCACAGCCCCGTAGTGTAGCGGTCAATCATGCGGGATTCTGGATCCTGCGACTCCAGTTCGAATCTGGACGGGGCTACTTTTTAACCTCTACAGCTCTTCCAGACGTTCTTTTCCAAAGCACAGGTCTTGGAAGTACTTCTCGGCATCCGGTGGTCCCCTGGAGATGACCACGTCGCCGATCTCCAGTCTTGTGGACTTGTCCGGTCCGTAGAGATATTTACGTCCACGCTTTATCGCCACCACCCACATGCCGCTCTGGCTGGCCAACCGCATCTTGCCCAGGGTCCGTCCCACCAGGTCCGATCCGTCCTTGACCTCGGCCAGGGTGATGATGGTGTCGGCGTCCTTGATGCTCAGACGGATGACCGGGTGAGGTTCATCATCCATGATGGTCACCATGGCGATCTGCATCGCCGCATCGGAGATCTCCTCCACCGCCGCGGCCAACTTGATGATCGTGAAGGCCTTCCCTTCGTCCCGGTCCTGCACCACTCGTTCGATCGCCTGACGTTGGATGTCGTTAGCCAGTCCATCCAGCATCTCTTCCATGAGCACGACCTCCTCGGCGATCTCCTTGTTGTTGTATAGTAGGGATGAATAGGCCAGATCGATCATCAGTTCCGACGTGTCCTTGAGCTCCAGGAGCATCTCGTCCAGTTGGTCCATCAATCTTCCTCCGTTTCTTCATCGGGGTACACTGGCCATTTCTCCTCGCCGCTGGCATGGGTCCGTAAAATGTCGTATCCGTCGTCCGTTCCGCGGACGATCAACGTGTCCCCAGCCTTCAGCTTCGTCTCGTCCTCGGGGTCATAGATCCAGCGCTTGCCACGTTTGATGGCGATGATGCGCATCCCCGTCTCCGATTCTACGGCCAGCTCATCGATGGAACGCCCCACCATATCCGATCCATCGTTCAGCACCAGGCGCTTGATCTTCTCTTCGGCCTCCCTCAGAATGAATGACAGGAAAGGACGTTTGTCCACCTCGCATTCGATGAGCTTGACAATGTCCCCGGCGGCGTTTGATATACGCCGGGAGGCGGAGGCGACCTCAAGAAGGGAGGATAGTTTGGTGGCGTCCTTATGGGTCCGGGCGGAGAGCATGGCCTTGATACGGATGTTCTTGCTCAGCTCTTCCATGTCCGCTTCAAGGTTCTTGACCTCTTCGGCGGTCTCCTCACTGTCGAACATTATGGAGGCGTAAGCCAGGTCCACCATGATCTCTGAGATATCTTTCATCTCGGTGAGCATCTCTCTCACAGTGGCGTGAGTCAGATCATACTTCTCCAATCGTTGGTCTCTCCCATGATCAAGCATAAAAAAAACACCTACGCCGTGCCACGTCACCAGGCCATCGGCTGGGCCGGGGGTTGATGATGGATATCGCGCGTGACATCTTGGTTGGCCTCACGGGAGCCGCCAGGTCATTGACACCGGTGGACCGCCGTCATTCATTCGTTATGAGGTTCTCCATATATCATCGTTGCGAAAACCAGGATTTTTACCAGTCCATAAGAACTCATTTTAGACCATCTGGTGGCACGGCTATTATTAATATACTAAAATGTTACCTGATAGCGGGTGCGTACGTGAGCGGAGCAGTGAAGACGTTCTTCAGAAACAATAGGGCGGTCTTCATATTGGGGTTCACCGCACTGCTCATCTCCTCGGTAGGCGACATTTTGGCCGGCGTAACCCTGGGTTCGATGACCAACACCCTCGAGCTGTTGCCCGGGCTCATGATACTCATACCCCCCGCCATCGGGATGAGGGGGAACATCTTCGGCGCCTTGGGAAGCCGGTTAGGCACTTCCATGCACGTGGGGACTTTCGAGCACTCATTACGCAAGGGCAGCATCCTGCGCCAGAACATGGAGGCGTCGCTGATCCTTACCATGACCATCTCTTTCCTCATGGGGGTGCTGGCCAAGATCGTGTCCTCGGCATTGGGGGTAAACAGCATCAGCCTGGAACAGTTCATCTTCATATCCGTTTTCGGAGGGGTGCTGGCCGGATTTGTGCTGTTGGTGGTGAACGTCGTAGTGGCCAACATCGGTTTCCGCCGGAATTGGGATATCGACAACATCAGCGCCCCACTGATAACCGCGGCCGGTGATATCGTTACCTTGCCCATGCTCTTCCTGGCCGCCATAATCGTGCTCGATGGCAAGGCGATCATCAGCGACCTTTTCTACGAACTGATGGTAGTGACGTTCCTGGCTATAACCGTGTATCTGGTGTACGAGGCGCTTTACCGGAGGGACGATGAGTCCAAGCGCATCTTCGTGCAAAGCGCCCCGGTCCTGGCCATATGCACCCTTTTAGACCTGGGTGCGGGGCTGACCATCGAGGACCAGCTGGTCCACCTGGTGGCATTCCCGGCATTACTGGTCCTGATACCGCTATTCCTGCAGAACTGCAACGCCCTGGGCGGGATACTGACATCCCGCATGTCCTCCCTGCTGCACATGGGTATCATGTCCCCGGGAAAGACGCCCGGAAAGGTCGGGTACGAGAACTTCGCCATCATCTACATCTTCGCCCTTTGGGTATTCACATTCGTCAGCATTGCCACGCATTTCGTCTCGCTAGCCTTAGGTCTGGCCTCACCAGGTCTGCTCATCATGATCGCATTAGGCCTGGTGGCAGGGCTGATCACCGTCACTGTGCTCAATTTCCTCTCCTATTACGTGGCGGTGACGACGTTCATGTTCTCTCTGGACCCGGACGATCATAGTATTCCAGTAACTTCCTCGGCCATCGATTTCATTGGAGCACTGGCGCTTATGGGTGTAATAGTGGCCTTCGGTCTCTCGGCCTGATTTGGCACAACTTAATATGCTATGGGACATTCCCTAAGTATTCTTGAGGGATATGGATGATCGATAGGGAGACCATCTTGGGCAATCTGGAGAGATACGATCCAGAAAAAATAAAGATCGGTGTACTGGCTTCCCACTCCGCTTTAGACGTCTGCGACGGGGCGGTGGAGGAGGGATTCAATACTTTAGCCGTATGCCAGGAAGGCAGGGACACCGCCTACACCAAATACTTCAAGGCCAACCGCGACGCCAGCGGTAAGCTGAGGCGGGGGATGGTCGATGAAACGATCATGCTCAAGAAGTTCAAGGAGACCATTACCCCCAAGGTGATGGACCATCTGCTTAAGGAGAACGTTCTTTTTGTGCCGAACCGTTCTTTCACCTCCTATTGCAGCATCGACGCTGTGGAGGACGATTTCACGGTTCCAATGGTCGGCTCCCGATCATTGCTGCGATGCGAGGACCGTGGTGGAGAGAAAGATTACTACTGGCTGCTGGACAAGGCCGGAATGCCTTCCCCACGCAAAGTGAAGCGCCCCGAGGACATCACCGCCCTGACGATCATCAAGTTGCACCACAAGCAGAAGAAGCTGGAGCGAGGCTTCTTCACAGCATCGACCCTGAAAGAGTACGAGGAGAAATCACAGACGCTCATCTCTCAAGGTGTCATCGACCAAGAATCGTTGGCCGACGCCCGGATGGAGGAGTACATAATCGGTCCAGTGCTCAACCTGGACTTCTTCCACTCTCCTTTGGAGGAGAAGGGTGCCCGCATCGAGCTGTTGGGCATCGATTGGAGGTTCGAGAGTTCCTTGGACGGTTTCGTCCGTTTACCGGCGGAGCAGCAGCTGGCGTTGAACGATACGCAGCGCATCCCGGAGTACACTGTCTGTGGGCACAACTCCGCAACCATGAGGGAATCGTTATTGGACGGGGCGTTCGACCTAGCCGAGAAGTTCGTTAAGGCTGCGGAGAGGCATTTCGCTCCGGGCATGATCGGCCCGTTCTGCCTTCAAACCTGTGTCGACAAGGACCTGCGCTTCTTCATATACGATGTAGCGCCGCGCATAGGAGGAGGAACTAATGTGCACATGTCCGTAGGACACCCTTACGGCAATTCCTTATGGAGGAGAAGCATGAGCACCGGTCGCCGTCTGGCCATGGAGGTCAGAAGGGCTGTGGAGCAGGAGAGGGTCGCGGAGATCGTCACCTGAAAATCGCATCACTAATACTTTACGGCCTACCATTTATATGGTGGCCAGTCTTTTTTTGGACTTGGATAACCTTTATAAATGGCAACACTATTCCGAAGTAACCCGACGCTCAGTGAGCACTGTAGGTGCGCCTATCGTGAGGGAGGGAAATAATGCAAAGGAAGAATACCTGGAAGCTAGCGACCGGATTGATGGTCCTGATACTCTTGGCCTCACCCCTATTGGTGATGTTGGCCCCGGGCGTCAGCGCCGCTACCGGGAACAAATTATCGATCAACGTGTTTGATGATGACGGCCCAATAAATGGAGCCACCGCCTCCCTTACGGAAGTGCACAAGCAGGTCACCCCATACTCTGACAGCTCCGACAGCGCCGGTCTGCTCGAGTTCACCCCTGCTCCTGGATACTACAGGCTCAGGATATCTGCCACCGATCATTACGACTACATCTATAGTGAGATCATCCGCTTCGACGGGCTCACCAACGTGAACCTGGACGTAGCGATCATGGACGTCATGCCGACCGCCGTCAACTCCGTGCAGTTCAACGTGACCGCCGGGGCGAACGCGGTCGTCGGAGCCTCTATCACCGTGAAGGAGACCAACGTGGGGGTCACCCAGGTCGTTACCTCCGGTAGCACAGACGTTTCTGGTCTGCTGAACGTGACCCTGCATTCCGGTACCTACACGATAGTGGTCAAGAAGGCCTACTTCGTCACTGAGGTAGTATCCTTGACCGTTGCAGATAACATGGTGCAGAACGTGACCCTGGACGCATCAGTGTCCTACAGCGGGACCGTCACCGTGGCCGGTTCTCCAGCCACCGGTGTGAGTGCTTATTTGGTGGACAAGAACGACCCTCTATCCGCTCCGGACATGAAGGTCAT
>SPCU01000115.1 GCA_004525545.1 Methanomassiliicoccus sp. | reverse complement strand
GTCCGGGAGATGATCGAGCTCCCGCTGCGACACCCTGAACTTTTTGAGCGGTTGGGAGTGGAAGCCCCTAAGGGCGTGCTGCTTCACGGTCCCCCGGGAACAGGAAAGACCCTGTTGGCGAAGGCGGTCGCGGGCGAGACCAGCGCTAATTTCGTTTCCATCGGTGGGCCCGAGATCATGAGCAAATTCTATGGCGAGAGCGAGGAGCGCCTTCGTGAGATATTCAAACAGGCGGAGGAGAACGCCCCCTCTATCATCTTCATTGACGAGATCGATTCCATCGCCCCCAAGCGGGACGAGGTGTCATGGGAGATGGAACGTAGGATCGTAGCGCAGCTCTTAGCCCTGATGGATGGACTGCAGGGCCGTGGTAAGGTGGTCGTCATCGGCGCCACGAACCGCCCTAACGCCCTGGA
Source organism: Methanomassiliicoccus sp. (assembly GCA_004525545.1). Classification (GTDB taxonomy): domain Archaea; phylum Thermoplasmatota; class Thermoplasmata; order Methanomassiliicoccales; family UBA472; genus UBA472. The sequence continues at coordinate 3,505 of SPCU01000115.1, read as the reverse complement.
CCCCGCCCTGCGCCGTCCCGGACGGTTCGACAGGGAGATCGAGATCAACATCCCTAACCGCGGAGGTCGCCTGGACATACTGCAGATACATACCCGTGGAATGCCTCTGGCCGAGGATGTCGACCTGGAACGTTTGGCCGATCTCACACATGGATACGCCGGCGCGGACCTGTCCGCCCTGTGCAAGGAGGCGGCCATGCACTCCCTGCGCCGTATCCTGCCGGACCTGGACCTGGAAGCGGACAGCATACCGGCTGAAGTGCTGAACCGGATAATCGTGCAAAAGGACGACTTCTTCGCCGCCCTGCGAGAAATGTCCCCTTCCAGCATGCGCGAGGTGCTCATCGAGTCCCCCAACCTGCATTGGGATGACATCGGCGGACTGGAGGACGTGAAGGCGGAGCTGAAGGAAGCGGTAGAGTGGCCGCTCAAGTACGCCGACCTGTTCGATCACATGAGCGCCGAACCTCCGAAAGGAGTGCTTCTGTTCGGTCCCCCGGGAACGGGCAAGACCATGCTGGCGAAGGCGGTGGCGACGGAGTCCGAGAGCAACTTCATCAGCATCAAGGGGCCGGAGTTCCTGAGCAAATGGGTAGGTGAGAGCGAGAAGGCGGTGCGTGAGACGTTCCGGAAAGCGCGCCAGGCCGCACCTTGCATAATCTTCATGGACGAGCTTGACTCCATCGCGCCGACCCGAGGCGGAGATTCCGATTCCCATGTGACCGAAAGGGTCATCTCGCAATTGCTGACGGAGCTGGATGGATTAGAATCGTTGCACAATGTGGTGGTCATCGCTGCCACCAATCGTCCGGACATCATCGATCCAGCACTGCTGCGCCCGGGGCGCTTCGACCGACTGATACAAGTGGGCGCCCCTGACCTAGAGACCAGGAAGGCCATATTGAACGTCCACTTCAAGCACAAGCCTTTGGCGGACGATGTCGATCTGAAAGTGGTGGCTCAGAAGACCGACGGTTATACCGGCGCGGACCTGGCGGCCATTGCCAACGAGGCGGTCATGACGGCCATACGTGAGGCGGTGGCCTCAGGAAAGGGCGATGACCCGGAGTCGATGAAAGAGACGATGGTGAGCATGAAGCACGTGATGGACGCGGCAGAGAAGCACCGTTCCATCTCCCTTCGGGAGTTGAACGATTTCCAGAAGATCGCCAATGATTTCGAGTACGTGAGGTGATGAGATGACAAAGCGGAGATACGGTGATGAATGGAACGGCCTGTTCCATTCGTTCGACGATGAGTTCGAGGTCATGCGGGAGCAGATGGACCGCCTCATGGAATCGACGCTGAACGGCATCGGAACCGACCCGTTCATTTACGGCCTCTCTATGAGGAGGGGGGCGGACGGACGCCCCATTGTCCAGATGCTCGGCGATCTACCCCAGATCGAACACCATTCCTCGGACACCGGTCAGCGAGAGCCTTTGATCGATATCATCGAGGAGGAGGCCCGGATCAAGGTGATCATCGAATTGCCCGGCGTTGACAGGGAGGACCTAGACCTGCGTTCCGAGGGCCGTGATCTGAACATTTCCGTGGACACGGAAATGAGGAAGTTCAGCAAGCGGATCGACCTTCCGTGCGATGTAATGTCGGACAGCGCGACCGCCGAATACAATAACGGAGTGTTGACCGTCATGATCGATAAATTACCGCAGTCCGACCAGGGCCATAGGATTGCCATTAATTGAAAATCTGGCCTCGTTCTTTTTCTTAACAAACGTTATATAGAAGTTATAGCGAATTACATCCCGTGCAGCGAGAGGATCTCATCAGGTCCGTAAGGGAGCTGTTGCTCCGTTCTGGATTTAAAGCGTCCATGCCGATAAAGCTGAGGAGCATCAGCTTTGACATCGTGGCTCGCCGGGACCAGAACCTGCTGCTGATAAAGGTTCTAACCAACATCGATGCCTTCTCAAAGGATAACGCCGAGGAACTGAAGGTCTTGGCAGAGGCCTTGGGCGGATCGATCGTGCTGGTGGGCGAACGTTCTGGATCGGGCGATCTGGAGCAGGGAATAGTCTATTCTCGTTTCGACATACCTATAATCGCCTTCGCAACACTGAAGGACCTGCTCGTGGACGATGAGCCGCCATTCATATTTGCCGCACCGGGCGGACTGTACGTACGTCTGGACAGCGAGCTATTGCACCGCGTTCGCGAAGAGCGAAGCCTCAGCTTGGGAACACTGGCAGAGGTTGCCGGGGTCTCTCGTCGTACCATACAGATGTACGAGACCGGGATGGGAGCGATGATCGACGCCGCTTTACGCTTGGAAGAGTACCTGGGCAGACCTATCGTGGTTCCGGTGGACCCGCTCGGCTATAAGCCCCCGACGCAGGATAGTAAGCCCCTGGACATGGAAAAATGTGATGACTTCAGCAAGAACATCTACACCATGCTCATGCGGTTGGGGTTGCTGGTCAAGCCAACCGTAAAGTGCCCGTTCGAAGCGCTCACTGTCGACAGGGACCTCCTGATCCTCACTGGACTGGACAAGGACGAGACGCGTTTGGCGGACAAGGCGAGGATGGTGTCAGACCTGTCAAACATCACCGGCAAGGAATCGGTTATATTCATCGAGCGGTTACGCACCCAGCATAGCATCGAGGGCACGGCGCTCATAGGACGTGACGAATTGAAGAAGATCCATGAATCAGAGCGCCTGCGCAAGATGGTCAATGTCCGGAGCGAAGTGGATGCAAGAGATTGAAGTAAACGGTTCCCTGGTCAGGGTGTTACCGGTCATCAAAGGATTGGTGAGCGAGGGGGAGAAGGTCCGCGCAGCGATTCTTGAGCTGCGACCGTCCGCAGTGGCAATGTCCATCTCCATGGAGGAGCTGGAAGGTCTACGCACCTATCAAGGTGAAGAGATCGAGCTCAGCGAACTGGAAGAAGCATACCGAGCTGGTCTGGAGGAGTTCGGGGATGTGCAGTTGCCCCCACCCTGCTATCTGGAGACCGTAAATCTTTGCACCGAACTTATCATTCCTCTCATCCCCATCGATATGAACGAGGAGTTGTTCTCCGATCGTTATTGCGATCTCATAGGGGGAATGGAGCTGGTAAAGGAATCCTTCTTCACCCACCGCCTGGCGAAGAAGAAGTTCAATCTGGAGAATGCCGAGGCGTTCGTCCTGGATTACGAACGGAAGGTGAATGGAGGAAGGGGCATCCGGTCCCTTAATGCTGAGAGAGAGGCCCATATGGTCGGCGCGTTGAAGGATCTCGCCTCTCATCATCACGATGTTCTGTGCGTGGTCGAGTTCGAACGTAGCGTTCGCTTCATCGAATTGATAAAGGAAAATTAGGGAAGGGGTTTAGGGTCGGCGATCAGCCTTCTTCTAGCTTGCCCATCCCGAGATCGACTATACTGTAGGGATCGATTTTACCGGCACTTGATCCCGACTCATAGCGATGATCTATCAGTATGATCTGCCAGTAGTTGTTGAGCAGGTTCCTGAATAGCACAACATACCCTTCGTCT
>SPCU01000049.1 GCA_004525545.1 Methanomassiliicoccus sp. | reverse complement strand
CCGCCAGGAGAAGTCGGGAGAACAATCGACGGTACAGGAGGTTGGTATCCACGCTGAAGCACATCTGCTTGGGAAACCGGTATGGGTCCTTCTTCCTGTCCGTCATCTTGTATATCTCGGACAGAAGCTCAGACAGGTTCGTAGGGGGAAGGAACATGGACGACTGCAGCGCCTCCCGCAGGTCCAGGAAGGTGGGCATGTCGTATACCAACGTCTCTCCCAAGGACCGTGTCACCTGGGACAGAGCGGCATCGTAGTCGCCCTCCCTCACCACCCACTGCACCGTCTTTCGTTCCAGGTCGACCGCCATAAGGTCCAGGTCCAGCAGGTCGGAGTGAACGATAATGTTGCCCTTGCCGGCCAGTAGGGCCTCGTTCAGCACGACGGTCAAGAAGTCCTTGTCCGCCTCCATCAGCGCACTTCCTGTAGGAGGTCGTGGGAATGCTGTAGTTCCAGTGGTATTTCCAGATAGGGACGGGAGGCGTTCTGCAAAGATTCGATGTAGAGGTAGAATATGTGGTCCACCTTGACCTTGCCCGCCCCCAGCACGGTACCGAGCACCGTCGCCTTGGTCCCAGGTGTAACGTCCACCGCCACTTCGTTCCCGAGCTCCTTCTCCCGGGTCATGATCTCCCCGGCGACCCGACCGATCTCCCTTATGTCGTTGCCAGGTACGCTCACCAGTTCGACCTCCGCCTTGGAGCCGTGCTCCCTCAGAAGGATGAGCAGCATCTCCCGGGCCATGGCCGCCTTGGCCGTGTCGCATCCCACCGTCAATACGTATACCCGGTCGGGCAGGAAATCGAACTGGCGCACGGAGGCCCACACCGAATTGAAGAGACCCCACACGCTGCGGCCCATCATGGAGAGCAAGACCTTGGTCATATCCTTCGAATGGGGATGCGGGATAAATCAGCCTTTCCCCGCCTCACTGGACGAGGCGGCGAATAGCTTCCTGGGTTTCCGCCGGTGAGGCGGTGGTGTTCACCAGGTGCACTTTGGTCTGGGAGAGGAACTGGCGGAAGAACCTCTCCCGCAATCGCATCTTGCGCTCGTCACGCACCATCTGGTGCGGGTTGCAGAGGTCGTTGGCCACAAGGTACTCCCAAGCCTCGTCCGGGGAAAGCTCCCGCATTTGCTCAGGATCGCTGCGGTCCCGGCGCAGCATGACCACCTCATGTATGGTGGTCATGGGGATCACGGAACCCTTTCCGGCCACCCAGCGTACGTTGACCACCGCCCGTTGCTTGTTGTCGAACGTAGACTTCTCGACCAGATCGCGATATTCATCCCATATCGTGCCGATGTCCGCATCGATGTAACAGTTCTTCTCCGAGGCGAAGGCCATGGGGCGGCGGTCCGATAGGCGGACGAAATACCAATCGTCGGTCACCAACCTGGCGGCCTTGCTGCGCAACAGCCCCCAGGAGTGAGTGGTCTTGCCGGTCTTCGACGGAGCGATGAGCGTTATGCCCTTTCCATCGATGTCCAGGGCCGCCCCGTGCACCGAATATATCTGATGTTCGTCCTCCAGCACGTCGCCGGCGACGGCCAGCGCGACGCTCTTCACCCAGCCATAGTAATCGAAATTGAAGAGGAAGGCGGTCTTGGCCATCGGTTCGTACAATACCTCCAACGGACGCCCAGGATCGTCCAGGCAGATGACCCGGCCGTGTGAGCGTACCGTCTCGGACATGGCATAGAAGTTGTCCTCCCACATGCCCATGGTGGCGTCGCTCATGGTGTACAGTTTGAGGCACACCCCATTGATGTCCGCCTTGGAGGTGTGGAAGTTGCAGGAGGAATACTTCTCGTAAAGAACGTCCTTCTCTTCGGGAGCGATCAGCCTTACCGGGTAGCTCATGATCGACAGTACCACTTACTGGCAGTTCAAGGTAACGTCGTTGCCGCTGATACCGGCCTTCATCAGCTTGTACTCGATGCTGTCGATGAGGGCCATCAGCGACGCCTCGATGATGTTCTCGGACACACCTATCGTGGTCCAGGTCTGCGAACCGTCCGTGGAGCTGATGAGGACCCGCACCTTGGCCGCGGTGGCCTCCTTGCCGTCGATCACCCTGACCTTGTAATCTATCAGGCGCATCTCTTTCAGCACCGGGTAGAAGCGTTCCAACGCCTTGCGCAGAGCGCGGTCCAATGCGTTCACCGGGCCGTTACCGTTCGCGGCGGTATGTTCCAGCGTCCCGTCCGAATCCACGACCCTGACCGATGCCTCCGATGTCATGACGTCTCCGGTGACATCCATGAACGTGCGGAACCCGTCCAATCGGAACGGGGAGGTGTTCTGTCCCTTGAGCTTGCGGATCAACAGCTCCAGGCTGGCATCCGCCGCCTCATACTGGAAGCCCTGTGCCTCCAGCTCCTTCATCTTCCCCAGGATGGAACGCCCGCCGTCCCTCTCGGTGTCGATGCCCAGCTCCTCGGCCTTGGCCATGATGTTCGATACCCCGGAAAGCTCGGAGACGAGTATACGGCGTAGATTCCCTATGAGCGCGGGGTCCACATGCTCGTAAGTCCGGGAATCCTTCAGCACCGCGCTGACGTGGATCCCCCCCTTATGAGCGAAGGCGCTCTTGCCCACGTAGGGTGCGCGGGGGTAGGGTGCGATGTTGGCCATCTCGGCCACAAAGTTCGCTAGACTGGTCAGGCGGTCCAGGTGCTGCACCCCGGTCTGCACGCCCATCTTCAGCATGAGGTTCGGTATCACCGAACAGAGATTGGCGTTGCCGCATCTCTCGCCCAGGCCGTTCATCGTCCCTTGTACCATGGAGGCGCCGGCCTCTACCGCCGCTAACGAATTGCCGACCGCAAGATCGCCGTCGTTATGAGCGTGTATGCCCAACGGTATGTTCAGCTCCTGCCGCACGTGCGAGACGATCTGAAAGACCTCACTGGGGAAGGCACCGCCGTTGGTGTCGCAGAGACAGAACCATTCCGCCCCCGCCTTCTTCGCCTGACCCAACACCTGCAATGCGTACTTTTGATTGTTCTTATAACCATCAAAGAAATGCTCGGCGTCGAAGACGACCCTTCGACCGTTCTCCTTCATGAAAGCCACGGTATCGTGAACGATGTCCAGGTTCTCTTCCAATGATACCTGCAAGGCCTTCTCCGTGTGCAGGTCCCAGGACTTCCCAAAGATGCAGACCCATTCGGTCTCGGTGTCAAGCAGCGCCTTAAGGTTCTGGTCCTGTCCCGGTGATTGTCCCGGTCTGTGAGTGGAACCGAAGGCCACCAGCTTACCGTTCTTCAGCTTGATGCTCTTGGCCGCTTTGAAGAACGCCTTGTCCTTAGGGTTCGATCCGGGGTAGCCGCCTTCGATGAAGTCGATGCCAAAAGAGTCCAGGCGATCGAGGATCTCCAGCTTGTCCTCGGTGGAGAACGAGACCCCCTCGGTCTGGGAGCCGTCACGTAAAGTGGTGTCGAAGATACTAGCCCTGGTGGGCAATAAATAAATCCCACCCGTAGTTTGATTTCTTGACCATCGTGATTCCTCCGGTAAGGTATGATTTATCATGGCACGACCTATTTAACCCTGCCGTTGACGCAGGCGTTTCTCTTTAGAAGACCGACCAGATCGCTCATGATGGCACTGGCGGTCTCCTTCCTTCCGGCCCCTCGGCCCGTAACGGTTATGGCCCCGGCCAGGTCGGTGTGCATGTGAAGTACGTTCAGCGTCCCGGATATGGCCAGTGGGTGACCTAACTGCACCATGCGAGGGGAGACCTCGATCCCGCCGCCGTTCACCTCGCCTATCAGCCTGATGACCTTCTTCTCCTTGGCCGCCAGGTCGACCGCTTCTTGGGTGATCTGGCGAATGCCCGTCCGGCGCACGTCGTTGTACGTCACGTCCAGACCCATGATGGCGTTGGCCAGTATCGCGAGCTTGCTGGCACTGTCTATTCCGTCGATGTCGTAGCTGGGGTCCGTCTCCGCGTACCCCATCTCCTGGGCCTCCTTCAGCACGTACTCGAACGGCAATCCTTCCTCGCCCATGCGGCTGAGGATGAAATTGCATGTGCCGTTGAGGATGCCTTTCATGGACTCGACCTTCTCGGCCATTAGCAATTCCCGGGACAGGTTGATTATGGGGGTGGCCCCGCCGACGGTGGCCTCGAAGCGCAGTTCAACGTTGTTCTTCTTGGCCAAATTGTCCAGTGCGCGGTACTTTAGGGCGAGCGGCCCCTTGTTGGAGGTGACCACATCCCTGCCAGCCTTCAAAGCGGAGCTTATGTTGGTGTAACCAGGTTCCGCGTCCAGGATGTTGGTGGGGGTCATCTCCACCAGTACGTCATAATCAAGATCGTTCAGCGTTTCCGAGGCGCTCTTCTTCTGGACCTTGCCCAATCCCTTTCCAGCCACTTTCTTGGCCACCAGTGCCAGCGGGTCCAGGCCTTTGGCGTCGTAGGCGTAGGTGCGGGAATCGAACGCGGCCACGATCTGCAGGTCGGCATGGAAGTGGTCGTTGAGCAGCTCCTTCTTCATGGCCAATGCCTCGGCCAAACCTTGGCCGACGGTGCCGAATCCAACGAGGGCTAGGCGCATGTCACACCCCCATCCCGCGAACGAGGAGGAAGTTGTTGCGTTTGCTCCGCCCTTTGAGGAAGTTGTCGATCTCCGTCACTTTGTTCTTCTCCCTGACGTTGACCAATAGGAGCACGGACTTGTTGTCGGTGCTGGTGGAAAGCGAATACTGCAGATCGATGGAATCTATGCCCTCCATCTTCTCGATGCTCCCAGTGATGGAACGTAAGGTCGATTGGGTGAGGTCCCCGACCAGAAGGTATTCGGCGACGTACGTTCGGTATATCTCGCCCATCTTGGCCACCTCCACGCCCCTCTCCTTCCACATGGCGAATATCGCGTCCAAGGAATGCTGGTCCCGGGCCTCGAAGGTCATGTTGACCGATATCCTTCCTCCGGTCACCTGCTCATGGTCGTGGATTACCCCCACTATGTTACCTTCGTTGAGCGATATCGGTTCCAAGGCTTTGATCAACTGCCCGGGCTTGTCCTTCAATCGTAGATCCACGTTGACCCTCATCTGGCCATCTCCATCTCGAGCGGGCGCTTGGCTATTTCACGGCGCCCGGCCACATATAAGGGTTCGATTATCTAATCCTTTCAATACACGATACTTACCAAAAATTCATCTGGATGAAAAGATGGCGCCGAGGGGGAGATTCGAACTCCCGAGGCGTTGCCGCCACGAGCTAGCTGGCGGAAAGTTTCCAGGCTCGCGCCTTACCGGGCTGGGCCACCTCGGCACTTCTGCGCTCATAATCGTGGGGTCATTTAAAACTATTGCGTTCATCTGACCAGGAGAACGCTGAGGGCCGAGTCTGAAATCACCTTCCGCAGGATGTCCTTACGCACATTGGAACAACTCCAGCGTATGGCTAGCATGCTGTATCCCCCACCGGTCACCAAGGCCACCAGGTCCAGGGTGGGGTTGCCCTCGACGGATAGTTGTTTGACCTCTATGTCCCTGCTTCGGCCCAAACGCTTGAGATGCTCCAGGTCCGGGATACTGCCCTCCAGTTCGCTGATGTCCAGGACGTGCAGGCTTGAACCGGTGTGAAGGGCGATCTTCAAGGCGACCTCGGCCAGGTCCATAGAGATCTCCGAACCGTCGTAGACCGCCAATATCTTGGTGTAAGGGATCTTCCGCCGACAGATCAGCACTGGAACCTTGTCACGTTCCAATATTTTAGTGAGGTCGCATTGTTTGAAAGTGCGCTTGTTAGTGATCTCCCCCGGACCTACGGTCACCAGGGAGTTCTTCTGCATTTTTCGGAAAAGGATGCAGGTGAAGCCGGTTTCCACCCCGCTCTTCATTGAGAAATGCTCCACTGGTACGCCCCACATCTGAGCCAGGTCCTGCAAGCGTTGAGGCGGCTCATCGGCCGGATAGTGTACCTCCACCGGTATCTTCCCCAGGTGCGCGGCAAGATACAGGCTCTCGTCCCCGACCGTCTCGATCATGGCCTCATCCCCGATCATTACCACGATCTCGGAGAAGGGTAAAAGGCCGGTGGTCTCTCGCGCCATCAGTTGACGGAGCTCCGAGCTCATGCCCCCCAGGCTGCACAACAGTACCTCGTCTCCGGGCTTAACTGCTAGGTCCGGATCAGGCTTCAGGACGTCCTTCTTACGTATGACCCCCAGTACCCGGGTCTTGGCCAAGCTTCCAACGTCTCCCAAGAGTGCACCATCGAGCAGAGACCCTTTGGTCACGTGGATGGATGCCATCTCCTGCACATCGTGGAACAGGGTGGAATGGATCATTCGACTGGCGGTATGGGCCGGGCAGATGACGCTCTCCACCCCCTCGGAGTGCATGGTATCGATATATGCAGGGTCATCACAACGGGCTATGACCCGCGGGACGCCCATGGACTTAGCGGCCAGGGCCACCTTCAGATTGGTACGGTCCTGGTTGGTTATGGCCAACAGTGCATCGGCATGGTTAGCTCCGGCCTTCTCCAGCACCTTGGGGTCCGCCCCATCGCCAACGATGACGTGCTCTTCCCCTACCTCTCTGGCCAGATTCTCCGCCCTGATCCTTTCCTTTTCGATGATGACGAAATCGTCCAGGTCCTTGGAGATGAACTTACCGATACGCCCTCCGCCCACGATGATAGTTCGCATCATTTCACCTCGGCCTTGTATAGCTGCTTGAAGATGATCGGCATTATTGCCGAGAAGATTACCGCCAGCAGGATGATCATACCCCTCTCCGAATTAGAGATTATGTCCAAGGACAAACCTATCTGGGCGGCGGCGATCATCAGGGTCAGCCCTCCGGTCAAAAGGACCCCTGTGGCTATATCCTGCTTGAGGTCACCAGACCTCATTATCAACATGGCCGGGAGTATCTTGGCCACCGCGGCTATGAGGAACAGTACCGGTATCAAAAGTACTGTGGGAGACAGTATGGCCTCGAAATCGAAGGAGATGCCGATATTGATGAAAAAGACCGGTACCAGGAAACCGTATCCCACCCCGAAGAGCTTCTTACCCAGCATGGCGCCCTCCTGGAACAGGAGGGAGATCACCGCTCCGGCCAGGAAGGCCCCCAGCACCGCCAGTGCCTCGGACTGAATGACCGTGGACAAAGCAACGAAAGTAAAGATGATGGCCAGTGATCCCCGGACCCCCAGCTCGTGCGGGTCGTCCAGTTTGAAGAACTTTTGCAATATCTCAGGATAATGCCACATGGCCCACGAGCCCAGTTTGAACGTCAGATAGAAGGAGACGACGATCAGGACCACTATGCCCATCGCCTCCACTCCGTAGAAGAAGTCCTGGGAGGCGATGACCTGTATGTTGATGGTGTAGGCGGCGATGACGATCATAGTCACTACATCGGCAACCAGAGCCGAGACCATGATCAGCTGTCCGGGTGCCGTCCGGGAGATACGCATCTCCCGAACGATGGACAGGACCACCGCTACCGATGTGGTGCTCAGGATCAATGCCATATAGAACGGGTCGATGTCCAGTCCGATCAATGAATCGACCAGGGTGATCAGACCATAGGTCAACAACATGGTCATCAGCAGCATGGCCACGGACTTGATGATGGTCCAGCGTCCCCCTCTCTCCAGTTTGCCGAAATCGATCTCCAGTCCGCTCAGGAACATCAGGAAAATGAACCCTATTCCGGCCAGGACCTCGACCGTGACCCCAGATTCCAGTATCTGGACACCCGTGAGCTTGTAACCTAGGAAGGCGATCAATCCGACCCCGAGGCCCACCAATATCTCGGCCACCACCACCGGGACCCGTGTCTTGCTGAAAAGCAGCGGTGTCACGAAGGCCAAGACGGTGACTATCAACAACGAGACGTACTCATCCATTTTCAATCTGGACTAACCCATTGGGGGCTTAAGAAATTTTGCCCCGGAGTCCTAACCCAGATGGGTATCACGTATCGTCGGTCGGGAGCGGCGGGCCACGGTCGTCTGCTGAGAATCGATGTCGACCACCTCCACCGCCTCCCTCAGATAGGGTAGCTTGCCCAATAATCGTCCGTGGGCGTCGTAAGCTTGGCTACCGCCGAAGAACACCATGTTCAGCTGAGCCCCAACGTTGTTCACGTATGCTACAGGGTAGGTGTTCTCCAACGCCCGTGCCGGTATCAATCTCTCGAACGACGTGCGCGAGGTCATCGGCGAGGCCGCTAAGCATAGGAGCAGGTCCGCACCCTGCATGGCGTACGCTTTGCATATCTCCGGGAAGAAAATATCGTAGCAGATGCAGACACCGATGCCCTTTCCCCTGAACAGGAACATCTCTGGGATCTTTCCAGGTTTAAAATATAGGCCTTCCTCGAAAGGACCGAAGTTCGCCGGGTGCATCTTATCGTACCTCTGCACCCTTCCGTCAGGGGTAACCATCACTGCGCTGTTTGTGACCAGCCCCAGGTTTTCCGGATCGTTGAGCGGCATGCCGAAGACCATGGCCTTGCCCGTACGGTCCGAAAGCTCCCCCAGGTAGGAGACGCTCTCTCCGTCGATGTCCTCCGCCAATGTCATGAAGCGGTCACGGACCATGTAGCCAGTGACGTTCATCTCTGGGAAGAGGAAAAGGTCAGCGTTAGTGTCCTCGACCACGGAGCGCATACGCTCCAGGTTTCTCTCCTTGTCCCCAAGTACGCTTTTCAGTTGGCAAAGGGCTAATCGCATGATTTCTGTGATTGAGGGGGACGCTATTCAACCTTTGCCGGAAAGAGAATTATTAAACGGAAGGGCCTTATCCTCAATGATGCCACCGCAACTGAAGGAGCTGACCGTGGAGGCCATAAGCGATTTCATACGCACCCATGTAGGCGATTCCAAGGCCACTGGGGTCGTAGTAGGCCTGTCCGGCGGCATTGACTCGGCCGTCGTCACCAAGTTATGCGTGGACTCACTGGGCCCGGAGAAGGTGCTGAACGTGTTCTTGCCTTCGCCGACCACTCCGGAGCAGGACCTGGAGGACGTGCGGCGGATGAGCAGGGACTGGGGGACGACCCTGCTGGTCTACGATATCGGTCCTCTGCTCAAGAGCTATAACCTGATCATGCCTGGATCGGAGTGCAAAGAGGTGGCCGGGAACCTCATGGCCCGCATCCGCATGGCCATCCTATACGCCCATGCCAATCTGGATTCTCGCCTGGTCATAGGCACGGGCAACAAGTCCGAACTGTTAATGGGCTACTTCACCAAGTGGGGGGACGGCGGGGCCGACCTTCTACCCATCGGTGATCTGTACAAGACCGAGGTAAGGGAGCTTGCCCGATTGATTGGCGTGCCGGAGAGCATCATTGATAAAGAGCCTTCGGCCGGTCTATGGGAGGGGCAGACGGACGAATCGGAGATGGGCATCTCCTATGACGACCTGGACCAGGTGCTCTCTGGGCTGGAGGAGCAGACATCTTTGGACGTGATCTCGAAGAGGACCGGGGTACCTATGGCCTTGGTGGAAATGGTCTCGGAGAAGAACGCCTGCTCCCGGCACAAGCGCCGAATGCCGCTCATCCCCAAGCTGGGGCTGAGGACCGTAGGCTGCGACTGGCGGGAATGATCACAGCGCGTTGCCGACCTCGGCGATGAAGCGGTCGGGATCGTCCACATCGAAGATGACGACCTTGACCCGCTTCCAGAAGGCTGAAGGCACCCGCACCTCCTCCTTGAGCTCCAATCGTATACCATTGGTCTTGCTGCCGGTCAGTACCAGGGTCTTGTTGAAAGCGTCGAGGAGGATGCCTTCCTTCACATCGATCTTCTCCATTCTTTGTATGCGACCCACCTGACCCACTGGAACGACCATCCATGAATGCCAGCCCTGACGTATGATGATCTTCCCGTCCGCGATCTTGTGTGGGGTCAATAAGGGAGAGACACCGATCACCAATAATGTCACGGCCAGCACCCCACCTATTGATAGAACGAAAAGGGATCGTTCTTTGGGTAGGAACGATAGCAGCACCAGCAACCAAACGGCTGCCATCACCCATATCATCAGGTTGATGAGAGCCGGCCTACGATTATGATCGAAATCCATGAACGTGGATGATAGTGGGCAGAGGATAATTATTGATTGTGCCCCCTTCAGTATCCGTAAGCTTTAATTACGGCCATTTAATTGGGGAGCCTACACGCTCCCGTAGTGTAGTCCGGCCAATCATGAAGCCCTCTCGAGGCTTCGACTCGGGTTCAAATCCCGACGGGAGCACCACTTCTACATCTGGCTAAAACATCAATTCGGGGTTTTTCCGTTCCGCACGAGCTGGCCGGCGAAAACCCTTTCCTCGTCTTTTTCTAAGGAGAAGATTTCTAAAAATATTAAAAAATGTATTTAAATAACGTATAACGCCATCTCCTTCTTTCCGGGAAGATGTCATTTCCCCATCCTCTCGACAATGGCCACAAGAGGATAGGGTATCATTTTTCGATTCTATATACTACCCTCGCACCACGTCTATAAGTTGGAAAACATCCAATTTCGTCCATTACCGCCATATCCTTGACGCCCATGAATTAGACCATTTTTATCCGATCAATATAATTGATACAAAGTATGGATATGTCGATAGGATGGACGTACGCGGCAGTCGATGATGGCGTTCTATGGATGAAATAAAAATTAGGGGAAGGGGTTTATGGACGACGCTCAAGCCTTCCTGCGCAAGAACACCATCACCAGTGCCACGATCGCTATGACCAGGCCAACGATGCCCAGGATGCCCAACATCAAGGACGTCGATTCCACGCTGGCAATCTTGTCGTTCGCCGCATCCAGATCTGTCTGCAACTGATCGATCGTGCCCTGCTGAGAATCAATCTGGTCCTGCAGGTCTCCTATCTGGTCCTCTGCATCGCCTATCTGCTCCTCCAATCCCGGTAATGGGTCGTTG
>SPCU01000004.1 GCA_004525545.1 Methanomassiliicoccus sp. | reverse complement strand
CTGGTCAACACCATGATCATCACATACCAGTGCAATCTCAGGTGCCAGCACTGTCAGATAGCCCAGAACCTTCCGCTCATTCCCCAACCGCACAGCATATCCTACGAAGCAGCCCTGGAGGAGATGAAGGCCTCGTTCGACCGTGGCACTCGCGTACTCTTCTTCGAGGGCGGAGAACCGACCCACTGGAGCGACGGGGACCGTACCTTGCTGGACCTCATCAAGGCGGGAAGGGAGATCGGTTATTTCGTTACCGGTTATACTACCAACGGAACCAACGTGTTCTATCTGGAGAGCGATGTCATCTCCGTCTCTCTGGACGGGCCGAAGGAGGTGCACGATACAATCCGATGCCCCGGCACCTATGATAGGTTGATGGAGAACCTGGAGAATGTTAACCATCCCAATGTCTTCGCCAACATGGTGGTCATGCCCGACAACAAGGACCGGATCAGGGAGACGGCCTCCATAGTCCGCGATAATCCGCATATCAACGGCCTAATGATCAATTTCCTGACCCCTCCGCCAGAATCAAAGACCTTGACCTTGGAGGAGAAGCGCAAGGCGGTGGAGGAGATCACCGCCCTGAAGAAGGAAGGCTATCCCATCCTCAACTCCAATAAGGCGCTGAAGGAACTGCTGATAGAGGATTATTCGAAAAAGTGCCCCTTCTGGGCCTCGGAGTTCGTTATGCCTGACCGCAGCAAGCATTACGGATGTCCTATGAGAGGGGAGGCGTGCAAGAAATGCGGTTTCAACGCCGTGCGCGAATATTCCCTGGTGACACGCGGGAGCCCCTCTACCATATTGTCCATGGCAGGACGCTTTGCAATATCAACGAAATGATTATCAGTATCTGATTGCCAAGTGCCAGCTTGAACATCTGAGGTGCCGGTCGGATGAAACGCAGATCATCCTCTTTGTTCCGCAGCATCCTCATCAGACCGAAGCTCATGGGCAGGGTCAGGAACAGAACCACGTACAAGGGGTCGAAGTAGATCAGGGCGAAGCAGAAAGCGTACAGCACGACCAATAATATGCCGACGGCGCTGACAGCTCTCTCCAACCCCAATCGTACGCACCAGTCCTTCTCCCCGCCCTCAAGGTGCGCCTTATAGCCGGACATCTGGTCCACGAAGCGCATGAGCATGACCGTCAGACCGACGGTCAAAGCGATCAGGAACATCTCCCAGGACCATATCTGGACGATGACGTAGTATGTGAAGAAGGACATCATGAAGAATGACATACCCACGTCCAGCTCTCCCAATCCCCGCGCCCCCAGGTTCAGAGGCGGGGCGGTGTAGAAGTAGGAGAGGAAGAACGCGACCGCTCCCAATATGATCACGAGCCAGCCGCCGTGCATGATGATGGGGATGGATACCAGCAGGGCTCCCAGGGCGATGATGCCGATGATCATGCGCCCATTCCTTTCACTTACCTCGCCCTTATCGAAGGTGTTCCCTGTCCAGTATACCCTCTCGTCATAGATCTCCTTGAGGGCCTCTTCCAGCTCAGGCGTGCGAAATTGGAAGCGAGAGGCGTCGGTGCCGCTCTTGTGGTCAAAATAATCATTGGAGATATTGACGAACATGGCCAGGAAGAACACGTCAAGAGGGATCAGGAACGCCAGCAGCAACCCGTCGCTCACGCTCAAGGCGAAGGCGGCCCCGGTCACCGAGGCCATGACGAAGGGCAAGGTGTAGCTTATCCTCAACAGGTTCAATATCTTGCGCCAGGCCACGGTCATCTCCATTCTCTCACCATCGGGGTAAAAAGGAAAAGGGGATTTAACCGTTGCTTTAAAGATAGCCGTTCTCCCGATACCAGGCTACCGTCTCCCTCATGCCCTCTGGCAGGTCATAATCCGGCTCATAGCCCAGCTCCCGCCTGGCCCTGTCGATGGTGAATGCTCTATCGCTGGTGACGCTCTCCACCGTCTCCCGGCGATAAAGAAAGTTCTCCCGACCGATCAAGGTGTTGAATCCCTCGATAGGAAACATAAGGGCGATGGCCAACCTCTTCTTCAACCTCCATCGAGGCTCTGGTTGGCCGAATATATCGGCCAAGAGCCGATACACCTCTTCGTAGGTGTACGGCCTGGCCTGGGAGATGATGTAGGTTCTGGTGACGGCCGTTGGATTGTCCAATGCCAACAGGAACCCTTTGACCACGTCCTTGACGTGCACGAACTGGATATAGTTCTTCCCCGAGCCGATGATGAACTTGGAGGCGAAGCCTTTGAACGAGGTGATGAAGTAGTAGGCGACGTCGTCCACATTGCTCGGTCCGTAGATCCCCGAAGGGCGCAGTATCGTCCAATCCAGTCCGGATGAGTTGACCAGTTCCTCGGCCTTGACCTTGGACCTTCCGTACTCGTACTGAGGGTTCAACGGGGCGTCCTCGTTCGCAGGGGGGTGTTCCACCGGACCCATGGCCTCGGTGCTGCTGCAATACAGGAAGCGCTTGACCCCGTTCTCTTGACAGGCCTCCAATAACCGCCGCGTGCCCTGGACGTTGATACTCTCGTACAGGTCATTGCGGCCAGTGAATGTATAGTAGGCTGCCAGATGGATCACCGCGTCCACCCCCTTGACCGCTTCGCTCATGGATGCTGGATCGGTGAGATCGAAATTGACCTTAGGCAGGCCCAGTTCATCGATCGATCGGGTGTCACTGCCTTTGCGGTAGGCGCACAAAGGTGCGTGCGGCCCCTTGGCCATCTCCCTGATCAAGTGCCCGCCCAGAAAGCCCGTGGCCCCGGTGACCAGAACCTTCAAAGATGCTCCCCCGGTGAGGTGTTCTTGCCACGCCAATACACTATGCGGGTGAACAACGAGCTCATGGGCACACCGTCATACGGTTCCACCGCGCCACGCATGAACATGTCGCCCAGCGGCAGAATGCGGTGCACTCCGGCGTTCACCAATCGGTCGACGATCCCCTTCTTGGAGCTCTCATTCACCGCCAGTCCAACGCTCTGCACCCCGTCGATGCCTCTGAAGGCAGGATGTCCCGGCAGGTCGCGCAGCAAAGCCACGGCTGAATCGGCATCCGGCACCACCACGATCTCCAGGAATCGTCTCCTGACGAAGAGGTTGAAATTAGGGAACTGGGCGGCCAGGCCGTTCATGGAACTCTTCCTCTTCGAAAGTACTAAGGTCCAGGGGTTGGCCGGTTCCCTGGAAGAGAGGACCGTCCCCCCTTCTGTCTGTATGTACCGCCTAGCGCCCTGTAATGTGAACATTCGATCCTGGTCCAAAGGCAAGGGGAATTCCATACCCACATCGTCCAGGCGCTCTCCGGCCGTGCGTAAGAACTTCTTGGCCTCTTCGAAACTACCAATGAAGACCGCCGAGGTCGGTGAGGAGCACAGCTGCTGATCGTAAAGCACCACATCCAGTGCCAGATCGTCCGCGGCTTGCACCGTGTCCACCCCCTCCTCGATCAAGGCCATGCCGGTGAATGGACCGTTGACGAAGAAGCGCGGGTGGTGTGGGTTGCCGTTCACCATATTGGCCACGATGGTCCGGGCCGGTTCCGCCCCCCAGAAGTTGATCATGCCCATGGGCAATTTTTCCAGCGCCGCTTTCAGCGACGGGGAGTCATGCCCAAAGTAGCACACTACCAAGGCGTCCCTCATGGCCTTGGAGACGGGACCGTCCGTTACTTCCGACAGGAGCTTGAACACCTCGGTGACCCCGTGATAGTTCGCTATTGACGGCTTCAATATGGTCAGGTTGCCGGTGACCAATGACATCACCGTCGGTATGAGCGTAGGAACGATGGAGTTGCCGGAACTGATGATCAGCACCGGACCGACCGGAACGTGGCGGAACATCTCGGTCTCGTCCATCTCCACGAAGCGGCAAAGGGCCTCCGCCCCACCCTGGACGGACGCCTCCAGGTTCTTGCGGATGTTGCTCGCCCCCAGGACCGCGGGCACGAACGACAGTTCGGTCTCCATGAGGGACGGCGAGTATCCGGTGGACGCGGCCATTTCATCTTTGAGGTGGTCCAGGTCGCCGCGGTCAAGTTTGTCCTTCCAGAGCCTGGCCATCTGCTCGATTACCTGCAATCTTTCCTCGATGGGGACGGATGACAGTGTGGCCTGCACCGAAGGCGCCAACCTGATCAGCTCTTCCAGGGCGGAGGGCGAGAGCTCCATGACATCCTCGTTACCGCCGCTTGGTACGTTCTCCAGGGAACGATCGAAAAGCAACGGCGCTACCTTGGGGCACATGGCCCAGGCAATGGCCTTCCTGCCAATTAAATGATGCCGCTCACTGCCCTTTGGTCATCATCTCTTCCAAGGTGCCGCCGCAAGCGCGTTGAAGGTCCCAACCCTCCTTGACGCTGAGCCGGCGCTTGTACACGAACTCCTTTCCGTAGTAGCGCTCAGAAGAATGCCAGGACATGATGTCCCCGGGGTAGAACACCTCCAGCCAGGATGTGGTAAAGGGGTTGAAGATACCCAGCACTCCCTCCTTGCCCTCACCTTCCAACGGTTCGAAGGTCAGCGGATCGAGAATGAACGCCTCCGACAGAGGGTGGGGCATCTTGTCCATGACGCCGTGCCGATCGATCAACGCCGTCAGCGTCTCCGTCATTCCCAGCACGTCCATGAAGGGGGTGCTCCCCTCCCCTCCATTACGGTTCTGAGCAATGAAATGCTTCTGGGCGTTCGATACCAACCGGGGATACTCTGGCAGGTCGGCGAAGCCTTTACTGCCCCCTCCGGTGACGATGACGCCCCCCTTACCCAGGCGCACCGGGGGTGCCCCCGAGGCCATCTTGTAGGCCAGCTTCTTACCGTATCCCATCTCGTCGAATTTCTGGCACATGAGGTGTACGCCCGCCGGAGCGGTGAAAAAGAGCTTCGGCTCCTTCTTTGACTTGAGGAACTTGAGCAGATTCTCCTTATTGGGCACCAGTTTCTGCCAGGGAGTTCCGGCCTGGTCCTTGTTCTCCAGGTCCATGCCATAAAGGAGTTCGATGCCCTTCTTTTCCAATGTCAGGTGAACGAAGGCTACGAAGCTGAGCTTGTACCTGAGCTCGGGGGCGGCCATGAACAACGCTACGCCCTCTCCCTCCTTCAGCAGGTCCCCGTACACGTACTCGAAGAGATCTGTGTTGGCCTTGAGCATGATGGCCAGATCTATCGGTGAACGATAGACGCGCACCGGGTCCTTACCAGTGGTACCGCTGGAGGAGAATGTCTCCCCGCCCTCTTCCAGGTCCCTAATGAGAAACTTCTTCTGTCCTTCCCCGCGCAGCATGTCCGATGGTATGGCTAGCTTGGCCACATCGTGCAGCGTCGCCTTCGCCGGATCGATGTCCAATCTTTCGAAAAGTTCCGCGTAGTAGGGGTTATGTCTGGCGAAGTACTGTAAGGACTCCCGGCGTAACGATTGGCGTAATGAGGCCAGGTCGTCAACGCTCATCTTGAAGAGCGAGTCACCGTTGATCAGGTCCCATACCCTTTTGACGTGAGGGTCGTTAATAAGTTGGCTTTGCGCTCCGTGCTCCATGATCTCCTTGGCGTCCGTGGTACACACCCTCCTGGTATCCCTGGACAACGACTCTTGGCATAATATTTCTTTGGCGCTCTCGGTCAGCTGATTGAAAGTCGATCGATGCGGACCAATCGCTCCAACACCGCTTTGGCCAGCAGACCTTCGATGAAAGCCTCCTTCCCTTTAGAATAAGCTTCCCGATCATGATGGAAGCGTTCGGCCAATTCCATCTTCAAGGCGGCGTACTCCCGGATTTCGTCCTTATTGTCCACAAGTCTATCGCGGAAGAACAGGTGCTTCCAGTATTCCCAGCTCCCTCTTCGCACAACATGCAGATGATGGGTGCGGGGCATACCCTTACGGAAGAACAACCGCCCCGTTTCATCGATGGGAACATGTAGATATCCTAGATCCTCCAAAATCTCCTTCACCGTTCCAAGCTCCAGTATGTCGACCGAGACCATGATGTCGATGATCGGTTTGGCCTCCAGGCCGGGAACCGCGGTGCTTCCCACGTGATCGATCCCTCGGACCATCTCTCCCAGGGCACTGAGCAATCGATCCCTTTCCTCGGAGAACATCCTCGTCCAAAGCGAATCACGAGGCAGCAACTCGATGCCGTCCCGTGCATTCACCGCCTCCATTGCGTTCTCACCTCTTTGGTCCATGCTTTCAATGACCATCCTTTTTCAACTACCAGTCGATTTCCCGACCAGTGCCCTAATCTTAGATATTGTTATATATTATGTTTATCATGAAGTAAATCCGTGTCAAACAACAACACGGGTGAGACGACATCGATGCTTTTGCCTTTGCTCACGTTGATTGTTGTTTTGTGATCGAGGACGTACCGTTAGGGGGTCGTCCTCCATTATTGAAAAAAATGAGGGATTAGTTTATGAAAGGTTCGAAGGCTGTTCTTGAACTGCTCGAGGGGCAGGGTGTAGACGTCATTTTCGGTTATCCAGGCGGGGTCACCATTCCCATATACGATGATCTGTTGGATTCGGACATACACCACGTCCTCGTTCGTCACGAACAGTGCGCCGCCCATATGGCCGATGGATACTCCAGGTCGACCGGCAAGACCGGTGTATGCCTGGCCACATCCGGACCTGGTGCTACGAACCTGGTGACCGGGGTGGCGACCGCCTATGCGGATTCATCCCCTATGATGGTCCTCACTGGTCAAGTGGCCACCAGCATGATCGGTAATAATGCCTTCCAGGAGGCGGACATCTTCAGTCTGATGATGCCCATCACCAAGCATAACTATCGCGTACTGAGGCCGAATGATCTGCCCGAGGCCATCAAGAGGGGCATGGGCATCGCCAACAACGGTCGTAAGGGCCCGGTGCATATCGACCTTCCAGTGGACGTGTTGAACGGTCAAATAGAACCATCCAAATTGAACGAGGAGTTCCCGGTTCCCGCACCTTTCGAAGACCTCTCCGGTGTGATGGAGGCGGTCAAGATACTACGCGAGGCCGAGAGACCAGTGTTACTGGTCGGCGGCGGCGCCAGATGGGCTGACGCTTCCAACGAGGTACAGCGTCTGGCCGAGATACTGTTCGCCCCAGTGATCACCACGATAATGGCCAAGGCCATCATCCCTGAGGACCATCCTCTCTCGCTGGGAATGCTGGGCATGCATGGCAGAGAGTGCTCTCGTCGGGCATTATTGGAGGCGGACGTGGTGTTCGCCATCGGCTCGCGCTTTTCCGACCGTACCATCGGTTACGATGGCGAGATGCCCAAGGACACTAAGATCATACGCCTGGACATCGATCCAATGGAGGCAGGTAAGAACCCCCGGACCAGGGTCAGGCTGGTGGGCGACGCCCGCAAGGGCCTGCAGCTCGTGATCAAGGGGCTAGCCCAATCCAAAGGGGATTCGGCCTGGAGCAAAAGAGTGAAGGAGCTCTTTGACGGCTGCGTTTGCGATATTGACATAGATGAGGACCCAATAAAACCACAGAAAGCGATCTGGGAGCTACGAAAGGCGCTTGACCCGGACGCCTTCGTGGTGACGGAGGTCGGACAAAATCAGATGTGGGCCGCGCACTTCATGCGCCTGAAGCACCCCAATCAGTTCCTTACCTCGGGTGGGATGGGCACCATGGGCTTCGGCTTTCCGGCATCTCTCGGTGTGAAGTACGCGTACCGCGACAAACAGGTGGTGGACGTAGCCGGGGATGGTAGCTTCCAAATGGTGTTCCAAGAGCTGGCAACGGCCATGAGCGTGGACCTGCCGGTGGTAGTGTGTCTGCTCAACAACGGCTGGCTGGGTATGGTGAAACAATGGCAGAAGCTCCAATGGGGCAGCCGTTATAGCGGGACCGAGCTGCGCAACAACCCCGACTTCGTAAAGCTGGCCCAAGCCTTCGGCGCGGACGGCGTGACGGTCACGAGGTCCAGCGAGCTTAGCGATGCTTACAAGAGGGCCTTCGCCTCCGATGTCCCGTTCGTGGTGGACATCCGCACCGACCCGGAGGAGGATATGCTCCCAATGCTGCCGGGAGGGGTCGCTAGTAACAAAGGCACCTTACGCAAACGCTGCCGTTGGAACAAATGCTAATGGTGGAGTAGAACATTGTAAATATTGCGCATAAAATGCGTCAATGCATCTAACGGTGATCAAATGGCAAGGATTTATCACGAGTCAGACGCCGACCTAGGCGTCCTGAAGGGCAAGAAGGTCGCGGTCATCGGTTTCGGTAGCCAAGGCAGGGCTCAATCCCTATGTCTGCACGATTGCGGATTGGACGTGACCGTCGGTGTGCGCAAGGACGGCAAGTCCTGGGTCGAAGCCAAGAAGAACGGGTTGAAAGTGGACACCGTGGCCGGCGCCGTCAAGGACGCGGATGTGGTCATGGTGCTCATCCCGGATGAGGTGCAGGGAGACGTCTACCACTCGGAGATACTGCCGAACCTAAAGGATGGGGCGGCATTGGATTTCGCTCATGGGTTCTCCATCACCTTCGGTGTGATCATCCCGCCCAAGACCGTGGACGTGATCATGATGGCCCCGAAGGCCCCGGGCCCCATGGTGCGGAAGGTGTTCGTTGAAGGATTCGGCGTCCCAGCGCTCATCGCCGTGCACCAGGACCACTCCGGTAAGGCAAAACAGTTCGCCCTGGCATTGGCCAAGGGCATCGGGGCTACCAAGGCCGGTGTCCTGGAGACCGACTTCCGTGAGGAGGCCACCTCCGACCTGTTCGGAGAGCAGGCCGTGCTATGCGGCGGGGTAACCGCCCTCATCAACGCTGGCTTCCAGACCCTGGTCAAGAGGGGATACCAGCCGGAGATCGCTTACTTCGAGTGCCTCCACGAGGTCAAGCTCATCGTGGACCTGATCTACCAGGGCGGCATGATGAACATGTGGAGAAGCGTCTCCAACACCGCCGAGTTCGGCGGGCTGACCACCAGGGACCTGGTCATCAATGACGAGAGCCGTGCGGCCATGGAGAAGATGCTGGACCGCATCTGTTCCGGTGACTTCGCCAAGGAATGGTTGGCGGACGCCAAGGCCGGCATGCCAAGGATGAAAGCCATGGAGAGTGCCGAGGCCGACAGCCAGGTCGAGAAGGTAGGCACGGAGATACGCGCCCTCTTCGAGATCAAGAAGTGACGAAACCCTTTTCACCCTTCCACCCTTTCCCTTTCCGGGAGAGGGCATGGAAAGAATTTTGATGCGCACAAGGTACGAACAGTTCGAGATCGAGCTGAACGATTCTTTGACCGCTTGGAAGATATACGAGTCACTGCCGTTGGAACGAGAGATCAACGTATGGGGCGGTGAGTTCTATTTCGCCATCCCGGTTAGCGGCGAGCTGGAGAACGGGAAGAAGATCTTGGACGAGGGAGAAGTGGCCTTCTGGCCGGAAGGGGACGCCCTATGTTTCTTCTTCGGCAAGACGCCTGTTTCCACGACCTCTAGGCCGGAAGCGTTCTCCCCGGTGAGCCCGGTGGGAAGGGTGTTGGGCGACCTCAAGGGACTGGCCAAACTTTCCGACAAGACCTCCGTCACCCTGGAAAGGGCCTAAAGATCATTCGCTGCCCACGATCTCCAGGTCGTCAAAGCGCACCGATGGCACGATGCAATTTCCGTGAACGGTCGGATCGCTGCCCACCGCGCTCACCTTCTTAAGCGCTTGGTAGAAGTTGCCCACAAGCAGGCACTGGTCGATGTGGCCCTCCACCTGGCCGTCCCGCACATATTTGGCGCTGCGTACCTCCAGGGCGAAGCCGCCAGTGACGCTGTTGACATCCGGGGCGGCCAGTTTTTCTATGACCACTCCCTCCTTCATCTCGGAGATCATATCCTCCAAGCTGCTCCTGCCCGCCCTCCATGTCAGGTTGATGGGCAAGGTGGCGCTGCCTCGGCGATAGAGGTTCAGGGCATCGGTAGGATCTCGCCTCATGCAACTGCCCGTCGCCACCACGCCGCCCATCTGGGCGTGATAAGCGTCGTACAACAGCGTTCTCAGCACTCCCTTCTCGACCAATGGTCTTTCCCGTGTCGGAGTGCCCTCGTCATCGTACTGGCAAGATAGGGAGGAACGTGGGTCCCAAGGCCGGTCCTGTAGGTCCACCAGGGTATTGCCGACCTCCTTCTCCACCATTTCTCCCCAAGGGGAGCGGTGCCGCAGGGCGTTCTCTCCGTCCAGCGAGTAGCCGACCGAGGCCAGCAGCATCTCCGCCAGCTCTTCTGGCGGCAGCACCACCGGCACGGTCATCTTGCCCTTGTAGTGCTTGGCGCCTTGGGCGTTCAAGGCCTTGGCCCGGAGCTTCCGTCCCATCTCCTCGGTATCCAGCGCGGACAGGCCGGAAGAATAGTAACACTCGCACCCCTCACCGGGATCTACCCCGTTGGTCATGGAGGTGAAATGGGCGTAGGCCATGGTGCCTATCTCGCGATAGGCCGCCCCATTGGAGTTGGCCAGCGCCCTCTCGATGACCGCCACCCGTAACTGTCCTCGGGGGATCCTCACTCCTTCCCCGACGGCGCTGACAATGTTGTTGACCTTGTCCCTCAACGTTTCATTTGTGGCGTTGACGATGTCTTCGGAGCAAACATCCAACGAACCGTTCGGATGCTGAAATCCCGGGAACCTCTTGAAGTAAGGATCGGGGCGGGATAACTTCGCCAGAGCCACCGCCTTCGCCCCGCATTCCTCCAGGTCCCGCATGTGGAAAATGGTGGAGCTGGACTGCCCCAACCGACCGTTGAGGGAGACCTTGACCGAAAGTCCCTGGTCCAGCTTCACCTCTAAGTTCTTGATCATATCGTCGTCGATGTAAGCTGTTAGCGACCGCACCCTCACAAGGTAGGCTTCGGCCTCCTTGGCTCCCTCCTCCAGGACGTTGTGCACCGTCTTCTTGGACATCCTCTCCAGGTCCATTCAGTCACCTCCCAGCACGATCTTGAAACGGCAATGCGGTCCACCGGAGGATACCGGCACCCAATCCTCGATGCCCTTGCCGCAGTAGCCTCCGTCCAGGGTCACCTTCTTGCCTACGGCGTCGCCGGTCCCCAGTATGTCCAAGGCGTTGCCGGTCAGCGTGAACGAACGTAACATCTTGGTCACCTGGCCGTTCTCAATGAGGAACCCTCGCAATGCTTTGGCCTCAAAGCCTCCGCCCACCGGGTCCTCCATACCGCTGATCATGCGGTCGGTGAGCACTCCCAGCTTCACGTCGGCGATCATCTCTTCCAGGGTCTGGTCCCCTTTCTCGAAGAAGGTGTTGGTCATGCGCACCCAAACTCTCCGCCCGAAGTCCTGCGCCCTGCCGTTGCCTGTCGGTTTCGTGCCCATTTCTGCCGCCGTCTCCAGCGAGTGCATGTATCCCTGGTAAACCCCGTCCTGTATGATGGTGGTGCGCGATGAGGGTGTTCCCTCGTCATCGAATGGAACGGTCCCTCTAGCTCCTGGCACCGTTCCATCGTCTACCATGGTGATGAGGGGCGATCCGACCTTCTTCCCCACCATGTCGGTCAGGAAAGAACGCCGTTTGACGATCTCGTCCGCCTCGGAGGCGTGCCCCATGACCTCGTGGGCCAGCAGCCCGGATATGCTGGGATCGGTTATGCAGGTGACCAGTCCCGAAGGGGCTTTCACCGCGGTGAGCATCTTGAGCGCTTCCAACCCGGTGTTCCGGCCCAATGTCTCCAGATCAGTGGCCTTGACCAGCTCGAAGCCCTTGGAACCATCGCGAATGTCATAAAAAAATTCGGTTCGGCCTGCTTCCGAGGCCACCGCCTCCACCATTAGGGAGGAACGTACCTCCTCCCAGCTCAACTGTCGGTCATGGCTGCTTACCAACTGGTTATGGCGCACCTCCTCCCGCAGCATGGAATTGGTATTGACTATGCGAGGGTCCACCTTCTGTGCCCGGTCCAGGTCCAGGGCCGCCTGCACCCTCTCATCCATGCCTACCTTGGAAGGATGCATCTGAACGTTGGCCTTCAGATCGGCCCTGGCGCCGCCCAGGTCCGGGATGAGCTTGCCCGAGGAGTTTCCGGCCTTGGCGTTTCGAACGGCCTTGACAGCCGCCTCCAAAAGAGTATCCTTGGACACATCCACGGTGGTGGCGTAGCCCCATGAGCCCCTCTTCCTTGCCCGTAGGCATGCTCCTCTCATGCGGTCCTCGGAGATCCGTTTGACCGCCGCGTCCACCACCGCCACACCGGTCGTGGTGATGGTTTGATAACGGGCGTCGCAGAAGTCCGCCCCCTCCATTCTCATACGCTCCACCGCTCTTTCCAGCTGGTCCATCATGTGATCACCTTCATTTCCTTAGAGGCGTCTGTGAGCATCTCGTACCCGTCCTTTGTGATCAGGACGTCATCTTCGATGCGAACCCCTCCTCGCCCTGCGATATAAACCCCCGGCTCTACCGTCAGCACCATGCCCTCCTTCAACAGGAAGTCATGATCGAGGGCCATCCGGCCCCCATCATGCACCGATAAGCCCAATCCATGACCGGTCGAGTGGACCATCAGCCCTTTAAACTCGCTGGCGTCGATGACCTTACGGGCGGCCGCGTCCACATCTTTGCCGTTGGCGCCGGCCTTGATGGTCGCCAAGGCCGCTCCCTGTGCTTCCAGAACCACCTGATACATGTGTTCCTGCCAGTCCTTCACTTCATTCACGAAGAAGGTGCGGGTGATATCGGAGCAGTATCCATCGACCTTGCATCCGAAATCGAACAAGGCCACATGTCCCTCCTTCAGAACGATGTCCTCCGCCCCGTGATGAGGCTCGGCCGAGCTGGCGCCGAAGGAGGCGTTGGTACCGAAGGCCGTTCCAGAGGCTCCCAACTTCATCATACGATAATCGATCTCCGCCGCTGCCTCGTACTCTGTCATTCCTTTCCTCAATAAGCCTGGAATATCATCCGCCACCCGGGAGGCGATCCCGCACGCCCGGCGTATCCGGTCTATCTCATCCCTATCCTTTATTAAACGGGATGTTTCCAGGCCCTTGCTCACGTCCAGCAGTTCGGCGTTGGGTGTCAGCCGGTCGATCTCCAAGTAATTGGCATGGGTGATGCCCTGCCCGTTCACTCCCACCGTGCGGAACTTCTTCATGAAGCCGGAGGCCAGTTCATCCCTTTCCTTGCGGGTGCGGTATATCAGCACCTCGCTCTTTCCTCCACGAGCCGAGGTCTCCTCCAAAGCGGAGGTGATGATGGTCGAGCGGCCGTCGGGGGTGATCACCCCCAGACATCCTTCGAAAAGTCCGGCCTTCGTGCAAGTGATGTAAGGGAAGGCCACATCCAACAGTGGCTCTTCGGCGTTCATGATAACGATGGCGTCCAGGCCGTCCTGGCAATTGGAGAAGATCCATCTGATCCTTTCATTCATCCCGCTCACAAATGCTGAAGGGAAATAGGCGTATATAGGAATGTTCTCAGATGCCTATCCACACGTTCCCTGCGATGCGTCTGATGGCCGCCATCGCGGATAACGCCGCTAGATAGCTAGTGGCCGGGTTGGAGGGAAATGGGAGGTTGTCGGTCTCACAGACGATGTGACCGAACTCCCCCTTCACTTCCAGGCGGTGAGTGTTGCAATCGCTATGGGGATCGCAGACCAGTTTCACGTGGGTCTTGTCCAATCCTATTCCGATAAGGGAGATGGTAGCCGACACGTTCACGTTCTTGGGGAAGTGCATCACGGCCTCCCTGGCCGGTCCCTCGAAAAGAACGGTCTTCTTTTTCAATAAATCGACGTCGACCCCCTTGGATAACAAGTAGTCATTATCCTGGAAGCTCTTCGGCCCTTTGGTCGATACCAGCTCTACGCTCTCGATTACGTCGGATGAGGCGGAGTGCAACCCGTCAGTTCCGCAGATGGCTCCCGACGGAACGAAAAGCCGACCTCCCTTTCTCTTGGCCACGTTGAAGCATCTTTCCCGGGTATCGTCGTCGGCGAAGGCGCCCACGCTCATCACCAGGACATCGACCCCCATGCCAAGGACGATGGGCACGTAGTGCATCACCGCTTCTTGGGAGGCGGCCTCGACCACCAGGTCCACGTTCTTAAGATGCGCCTTGATGCTCTCGTCGGTGGGAGATATGAACTTGGCCTTGCGGCATTCATCGGCTATCTTCCGAGCCCGGTCCTCGTTCTTATCAGTGATGTAGAAGATATCGATCTCTTCCATTTCCTGGATAGCCTTGGACAGGGTGGTGCCGATGGCCCCGCTGCCGATGATGAGGAGTCGCATCGGCGCATAATTGGTGAACCCCGATATAACCTTGTCCCCCTGCTCCAGCAGGTTCGATGACCATTTTTTCTGGCGTTATAAGCAGGGATGCGCTCGCAAAGGTTCTATGAAGAACACCGGTCCCGCAACGGCCTCGAGTTCGCGCATGGTTAATTATCGGTGCCGTCATGCCATATCTATGAAGTATCGCACTCTGGACCACACCGCAGACGTGATGGTGGAGGCGTTCGGCGACGATCTGGAGGAATGCTTTGCCAACGCCGCCTTTGCCCTCACGGATCAAATTCTCGACGCCAGCACGGTGAGTCCCAGGGAGGAGAGGGTGATCGAGGTCGAGGGACACGACCACGAGTCCATGTTGTACAACTTTCTCTCCGAGCTGCTCTTCGTCTTCGATGTCACAGGGATGGTATTTTCCAGATTCGAAGTTCGCTTTTACGATCTGAAGGTCGTCTGCCATGCGTGGGGGGAGAGTTTCGACCCTCAGAGGCACGACCCCAAGAAAGAAATCAAGGCCATCACCTATCATATGCTGTTAGTGGACCCATCCGTGCCCCTGGTACGTGTGGTCTTCGACATCTGAGGTGATCGATTGAAAGCTTCCGCCATCGCCCATCCGATACAGGGTTTGATCAAGTATCACGGGCTGAGGGACGAACGGCTGCGCCTCCCTTTCCACGATTCCATTTCGGTCTGCACCGCCCCTTTGGCCACCCACACCACCGTAGAATTCGAGCAGGGGGAGGACAGAGCCGAGTTCGACGGTCACAAGGCATCACCCCAAGAGATGGTCCGGATAATGGCGGTGGTGGACCCGCTGCGCCATTTGGCGGGGGAGAAAGGGGGGATGCGCATGATCTCCCGCAACAACTTCCAGTCCAACATCGGTCTGGGGGCGTCGGCCTCGGGATTCGCCGCTCTGGCCTTGGCATGTGATGAGGCTCTATCATTGGATATGCCGTTGAAGGAGATCTCCCGTTATGCCCGCCGCGGAGCCGGTTCGGCCGCCCGGGCGGTGACCGGTGGTTTCTCCCTCTGGCATGCCGGAGTGGATGATGAAAGCAGTTACTCCGAAATGGTCGCCTCATCCAAAGATATGGACATGGGCATCCTGGCGGTGATCGTACCGGCATACAAGATCACCGACACCGCCCACCGGGAAGTGGTCACCTCGCCCTTCTTCCAGGCCCGTCTGGAAACGGTCAACGCCTCGCTGGAGCAAATGCTGTCGGCAATCTCCTCCGGGGACGTGGACCTCGTTGGAGAGCTGGCAGAGAAGGATACGCTGGTCCTGCACAGCATCACCATGACCGGTTCCGATCAGATGCTGCTATGGAGACCGGAGACCCTGAGGATCATGGCCAGGGTCAAGGAGCTAAGGTACGAAGGGCTGAACTGTTATTTCTCCATAGATACTGGCGCTACCGTCTACGTCAACTGTCCGCTTAGGGGGATGAAGGAGGTCGAGGACGGCCTAAAGGACCTTGGGCTTCCCATAATGAAATGCCAGGTGGGCGACCAGGCCAAAACGGTATCGGAGCACCTGTTCTAGATGGTCATCAAAGGTCTACAGGTGGTAGCGATGCCAATTTTAGCAAATAGAAGGTGTTAATTAATAAGGAATCTCGATATCATGCCCAAACTGATAGGTGCTAACGTGGGGGTGAACACATGGAGTTCGACTTGATGGATGAGGTGATGCCTTTCGAGGGCAAGATATTCGTCTCCGATCTACAAGGCCCGATCACCACCAACGACAATGCCTATCAGGTCACCTCCAGCATTGTGGAGAACGGCGATCGGTTGTATAGGGTCATCAGCCGTTTCGAGGATGTGCTGGCGAACGTTTCGCGCAAGGACGGCATCAAGGCCGGGGACACTTTGCGGCTGATATTGCCTTTCCTAAAAGCGTACGGGGCCACGGACTCTTCCTTGCTGAGGCTCTCTCGCGAGGGACTGAAGATCGTACCAGGGGCGGACAAGACCATGCGCTACGTGCAGGAGTTCATGTCCAGCTTTATCGTCAGCACCAGTTACGAGCATTACGTGGGGGCGGCTTGCGATGAGATAAGATTCCCCTTCGAGAACGCCTTCTGCACCCGCCTGAGCATGGACATGTTCGAGGTGGACGAGTGGGAGGTGGAAACCCTACGCACCCTGGCTCAGGAGATCGTCCGCATGCCTTTGGTGAACATCCCGCCCAACGTTCGCCACGTTCGGGACCTCAAGCAGGAGGACCGTATTACCGTCAAGCGTCTAGAGGAGATATTCTGGAACGAGATGACCGACCTTTCCTCATATCAGTTCATATCTCAGGTGAACCCGGTGGGCGGAGATGAGAAAGCTACCTCGGTCGTGGAGATATGCAAGCGGTTGAGCGTTCCCCTGGAGGACTGCATGTACGTGGGCGATGGGATCACGGATGCACGCGCCCTGCAGGTAGTGAGACGCAGCGGTGGCCTTGCCGTCGCCTTCAATGGTAACCAGAACGCCCTGAGGGAGGCGGAGTTTGCGATCACCTCCGACAACACCATCGTCACCTCAATGCTGGCAGAGATATTCTATCGCTCCGGACGGGAAGGCGTCCTTGAACTGGTCGAAGGATGGGGGCATGATACTCTGCGACAATCAGGAATGGTTCACGATTACCTGCTAAGAGAATGCTTCCGGCTCTTCCCTGAAGCACCACCGCAGGTTCGACGGTTGAACAAGGACAACTTGCCAGAACTGCTCGAGAGGAGTCTGGAGCTCCGCCGTAAGGTCCGTGGGGAGCTTTTATTCTGATCTTTTATGATCTATCATCACTACTTTTATTGTAAAATCGACTTACAGACGAGGGTCATTTCAATTCGACAGAGGGAGCGACGATACGTTAAAATACGCTCCCTTATCTGCCTGACATCATGTCCTCGAGGTTATTGAACGTCATCAATCGACCGCGGCGCTGGAGGGCGGGTAATTTCATCGTTCCCGACCCCGAGATGCTGGACTATTACTTCGAGGAATATCAGATCGGGGGCGTGGTCCGTTCCCTTATCAGGTCGGATCCGCCATCCAAGGGGATCAGTCAGAAACTTCCCCTGGGCACGGATGCTCCAAAGAAGCTGGACGGTCTCGTCGGTCCATTGGACGTCTGGCTGATACACGGCATGCTGAACGACATGATGAATTAAACTGTCAATATCTTAGAAGTGATCACATGAGCAAGACCCTTAGTTCTTTGGGGGGGTTTGTTGGCAAACGTCCTCTAGTCTCCATACTTATAATCCTGATGATCACCGCCCTATCGGTGTTTTCAGTAGCCTTTAACGGCATTAACAGCAGCTTCGCGAACTCCGATTTCATGCCGGAGAATGAGGTGTCCATGGCAAGCTCGGAGATATCCGAGACGTTCGCCTTGGACTACAGCATCACCGTGTTGGTGAAAGGTGCAGAGGGCGACATGATCACCCAGAGGGCCTTCCTGGACGTCCTAGAGGCTGAAGCGGCGGTCATGGGGAACACCACCCTGGTATCCTACCTAAGTACCGCCTCGATCAACCCCTATTCATCGGTCATAAGCCCTGTGGACATGATCGCCAGTGCCATGCTTATGTCTATGAACGAAACTCAGGTGGCACAGGTCACAGGGCTGACACAGGTTCCTACCTATGATAACCTGATCAAGCTTATGGGGGTCACCTATACCTCCATGCTCAA
Source organism: Methanomassiliicoccus sp. (assembly GCA_004525545.1). Classification (GTDB taxonomy): domain Archaea; phylum Thermoplasmatota; class Thermoplasmata; order Methanomassiliicoccales; family UBA472; genus UBA472. The sequence continues at coordinate 18,117 of SPCU01000004.1, read as the reverse complement.
AGGGGTATTGTACGAGCTGCTGGCCTCTCCGGATACTCCGGTGCAGGTCAAGACCTTCCTTCCCCGCATGTTCACTGCCGATTTCGACCCGAGCTCCACCTCCCCCGAGGCCAAGGGTGCCCTAGTGCTCTACAGCTTCAGCAAGGACCAGGTGGACGTGACCATCCCAGCCTTGGACCTGGAGCAAGCTTTGAAGACAGAGATGGGCACAGGTGGAGAGGGGGCGATCATCTCGGTCCTGGGAATGGCCATCATCAACGATAGTATCATGACCGTCGCCATGGACTCCATCAGCAATCTGTTCCCCATCGCCGTGCTGGCCATAGTGGTCATCCTGCTGCTGATCTATCGCGATCTCCTAGACACTTTCATAGGTCTGATGGGACTGGGTATCGCTATCATCTGGATGTACGGCTTCGGCACCGCCCTGGGTTTCTCGTTCAACCCCATGACCATGATCGTGCCCATAATTCTCTTGGGTCTTGGAATAGATTACAGCATCCACTTGGTCATGAGATATCGGGAGGAGAGGGCCGCGGGCGAGGATCCGCAGTCGGCCACCAAGAAGACCATGCTCTCCGTGGGGGAGGCGTTGGTCCTGGCTACCGTCACCACCGTCATCGCCTTCCTATCCAACGTCACCTCCTCTATGCAAGCCATTGCCGAGTTCGGCATATTGACCGCGGTAGGCATCATATCCAGCTTCGTGGTCATGGTCATGCTGATCCCTGCCACTAAGGTATTGAGGGACGCTCGCAACGAACGCAAGGGGAAGGAAAGCAAGCACTACCAGAAGAAGGTTCAAAGCAGGTTCAGCGCAGGCCGTTTCAACAGTGCGGTAGGTAAGATGACCCACAAGGCCCCCTGGGCCGTAATAGGGGTCGCCCTTCTGGTCACGGCAGCGGCTGGCTACGGCGCGATCAGCCTGAAGACCATCTTCAATCTCAACGATTTCCTGCCCGAGACCATGGATGAGGCCAAGGACATAAATTTCCTGTCTAACGAATTCAACATCACCAGTGGCTCCACCGCCCAGGTGCTGGTCAAGGGTGAGCTAACTGACCCATCATCGATAATCGCCATGGAATCATCGATAATCGCTATGGCCGATGTTGAAGGCGTCCTTCTCCATGGAGAGAACGCAGACGTATCCTCTTTCCTCTCGGTGATGTACGATTTCGCCACCGATTCTACCGGTCCTGGTTATGTGGACCCGAACTACAACGAAACGTTCGCCATGATGTATGACGGGGTCTTCGAAAGTTCTGGTGGTACCGCCCATATCCGTTCGTCGGCCACTGTTACGGAGGTCAACGTCCTGGTCGGGATGATGTATATGGGTGAAGGGTCGGCAGCGTCCATGGTCCAGGTACTGATCCCCAGTGATGAAGGGTACACATCGGTCCTAACGGTCAACATCGACCCTAACCTGGAAGGCGCACAGATCGAGCAGCTAAACGGGGACCTAAATGTGGCCGTGCAGCCTATAAAGGATGCCGGGTTGACCGCGGTGGTCACCGGCGAGATCATACTGACCCAGATGATAATGAAGGAGCTCAATGCCAGCCAGACGCAGTCCCTGATAACCACTTTGGTGGCATCATTGCTCATAATGACCCTGGTCATGTGGTTGCTCCGACGTTCCTACGTATTGGGCGCGTTGGCCACTATACCGGTGGCTCTCTGTGTCGTCTGGATGTGGGGCACCATGTACTCTGTGGGCATTCCCATGAACGTCATGACCCTGATGATCGCCTCTCTGACCGTCGGAATGGGAGTGACCTATGGCATACACATCACCCATCGCTTCGTTGAGGAGATCCATGAGCATGAGGACATCGAGATGGCCGTCGACAACGCTGTGGGCAAAACCGGTGTGTCCCTGTTGGGCGCGGCGATGACCACGGTGGTAGGGTTCGGCATAATCGCCTTCTCCATACTCCCCCCAATACAGGAGTTCGGTCTGATCACCGCCATCGCCATCACCTACAGTTTTGTGGCATCGGTGTTCGTGCTCCCGGCCTTCCTGGTGATATGGGCCAAGGCCAGGGCCAAGCGTAAGGCGGCCTGAAACCCCTTCACAATACCTTTTTCGCCCGAGGACCCGGGCATCTATTTTTCCATATCCTTGATTATCACCGCGGTTCATGACATAGCATGTACTCCTCGGTGCTAGTGACCGTACCGAACATGTCCACCGCGAAAAAGATAGGCCGCTCACTTGTGGAACGAAGACTAGCGGCATGCGTGAATTATTGGGCGGTCGACTCCACCTACCGTTGGAAGGGAAAGATCGTGGAGGATGACGAGGTGGCCATGCTTTTCAAGGTGGCAGAAGAACGCTACAAGGAGCTAGAGCGCGCCGTTCTGGAAATGCACCCTTATGAAGTGCCATGCATCGTCCGATACCGCATCGCCGACGGTCATTTGCCATATCTCGATTGGATCAAGGAAAGCACCTGTGTGGAGTAATCAATATTTTCAATAAACTAAATGCAAATCGAACCATTTAATATGCGAGACGTATTTTTCCGGGATATTCCATGAACTCCATTGAGGACGTCAATCATTCTTATTCTCTTTTCCTGGACCTTTTAAGAACGCTGCAGAGGGCCGAGGATGAGGAATCGGCCATCCATGCGGTCTTGGATATGGTGGCCGGTACATTCCATCCTGAGAAGATATGTTACGTCCCCGAGGGAGGGCCGCACAATGGTATCTATGGGGATTGCGGCGTCTGGACCGCCGAGACGCGTCTGCTTCCCGACCAGGTCATCAAGCTCATGCCTTCAAAGAAAGGCTTCGTTCTATCGTTGAAAAATAAGGGAAAGCGCATCGGGTTGTTGATAATGGATGGAGCCAACGATCCTAGTCGCATGAACTCCATGATCCCTCTTGTTATGACCATCCAGGATGCTTTGGATATGGCGTTGTCCAATATCCATCACACACAGGAACTCAACGAATCCCGGGCCCAGCTATCGCAGTTGTCCGAATCTCTTGGAGTGGCCAATAAGATACTACGTCACGATATCGCCAACGAGCTTATGGTGATCAACTCCTCATTGGAGCTTTACATGATCAACAACCGGGAACGCGATATATTGCGGGCCCAGACCTCGCTTCAGCGCATGCAGAGCATCATCTCCCAGATGAGGGACCTGGACAATTTCCTGCTCTCTCGCAGCGACATGACCGTCACCAGTCTGACCAAGATCATCAGCAAGGTGCTTCCGTCGCTGGACATGCCCTTCACGTTGCGAGGCGAGGCCATGGTATTGGCGGACCCGGCGCTGGTGGCGATCATCGAGAACCTGGTGCGAAATGCCAAGAAACACGGACAGGCCAAATCACTGGAGTTCTCCATCCATCAGGATGGGGGGAAGGCCACATTGGTCGTTCGTGACGACGGCATCGGCATACCCCCTGATCAATTAGGTCGCATTTTCATGGAAGGGGTGGCTTATGGGGAGAGCAAAGGCACTGGCCTCGGACTTTACCTCGTCAGGAGGACCATGGAACGCTACGGAGGTAGCATATCCGTATCCAACGATCGTCGTGGCGGCGCTCGCTTCGAGCTGACCTTCCGTTCGGCGGAACGTTCCTGAGCCACGGTGATGATGAACTGACATGGATACCATCCAGTAATGGGGCGCCCCCTATTCTTCCTATCCTCAACGGACAAAATGACACTGCATCCAAAGGCGTTTCCGCAGGCGCACCGGTCTTTTCCGAGGCAAGGACATGGTTAAGTTACCGACCCCGGACATCAGGACGTCACCGGGGGACTTTTTAACGCGGAAAAGGGCGAGGTGAAAACCACGTATGCCGTGCACAATCACATCTGGTCCAAGCGCAAGGGTCTGGGCCTTTGAAAACACCTTAATAACCGTTCATCCCATTTTTCCATGTACGACCTCGTTTATCCATACCACGATCCTGCGGTACGTTTCCCGCCCCTCATCGGTGAGGAGCACCTTCTGGTGCCCGTCCTCCTCCACTAGGTAGGTCATACCCCTCTCGCACATCCATTCCAGATACCTGCTGAATACGTCATAATTTGTACCAACGGCCACCTGAAGACGGGTCCTGAGCATGGGTGAAGGTTCCCGCCAGAGTCTCTCAAGAATCCTAGCCACGACATAGAGGTCCGGGCGATCCATGATCTTCAGCGCTCCTGTCCCGGTTCCAGAAGTGAGTCCATTTCGCTGATCCTGCGGTCCCATTCCCTGACCATATCCCGTGATTCGAACCCGGCGCTAATGATATGCTTCAAGAACAGAAAAGTGCCAATGGCCAGGCAGATCAGGCCGAATAATAAGAACCCCCACCATATGGAGTTGTACTGCAAGACCGCGCTCACCCCCAAGTAGAGCAGGATGAAGATCAGCAGGGTCTTGCCCGGTTCACGAAACCAGATCCCCTTGCGCTGCACCGCGAGCCATCTAGGGACCTCATTACAGGCACAGAGCAGAAGTTCAATGGGTGAGCCCACCCCGTCCTCCTTTCTGATGGCGGAAAGTAGTCTCTCCGCCCATCTCTCCTCGCGCTTCACTTCCTCCATGCTCCGTTTCTGTAGGATGAGCGCACCAGTGATGGCGACGACGGCTATGAGCAATGTCCCAAGTCCCAACCATTGAAACGAACGGTCACCAACAATGTCCTGGACGCTGAGGGCCAAGAGCGCCACCCAGGACGCCAGAGCGAATACCACTATGATAATGACATGGTCATGGAACGCCGACCGCTTGATGTTCGCGGCTTCCCTGGCCAGTAGGTACGCCCCCATCAAGCTGTCCTCGACCATGTCCGCTACATCTCTCTCATCATGGGCGGAGGAGCCGCCTTCCTCAACGATCACGGCCTCCAACCCTTTCCAGCATCTATTATGGACGTACAGGATGATGGGAAAGGCGAAGACCACTAGCTGACCGGACATGAACACGATCACGAGGGCCCATAGGGCGGTCGATGTAGGTAGGCAACGGAAAGTACGTTCTCCTTCGTAAATTCTCAAGACTGAGTACTTGGCCACGCGAACATCGAACGAGCCTTTCCTTCTGGCCACCTGGTAACCGGCACGGACCAGGTCGTCCGGTCCGAGAAAACGCCCTCCATTGATAACATGCCTGGGCCCAAAGGTGAGGAACAAGCAGATGAACGAGATGAGATACCCAGCGTAGATCATGAAAAAGGAGATCATGAAAAGCAAACGGTAGGCCGAGGGACCCTCTGACAACATAGAAGGGATGACGGATCGCCAGGCCAATGATAGGACCAGTAATGTCGCCGGGATGCCAATTGCCAGGGACACCAGGGCGACGAACCACCATCTGGACAGAAGCTTCCTCACTTCCATGCATGACCCTATGCATGGGACTATCAGTAAAGCTTACTCCTCATCGATACGTTCTTAGGATGCTCAATCGTGGAACACGATGTTGCAATGGTCAACGACCACGCTGCCGTTGCGCACTTTACCATTACCTTCTTTCTTCTCCTTCTCGCAGGCGGCCTTGAGCTGCATTATCTCTCCGGAAGGGAAGTTCACGACCCCCTTTGCGAAGGTCCCTAGGCGAACTACGTCGCCCTCTTTGAAGCGACCTTCCACAGCAGTGATTCCGCATGGCAGCAAGCTCCCCTCATTCTTGAGGGCCTCCTCGGCTCCGGCGTCCACGGAGATCTTGCCCCTCGGGCTTGCATAAAGGATCCACCTCTCCCGGTTGGAGTACATGGAATGAGCTGAGAACAGGGTGCCGATATCCTCGCCCTGCACAACCCGCAGGATGACATCTTCCGTCCGCCCATTGGCGATGACCGTGTTACAGCCCGAGCCCATAGCGATCCGGGCGGCGTTTATCTTGCTTTTCATTCCACCTTTTGAACGTCCGTTGCGCCCGTCCCCAGCCATCATCTCGATGTCCTTGGTTATCTCATCCACCGTATGAATGAAATGAGCGTCCGGGTCGGTGTCAGGGTTGCGGTCGTAGAGGCCGTCAACGTCCGTTAGCATTAGAAGAAGGTCGGCATCCACCTTGCTGGCGACCAGTGCGGAAAGCTTGTCGTTGTCCCCGAAGGTATCGCCGATCTCATCCGTGGAGATCACGTCGTTCTCGTTGATCACCGGGACCACCGCTAACCCGAAAAGGGTGTCCACGGTCTTGCGCAGGTTGAGATACACCTTGCGGTCGGAGAAGGTGTTGTAAGTGAGCAGTAATTGGCCGACAGATTTTCCGTATCCGGCGAAGACCTTACGATAGGTGAGCATGAGGGCCGCCTGACCCACGGCGGCGCAGGCCTGCTTATGGGCAATGTCCTTTTGCGATTCGTCCAGACCAAGTTCGCTGCTGCCAGAACCGATGGCACCGGAAGTGACTATGATCGATTGTACGCCCAGCTTCTCCAGCTCGACCACCTGTCGGGCCACGCCGTCCAGGTATTCGGAATCGACATGTCCGTCCTCACCGCAAATGGTGTTGGTCCCGATCTTTATGACGACGCGCGTGACGCTGATGTCCCTCATAGCAATTTCCTGTGAGTGAACGACCTTCCCTTTTCCCCAGAGTAATCGGCCACGATGTGTCCGGAGCCGGTTAGGCGGTATTTGTAGATTGTCAGCCCTTCCAGTCCGACCGGTCCGCGGGCATGGGTCTTATTGGTGCTGATGCCTACCTCTGCCCCCAACCCATAGCGGTATCCGTCAGCGAACCGTGTTGAGCAGTTACACATGACCGACGAGGAATCCACCTCGTCCATGAAGTGCCGGGCGCTACGCTCGTCGCTGGTGATGATGGCGTCGGTGTGGTGCGAACCATAGCAGTTGATATGGGTGATGGCCTCATCCAAAGAGGATACGACCTTTATGGACAGGACGAGGTCGTTGTATTCCTTCGTCCAATCGTCGTCCGTAGCCTCGTTCATTTCAACGATGCTACGAGCGGATGCATCTCCCCTCAGCTCCACTCCCGCCCGATCGTATAGCTCCGCCATGGCCGGCAGGAAGCTCAGGGCGACGTTCTCATGGACCAGTAAAGTTTCCATGGCATTGCAGACGGCGGGATACTGTACCTTGGAGTCGAGGCAGACCCTCAGGGCCATCTCCAGGTCGGCCTTCTCGTCCACGTAGGTGTGGCAGATACCGTCAGCATGTCCCAGGACAGGGATCTTGGTATGCGACTGGATGAACTTCACCAACTGGTTGGAGCCACGGGGAATGATGAGGTCGACGTACTGGTCCATAGCCAACAGCTTGTTGACCTCCTCCCTGGTGGAGAGCAGCTGGACCGCTCCCTCGAACCGCTGGTCCACATCGACCACCGCTTTCACGATGACCTTGGCCAACGCCTCGTTCGTATTATGTGCTTCAGAACCACCCTTCAGGATGACGGCGTTACCGGATTTCAGGCACAGCGACGATATCTGCACCAAGGCCTCCGGGCGGGATTCGAAGATGACGCCGATTACGCCAATGGGGCAGGTGGCCCTTTCCAAAATTAGGCCAGAATCCAACTCCATGCGAGATACGATCCTGCCAATGGGGTCCTCCTGTTTTATCAATGAGCGCAGGGATTCCACGGACTCCTCGATCTTGGAACGGTCATAGCGCAATCGTTTGAGGAGGACCTTCCCCAGTCCCGCTTTCTCCCCTTCCCGTAGATCGGCCTCGTTGGCATCAATGATGATGTCGGCGTTATCGGAAAGGGCGGATGCTATTTCCTGTAGGGCCTCGTTTCTAACGGCCTGGGACAGGCTCTGCAGACGGTATGACGCCTCGTTGGCGTTCTTGGCGGCTAGCTCCACGGCGTCCATGATAGACAATGGCATGTCGGAATATGGCATAATCCTTTCGTCTGACGAAACAAGATCGCAGAAAAAGAGTACAGAACGATATCCGAACGGAAGAGGTATCTTAGGATGGTATCCCAGATGGGCTCACAATGATGTCTTTACCAGATAGTAATAGACGGAATTGTTATTTCTCTTATCCTTCAGGACGCCGGTCTTCTTGAGCTCCTGGATGGCGTTCATGCATTGGGCCTTAGGCAATTTGGACAGGGAGGTGGCCTTCTCGGCGCTGACCGCCTTGTCCTCTGAGACGATCCCGCCTCTCATCAATGAGTTGAATAATTTCTCCACTTGAGGGGATACCATGAACATCGGGAGATTTTTTACCATTTATTATAGATTGCGGTCCCTCTCCATTATTATTTGAACCGCCCTTTATATTATGGCCCCGACAATCAGATCATTGTCTAAAGAATAGGGGAATAAATGTACAAATGTCTCGTGGATATCTGGGCCGAAGCTCGACGGTATCTGTTTGGGATAATATCCGATTAAAGCTATCGCTATTGGTTCAAGTGGGAACTTCTTTGGCCCGGTCTCAGATCTTGCCCGATCCCGAGGCGACCCTGACCTTGTTCACATCCAGCAGTTCGTGGCGGTTCAGCAGGGATAATCCGGAATTCTTGCCCAGTATCTCCACTGCCAGGATCTTGTCTGGGTCCTCCAGGTCCACCTGTCCCCGGTTCAGGGGGTCGGTCAGCTGAACGATCAGCTCGTCATGGTGCTCCTCGAAGTGACGCTTGTGCAGATGCATCATCCAGGTCTCGTTCTCTCCTATTCCCCGGCCCAGTTCGATGGCGGTGGAACGCAGCTCCTCGATCTTTGAGGGCACCCATATCTCAATGGGCACCCAGTGATGAGTGTATAGGAACTGCGACGGGTCCTCTTGGCACATGCGCTTAAGCTGGGAAACTAGAACTCTGGCCATTCCACCGACCTGTGCCAGGAAGACACCCTCCACGTCACACAGGTCCAGCTTCTCCACGTAAGCTCCCAGGTCCTTCATTCGTTCCCTGACCTCTTGCTCGGCATGACCTTTCTGATTATGGTGAAAGGTCACCAGAAGGTTGTAGGCGTGCATATCGACAACCATACTGTACTTGCGCTTGTGATGTCAAATAACTTGTCATAGCATCATCGGGTGATCCAGATCACATAGGCATTTTAATCCACCCAGGACGATGATCACGAACAGCATTAGCATCCCCATGCCGATCATCACCTATCCGGTACGGATGTTACCATCCCCCATTTGACGGCCCAGAAAGCTGCCCAGGCCGAACAGCAGGACGGTGCCGGCGACCACTCTTAGGTCTGGAATCCAAAGCGAGTCCAGCACCTTAGCTAGACCATGAATTGCTTCTACCTTGGCGTTGAAATGACCGGGGGCGATGCCGCGGCCGTTGATATTGGCTTCCATAATGCTTCTCTCCTTGACGAACAGGTCACGAACGGCGGGACACGTTGCAATTGATGGGTCGGTCTCCGGGGTCGATATGCTGTCAAGCTACCAGATGGCCAGGTTCACCGCATCTCTCAACGTGTTTCTGCGGCCTGTCCTGCTGCCTAAAGTGGGCAAGGTAGATACTTGTTGTTTTTAAAGGAATTTATTAGACACATATTGAGTAAATATCAAAACACTAGTGCATTTGTTTGTTTTTCGTCCATTATATAAGCATATACCTTATAAAAATAGACACAAGATCGATGGAAAATAGCGATGTTTTAAGCCATGCGGCAACGCCTTCATTTGACGAACGATCGACGTTCAAAGGACAAGTAAAATAATATATTGGATTAAGGTAAGACCGCACACCTTTTCGACCACCGTATTCTTCCGCGATAACGTTCAAATGATGTGCAGTTCCTTTCCGATCTTCTCGAACTTGCCGATGGCGAAGTCAAGGTCCTGCTCTCTGAGCGCAGCGTTCATGATGGTGCGAATGCGCGCCTTATCCTTCGACACCATGGGAAATACGATAGGCAAGGCGAAGATGCTCTCCTGGTAAAGCCGTTCGCTCAGCTTTTTTGCCTTGGTGCTGTCGCCGACCATGATCGGGATGATCGGCGTAACGGACCTCCCGGTGTCGAAGCCCAGGTCCTGCATCGCCTTCCGGAAATACTTGGTACGCTCCCAGAGATTGCGCACATGCTGCGGTTCCTTCTCCAGGACGTCTATCGCCCCTATGCAGGCGGCGGCCACCGCCGGAGGGTGCGAGCCGCTCAAAAGCCAGGTGCGGGATCTGTTCAGGGCGAAGTTCTTGAGGTCAATTGAGCCGGAGATGTGGCCGCCAACGACGCCGAACGCTTTCGAGAACGTCCCCATCTCCACCTGTACACTGTTGTGGTCCAGGTCAAAATGGGAGACGATCCCGCGTCCTCCTTCCCCCAGCACACCTTCGCCATGGGCATCGTCCACATAGAGCATGGCACCGTGCTCCTTGGCAAGCTTGGCTATCTGGTCCAGCGGGGCCATGTCTCCGTCCATGGAGAACACGCCATCGGTGATTATGAGAATACGGCGGTAGCTAGGTTGCTTCATCTCCGCTTCCTCAAGTTTCAATGCCAGATCGGCGACGTCGCAATGTCTGTATATGGTTCTCTCGGCGGTCGATAAGCGTACGCCGTCGATGATACTGCCGTGATTCAATTCGTCGGAGATGATAAGGTCACCCTTTCCAACCAATTGTGGTATAAGTCCGGCGTTGGCGGCGAAGCCGGTCTGGTACACGAGCGAGGCCGGCGCCCCCTTGAACTTGGCCAATCTCTCCTCCAGTTCCAGGTGTATGTCCATGGTGCCCGCTATCGGGCGCACGGAACCGGAGCCGACGCCATGGGAGTCCACGGCCTGTTTGGCCAGTTCCTTCATGTGTGGGTGGTTGCTCAGGCCGAGGTAGTTATTGGAGCAGAACATGAGCACCCTCTTTCCGTCCACATTACACCAGGGGGTGCTAGCCCCCTGCAGCTTAGCGATCCTCCAGTCCAAGGCTTGGTCGACCAGGTCCTGATACTCCTGTTTGAGGAACGAATTCGGATCTCTCATGTAAACATCTCCAAGTGATGGAGCGATTCAATGGCCATTTAATCTTTGCACCGACCGGTTTAAAGATGGCCGTCGGCCTTGCGTTTGCGTAGCCGGGCGAACATGTCGTCGGCCATGCGGTCCAACCCCCATTCCACCTTCCAGCCCCAGTCCTTGGAGGCGAGCGAATCGTCCATGGAGTTAGGCCAAGAGTCAGCGATGGCCTGACGGTAGTCCGGTTTATATTCGATCCTGAAACCGGGACTTCGTTCGGCAACTAATTTTGCTAGGTCCCCGGCGGAGAAGCTGGTACCGTTGAGATTGTAGCCCAGGCGAGTGTTGATGCTTTCCGCCGGAGCTTTCATGATGTCGATGGCAGCGTTGATGCAATCGGGCATGTACATCATCGGTAGCACGGTGTCCTCACGTACAAAACACGTGTAATGGTTATTGCGTACCGCCCCATAGAAGATGGCGATCGCGTAATCGGTGGTGCCTCCGCCGGGCATGGTCTCCGCGCTGACGATGCCGGGGTAACGAACGCTACGTACATCGACGCCATACTTGCGGTGGTAATAATCGCATAGCAGTTCACCAGCTACCTTGGTGACACCATACATGGTGGTGGGTTGGAGCGCTGTATCCTGAGGGGTATTGTCCTGCGGGCAGTTGTTGCCGAAGACGGCGATGGAACTGGGCCAGAAGACCTTGATGTTGCGCTTGCGTGCTATCTCGAGTACATTGATAATCCCGTTCACGTTGAGGTTCCAGGCGAACTGAGGGTCTTTTTCGCCAACTCCCGATAGTACCGCCGCCAAATGGTACACGGTGTCAATTTCGTACTCCTCGATCAGCGTCTCTAGTCTCTCCCGGTCCCTGATGTCCGCCTTTTCAAAGGGGCCGTTCTCTAGCAGATCACCGGTCGGTTTCCGACTGTGCCCCAATGCCAGGACGTTCTCGTTCCCGTAACGCTTCCTCAGCTCCAAGGTAAGCTCAGAACCGATCTGCCCCGTTCCTCCCGTGACCATAATCCTGGCGTCCATTCTCATTCGTTCCTCCTCTTACCAGCCTATTAATGTCACCAACAGAATATAATACAATTGAGGATAAATATAATTTATTTATAAAAATTCAAATGTTAAATTTCACCAAAAATAATAAAAAGTCGTTACCGTCTAATAATTCGCAATGAGGGTCCATAATCTGTTGTTTTGCAGGATGGAACAGTGCTCCCGCCGGGATTTAATTCAATTATATCTAGATATCTCGAATTTCTTTTCAGTTCTTGCAGATCGAGCCTCCGGGATGTATTGAACTTCATTCGTTCCTCCCGATCAAACTTATCCGCATCGCCCTCTCGATCCCCGAGCCCGCCTTATCATGAGTCTTAACATAGAGATCCTGCGAAGTCTTTGTGCTTGAGCGTCAGAACACCCAAAACTCCTCATACTGTTTTCTGTTCTTTTCAAATAAAAATATATATCAACGGGGAGTAGGGCGCCTAAAACCTACTCAGGATGGACAAAGCCCTTGACAGCAGTGACCGGCACGGCATGGATAATATTCATCATCAGTATCACGAGCCTTTTAATTTTAGACCTGGGGGTGTTCAACCGCAAGGCACACGTCATCAAACCCAAGGAGGCATTGATACAGGTCGCCTTCTTCATCGGCGCCGCTATCGTGTTCAATATCGGCATCTATCTCTCAATAGGTTCGCAAGCTGGCCTTGAGTTCACTACCGGTTACCTCATGGAGCTCATGCTCAGTGTCGACAATCTATTCATCATCATCCTGATATTCGGCTCCTTCTGCGTTCCAGCGAAGGATCAGCATAAGGTGCTGTTCTGGGGCATCCTGGGTGCTTTGGGGTTCAGGCTGGCCTTCATATTGGTCGGAGTATCATTGGTAGAATCGTTCGAATGGATCCTCTATATCTTCGGGGCCTTCCTGGTCATCACCGGGCTTAGGATGGCCATTAAGAAAGAGAAGGAGAAAGTGGAGCCCGAGCACAACGTCATGGTCCGGTTCTTCCGCAGGTTCCTTCCGGTCACCAAGGATTACGAAGGCGACAAGTTCTTCGTCCGCAAGCCGAACGGAAAGGGAAAGGTCATCCTCTGGGCCACACCGATGTTCATTACCCTGCTGGTAGTGGAGACCACCGACATCGTTTTCGCTGTCGATTCGATTCCCGCCATTCTAGGCATCACCACCAGCACGTTCATCGTGTTCAGCTCCCATGCGTTCGCCATTCTCGGTCTCAGGTCGTTATACTTCTCGCTCTCGCACGTCATGAACCTGTTCTGCTACCTCAAGTACGGTCTGGCCGCGATCCTCACCTTCGTGGGGGTCAAGATGCTGGTGGCCCACTACGTTCACCTGCCAGTACTTGCGTCTTTGGCGATCATCGTGCTGATACTGGGCATCTCCATGATCGCCTCGGTCATCGTGACCAGGCGCACCGGGGTCTGCCCGGTGGTGGCCGAGGTCCAGACTGAGTCATGCCCCGCCCTGACGAGCCTTCAGGAAAACGAAGGCCCAGGGGACAAGTGAACCGATACGCCGCTATGGTCTGCGACCACGGTGACTCGTTGATCCCGTCAAATGAAGGGGGCGGTCACCGAGCGATAATAAGCAGCGGGACCGTGGTGGACTTCTTTATCAACCGCGTGGTCGAGATGGCGGTAAAGGAATCGGAAATTGCGAAGAAAGGTCGATAAAAGCGTTGAGGCGTTGAAGCGGCCTGGTCCACGGCATCTTGGTTCCCCGCTATCTACTCTGAAATCATCACCGAAATCGAAATATAGTCTGGTAGTCAGATTGATTTACTATAACCCGCGGGCTCTGGGGGGGAAATAAAGTGGAGGATATCATCGTTGTCGAGGACCTGCGCAAGATCTATAACAAGGACATACTGGCGGTCGATGGGATCTCCTTCAGCGTGCACAGGGGGGAGGTGTTCGGGTTCCTCGGTCCCAACGGTGCTGGAAAGAGCACCACGATCAAGATCCTCACAACATTGCTCGAAAAAACATCCGGGCGAGCTACTATCGATGGCCTAGACATAGACAAGGACCAGGCCGCGGTGAGGCGCATCATCGGTTATTCTTCCCAGGAAGTAGGGGTTGACGACGACCTCACCGCTCGGGAGAACCTTTTACTGCAATGCAGCTTCCATCACATCCCCAAAGAAAAGGCCATTCAGAGGGTGGAACAACTTCTGGAAACGGTGAAGCTTCAGGAGGCGGCCGATAGAAGGTTGAAGACGTTCTCCGGCGGTATGCGAAAGCGATTGGATCTAGCGTCCTCACTTGTATCCGACCCCAAGGTCCTGATCCTGGACGAGCCGACCACCGGCTTGGACCCCCAGAGCCGTCAGGACATCTGGGAATATATCGCCGAGCTTAATCGCCAGGGCATGACCATATTCCTGACCACCCAATACATGGAAGAGGCCGATCGTCTGTCCGATCGCTTGTGCATCGTGGACCAAGGGAAGATCGTGGCCGAAGGGACCCCTCTGGAACTTAAGGCCAGGATCGGAGCGGATATCATCACCTTAAGCGTCAGGTCCGATGACCCGGAGGCCTGCGAGACGGCCTCCACCGTAATCGCCAAGATGGAGGGGGTGAAGGAGGTCGGCCTGTGCTCGGTCGGGATCAGCGGGGATAAAGGACTGACGGTCATGGCCCATAACGGATCGGCCATAATACCACAATTGGTCAGGTTATTGGACGGCATAGGCGTACAGATAGACCAACTTACCTTATCTGGACCGACCCTCGACGAGGTCTTCCTCAAGCTGACAGGGAGGGCCCTTAACGTGGTCGAAAGAAAAGGGGCGGTCAAGGGACGCGGCTGGGGGAAAAGGGGGAAGAGGCCATGATGATGGAATGGGTATCGGAGACCGCGGCGATCTTCCGTCGATGGAACACCAAGTTGGTCCGTCAACCGATATTCATCTTCTTCTCGCTGATACAACCGCTAGTGTGGTTCCTTCTATTCACACAAGCTTTCTCAGCCATCGGGGACATCCCGAATTTCAAACAACTAACTGGCACAGCCAGCTATGTTACCTTCTTCACCGCCGCGGTCGTCATCCAAACAATAACATCCTCGGCCCTCGCCGCCGGGCTAGGTCTCGTGAACGACCTGGAGAGCGGGTTCATGGACAAGATGAGGGTGGCGCCAATAAACAAATCAGCTATCCTTTTCGGCAAGTTGTTCAGTGACGCCATCACCATCGTGGTTCAAGTTGTGATCATATTGCTCATCGGAGTGGCGATAGGGGTGGAGATCGCTTCGGGGCTCTTTGGGGTATTCATGATCCTGATCCTGTCAGCGGCCTTTGGGATGGCTTGGTCAGGCATTTCCTTGTTCGTAGGGCTGACCACCAAGAGTGATCAGACCACGTTGTCGGTCGGGCTCCTCACTACCTTCCCCCTGCTATTCCTGTCCGCGGCAGTGATGCCCCTGGGACTTCTTCCAGCATGGGTGCAGGAGGTGGCGAAGGTCAATCCCTTCACCTATGTAGCGCAGGCCTTCCAGAGCCTGATAATCGAAGGTTTCGTTTGGGATAAGATAGGCAACGCGTTAATCGCGATAAGCATCATCGCAGCCATCAGTCTGACCGCCAGCATACTGGTGTTCCGTCGGAAGATACGTTGAGGAGGCCCATGGATCGGTCATCCAACGTGCTAAATGAATCTATATTTAAAGCTGATCCGCCAGCCATTATATTATTTATTAATTATATTATAATCAAAATCGCGTACATGATTTCCAAATTTCGCTCTAAATTATGACAATCTATATATTCGGAATAAGGGTGTAGAAATATATTCACGGGCAAAAAAGTCCGTAGTCCGCCTAAGTCGTAAAAAGAGAGCGGATCATCATTCACAGGGGGGGGCGCGATATGCATGGATCAGTCAGAGTTAGTCCATTTGTTCGTTTTGGATTATTAGGTATAATAGTTTTGTTCGTGCTGATAGCATTGACCACAATGGTGCCGGGCGACCTGTCCGCGGCAACCGAAGGTGATTTCGAATACTCCGTGGCAGACGGACAAGCAACAATTACGGGCTATACCGGGCCGGGTGGAGCGGTCACCATCCCCGCAACTCTAGGTGGATATTCGGTCGTGGCCATTGATGCATTTTCTTTCGGTTACGGCACCTCCCTGACCTCCGTCATCATCGGCAGCGGGATCACCACGATAGGAAATTCCGCCTTCGTATATTGCACATCCCTCACTTCCATCACAATCCCCAGCAGTGTCACCTCCATCGAATCCTACGCGTTCGCTGGGTGTTCCGCCCTGACCGCTGTCAATATGGATCCAGACAATCCGAGCTACGCTAGTGCGGACGGAGTTATTTACAGCAAGGACCTAGCCATATTGACCCATTATTCTGGAGGGTTCGGGCATTTCGTTGTACCCGAAAGCGTCACCTCCATTGGAGATGGCGCCTTCGCATTTTCCGCCCTGAGCTCCGTCACCATAAGTGACAATGTAATCAACATCGGCAGTTTCGCTTTCGACGAATGCCAATCCCTCACCTCCGTCATCATCGGCAACGGGGTCACCTCCATCGGCAGCTACGCGTTCATGTCCTGTTACAACCTGAACTCCGTCACCATCGGTGACAACGTCACCACCATTGGCAGCTATGCATTCTACCGGTGCACATCCCTAGCCTCCATCACCATCCCTGATGGCGTCGCCAACATAGGCGACCATGCGTTCTCAAGGTCCGCCCTGTCATCGATCACAATCGGCAGCGGCGTAACTTCCATCGGCAGCGAGGCGTTCTACTACTGCACCTCGCTCACCTCGATAAACTTCCATGGACTCACCAGACCGTCTTCCGTAGGCTCCTCCTGGATCCTTGACACACCTTCGACCATCCGCGGCCACGCTTACTACTCCTCCAACTTCCCCTTGCTGGGAGGAAGCTTCTGCGGGCTCATCATGGGCGAGTACATCCCTGAGTACACCTACACCGTGACCGATGGCAAGGCCACCATCACCGGCTACATTGGCCCGGGCGGAGCGGCCAAGATCTCCCCCACCCTGGGAGGCTTCCCGGTCATCGCCATAGGCTACGCCGCGTTCGAGAGCAACCACATCATCACCTCCGTTACAATACCCGAAGGTGTCACAATCATCGGAGACTTCGCGTTCTATGACTGCTCTTCCCTCACCTCCGTTACCATCTCTGAGAGCGTCATCAACATCGGATACTCCGCGTTCTACTGGTGCTCCTCTCTCACCTCCGTGACCATCCCCAGCAGCGTCACCACCATCGGAGACTATGCGTTCGCCTACTGCCTCTCCCTCATCTCCGTTACCATCTCTGAGGGTGTCACCACCATCGGAGACTATGCGTTCTTCTACTGCCCCTCCCTCACCTCCGTTACCATCTCTGAGGGCGTCATCAACATCGGATACTCCGCGTTCTACTACTGCCCCTCCCTCACCTCCGTTACCATCTCTGAAGGTGTCATCACTATCGGAGACATGGCGTTCGCAGAGTGCTCCTCCCTCACCTCCGTGACCATCCCCAGCACCGTCACCACCATAGGGGAAGCCGCGTTCTACTGGTGCTCCTCTCTCACCTCCATGACGTTCCTCGGGCTAGAACAACCCACTTCCGTAGGTCCCTATTGGATCCTTGATGCAAACGGGGGGCTGCAAGGCCACGCCTACTACGCATCCAACTTCCCCGCTCCCGGTGGATCGTTCAACGGCCTCATCATGGGGGCTTACATTCCTGAGGACTATACCTACACCGTCACTGACGGAGATGCTACCATCACTGGCTACACCGGTGATGGAGGTGATGTAACCATCCCCTCAATTCTGGGAGGATGTCCCGTGGTCGCCATTGGTGACCGCGCCTTCGAGGATAACACCAACATCATTTCCGTGACCATCCCCAGCACCGTCACAACCATCGGGGAATCGGCATTCGCCTTTGGGTCGTGGTTCGACAGTTCATCCATAACCGCGATCAATGTCGTTCCAGAGAACCCCAACTACGCCAGCATCGATGGCGTGCTCTACGATAAAGAAATCACCACTCTGATTCAATATCCATGCACCAGGGGCGGGGCGTTCACCATCCCCGGCAGCGTCACGACTATCGGATATGGAGCGTTCGCCTTCAGCCATTCATTGACCTCCGTGACCATCCCCGGCAGCGTCACCGTCATCGGAGCCACCGCATTCTATGACTGTAGATACT
>SPCU01000007.1 GCA_004525545.1 Methanomassiliicoccus sp. | reverse complement strand
GAGCGTTTTCTATCCCGGTCCTCTCTCTTTTTTTATAATTATATATAATATACTATTATTTGAATCATTTTTGCTGGAATGGTGAATTTAGACGATAATTAATACAGATCATGTAAATGCGTTCAGCAATTGACGATTGTGGAAATAGCAAAAGTCTTAATGTCAGTGATTCTTAACCAGCATATTCGAGCACAGTTTTCTTTATGCTAAGGGTTTAAATATAGAATGAGTATTTAGGCAATTTTGCTCCAAAGGGATGAATATAATGAAGATGCCTAGGTCCATCAAGACTTACTGTCCATCCTGCAAGACTCATACCGACCACGAGGTCGAGAGAGTTAAGAAGAGAAAGGCCAGCGAGATGAAGTGGGGTCAGAGAAGGTTCCGTAGGGCTACCGCCGGTTATGGCGGTTTCCCCAGGCCAAAGCCTGAGGGCCGTGAGAAGCCAACTAAGAGAATATCTCTGAGATACCGCTGTAAGAAGTGCAAAAAGGCACATCAGAAGAGATGCTTCCGGGCCAAGAAATTCGAGCTGACGGAGTGACGCTAATGCCAACCACCGGTAAGTTCATAAAAGTCAAATGTCAAGATTGCGGAAATGAGCAGATCACATACAAGAAGCCGGCCATGAACGTGGCCTGCGCAGTGTGCGGCTCTACCTTGATCAAGTCCCGAGGAGGCGAGGGAGAGATTAAAGGGGAGCTGCTTGAGGTGGTCGACTAATGGCGAGGGTCAGCGGGTTCCCTGAAGAAGGGGAACTCGTGGTCTGCACCGTTCAGAGCGTCAAGAACTTCGGAGCGTTCGTAACGCTCGACGAGTACGGCGAAAAGGAAGGTTTCATACATGTACGTGATGTGGCCACCGGCTGGGTCAAGTACATACGCGACTATGTTCGTGAGGGCCAGAAGGTCGTATGTAAAGTTCTCGGTGTAGATTCCTCAAAGGGACACATTGATCTCTCGCTGAAGTCGGTGAACGAACACCAGCGGCGGGAAAAAGTTCAGCAATGGAAGAACGAGACCAAGGCGGAAAAGTTGTTAGAGATAGTAGCAACCCGTCTGGAAAAGACAATGGACCAATGCTGGGAAGAGTTCGGTTACGATCTGGTGGACAAGTTCGAAACGCTCTACGGCGCGTTCGAGAGCTGTGCCATCGATGACAACGCCATGGAAGAGATGGAACTCTCCGGCGACTGGACAACTGCATTCATAGAAGTGGCCAAGGAGAACGTCACGCCACCCTTTGTGCAGATCTCAGGTATTTTGGAACTCCGTTCTCCCGCCCCCGACGGTGTGGACCTCATCAAGGCCGCCTTGAAAAAGGGGCATGAAGCAGCAGAAGAGGAATTGGAGATCCAGTATGTCGGTGCACCACGATACAGATTGGTCATGACGGCCCCCGACTACAAGACAGCGGAAGAGGCTATGAAGGTAGTCACTAACCTGGTCATTTCCGAAATAAAGGAATCAGGTGGGGATGGTTCGTTCCATAGGGAGAACAAGTGACGGCGTCCCTTCAATAATAATTTTATCAATAGATACGTCTTATCGGAATTTGAAAGGGATAGGACAATGAAGACCACACTCAGAAAATGCGACAAGTGCCTTGGATATACACTCAAGGACATTTGCCCCAGATGTGGTTCGAAAACCTCCACGCCGATCCCTCCCCGGTTCTCTCCTGATGATAGATATGGAGAGTATCGTCGGAAGGCTCGCCAAGTATAGGGTGAT
The DNA here is from genome assembly GCA_004525545.1 of Methanomassiliicoccus sp. Classification (GTDB taxonomy): domain Archaea; phylum Thermoplasmatota; class Thermoplasmata; order Methanomassiliicoccales; family UBA472; genus UBA472. The sequence continues at coordinate 31,899 of SPCU01000007.1, read as the reverse complement.
TGAGATGGATAGCGTTATAATTGTCATGCATGAGCGTCCCGAGCTGAATGCCCCCATATTGATCGAGGGACTGCCAGGTGTGGGCAACGTAGGCAAGCTCGCAGCCGAACATTTGGTGGAGCAGGTAAAAGCTACCAAGTTCGCCGATATATTCTCCAAGCACTTCCCGCCACAGGTGTTGCTGGACGATGACGGGGTCATCCGATTGGTCAACAACGAACTGCATTACTATAGAGGAGAAGGAGATCGGCCGGACATAATAATAATGACCGGCGATTACCAAGGCATGACACCGGATGGCCAGTATGAGCTCTCCCACCATGCGATAGAGACCGCCAAGGACCTGGGGGTCAGTCGGATCTATACGCTGGGCGGATATGGTGTGGGTAAGATGGTCGAAAAGCCCCGTGTCCTAGGCGCCGTCACAGATATCGAACTGGCAGAGGAGATGACCAAGCACGGCGTGATCTTCTCCAAGGGGGAGCCGGGCAGCGGGATCGTGGGAGCATCAGGCCTGATGCTTGGGCTGGGAAAGATAGCCGGGATAGAGGCGGTCTGCCTGATGGGCGAGACCTCTGGTTACTTCGTGGACCCCAAGGGTGCCGAGGCGGTGCTTAAGGTGCTCATGTCCTTACTCAACATCGAAATTGACTTGACCGCCCTGACCGACAAGGCCGAGCAGATTGATCTCATCGCCAATAAATTGAAGGAAGCTGAGATCGCCGAACCGCCCAAGCGTGAGGACTTGGGATATATCGGTTAAACTCCAACACGTTTTAATTTAAAAAAAAAGATAAGAGGGGAGGTTTCTGGGGGGAACCTCGGGCCTGACTAGGTGCATCCCATCCCTTCCTAACAGGCTATTTCCTCAAATACCGCTCTTCGTAGGCTTCCATCTCCGCCATCACCTTCTCGGCCTCCTCCATCTTTTGGAGCTTGTCGGTGACCAGTTCTAGGCGGGCGTAGATGAAGTCCCTGATGGCCGCCCTTATGGCTTCTGATCTGGAGGGGAAATCGTCTACCTGTACAAGGAAATCCAGGGCTCGGATATGCCTTGAAGGTATTCTCAGTGTGACCTTCTCCAGGTCGCCTTCTTCCATCGTTACTTCCTGACATAGAGGTCGGTTAGACCTCTTTTGTCTGACAATACAATGTCATAATCCATATATAATGCTTTTTTACAATTTAGTGACCAATAATAATGACCAGATGATTGTTTTCGTCATCTTTGATGTTAAGCGCATACAATAATTGATAAATACGGTATCTGTAATATGGAGCCTGAAACCCGACTTAGCTCAGTCTGGCTAGAGCGGCTGACTGTAGTGGGATCCCGGCATGCCGGTCCTCAGCCGCCGATATCAGCAGGTGCCCGGTTCAAATCCGGGAGTCGGGACCACTTTTCCCCCCATCACCGTTTCGACAGCTGGCCCATGGCCTTTTGTCCATCCTTGATGACCTCCTCCACGTCCATTGTCAATGACCGCCGGTCCTTCACCACGATCTTACCGCCGCATAGAACGGTCATTACATCGCCACGAGTACCGGCGAAGACCAAGTTTGACACCGCATTATCCAGGCTCAGCGGCCTCAGCCCGGGGGACCGGGGGTCCATGATGACCAGATCCGCCCTCTTTCCCACTTCGATCGAACCGATCTCCGCCTCCATACCTAATGACCGAGCGGCGTTGACGGTACAAAAGTCAAGCGCCTGCTGAGCGGTAACGATTGTTGGGTCCCAGCGGCTGGACTTCTGTAGCAACGACAGTGTCTTCATCTCACCGAACATGTCCAAGGAGTTGTTGGTGGTGGACCCGTCCGTCCCCAATGTCACGTTCACCCCTTCATGGAGCATCTCCGGAATTGGGGCCACCCCGCCCGTCGCCAGCTTCATGTTGGACACTGGACAGGTGGATATGGATGCGTGGGCGCGGCCGAGCGTCCGTACCTCGTTGATGGTCAGCCAGGCGGCGTGGGCGGCCAGGCATCGTTCGTTTAGGAAACCGATCGATCCCAACCAATCGGCCGGCCGCATCCCGGTCTTAGCCTTGTGATCGTAGACCTCCTTCCTCGTTTCGGACAGATGGAAGGTCATAAGGGCACCAGTGAGATCGGAGAACTCCCTGGACCTCATGAAGGTCTCCTCCGAGCACACATAGACGCCTTGCAGTCCTACTCCGGGGATGATGTTATCATCTTCTGCGAACTGGTCATGAAAGCGCTTGCAGTTATCCAGTGGCAGCCCCTGTTGGGTGGTAAACTCCTGGTCAAGCACTGCCCAGCATAGCACCCCTCTCATCCCGACCTCCTTGACCGCCTTGGCCACAATATCCTGGGAATAGTAAAGATCAACGAATGTGGTGGTCCCGCCCAACAGCATCTCCAAGCAGCCCAAGCGTGATCCGGCAAGAAGGTCCTGCTGCTGACGGTCGGAATCGATGGCGAACACCCGCTCTAGAAATTTGGGGAACGGCAGGTCGTCGGCCAACCCTTTCATGACCGTCATGGCAACATGGGCGTGGGTGTTTATCAGGCCTGGAAGTACCGGCGCCCCATCGGCGTCTATTATCTGGTCAGCTCCCCCCTTTACGACCCCCACCTCGGTGATGAGGCCTCCTTCGACCATCACGTCTCCCTGGAACACACGCCGCTTGGGGTCCTGGGTGACGATGACCCCATTCTTGATTAGAACACTGTTGACCATCGACTGTGAAACATCATCTCCCGATAATAATTATATGCAGGGGAAGGGCAAGATTGATGGCCCATGACCGTATGTGGAGTTTCATTGTTATTGTAGATGTAACAGGGGTGGGACCGCGACAAAATTGATCTTCCTAGGCACTGGCGGTGGACGATTCTCGACCATATACCAGATAAGGGCCACCGGAGGTCTTTATGTCATGGACGATCTGAACATGCACATCGATCCTGGTCCATCAGCGGCTCACCAGATGCATCGTATGAAGCTCGATCCGGCCAGAACGGAAGCCGTCCTCATATCCCATTGTCACCCTGACCACTACACCGACGCTGAAGTGATGATCGAGGGCATGTCCCGTGGCGGGCTAAAAAAGCGGGGGACACTATTGGCCAGCCGTTCGGTCCTAGAAGGTCATCAACTTCACGGGCCGGCGGTGTCCAAATATCACCGATCTCTACTTAACCGCATCGAGATGGCCGAGGTTGGAGGTGAAGTGAAATTGAACGACATGCGCATCCGGTTCACTCCCACCAAGCATAGCGATCCCACAGGCGTTGGTTTCGCCATGGAGACCAGAGAAGGACTGGTCTCATACGTAAGCGATACCGAGCTTGACCATCAGGTGCTAAAACACCAGGAAGGGAGCCGCATACTGATCCTGCCACTTACTAGACCGTGGGGGGCTCGTATACCGAACCATCTTTGCACCGAGGACGCCCTGGAGATGGTGAAGGAAATAAGGCCTGAAATGGCCATATTGAACCACTTCGGCGCTAAGATCATTCATGCCGGGGCGGAAAAGCAGGCGGCTATAATAGAGAAGGAGACGGGAGTCCGAACATTAGCTGCAGAAGACCTGATGACGGTACAGCTGGGTAAGATCATACGAGTAAGAAGAAATTGATAGATTTGATCACTTTTTGGTAATCTTCTTATAGTAGTGCTTACATAGAATAGTTTGCAGCGCAATGGGTCGGTGGCTTGTACCCTTTTTAATTCCGAATCCCCACCAAACCGACCCGCTGCGCTATTTCTATCCCAAAAAAGATAATCCATTCCTACTATGCCCAAATGATGTCCTTGGAAGAAGAACTGATACGCCAGCTTAGACCAAGCACAGAGGTCGAAGAAAGATTGGATAAGGCGATCAGTGAACTGGTTCGACTAACAGAGGTATCCATATCCCGAACGGGATCGCCATTGGAGATCATTCTAGTAGGTTCAGTGGCTAAGGGAACTTTTGTCGGAACCCCGGACATCGATATCTTCATACAGTTCCCCGTGGACGTTGAGCGTAGGGAGCTAGAGCGCTTAGGCCTGCGTATTGGACAAGAAGTACTGGGAGGGGAGAGACGATACGCGGAGCACCCGTACACCCATGGGACCTTCCAGGGGTTCGAAGTGGACCTGGTCCCTTGCTACAAGGTTGCCGATGCCGGACAGCTACGCTCGGCGGTGGACCGCACACCGTTCCACACCCATTATGTCCTGGAGCGACTTATCGAAGGACAGCGTGATCAGGTACGCTTATTGAAAAAATTCATGAAAGGCGTGGGTGTTTATGGCGCGGAAGCCCGGGTCCATGGTTTCTCGGGATATCTTTCCGAATTGCTCATTTTGACATTCAAAGACTTTTCTGGAGTGGTAAAGGCTGCATTGGATTGGCGTCCAGGTCTGATCTTGGACGTCGATGGGGCAGCCAACGGCGGGGGGAACAGCCCATTGACCTTTGCCGACCCGGTGGATGCGAAACGCAATGTGTCTTCGGCCCTTTCGTTAGATAGCTTCTGCTTGTTCATTCACGCCTGCCGAGAATATTACGCCTCTCCGGACGTTCGCTTCTTCTTTCCCCGGGAAAGAGAGCCGTGGCCTATGCCCGAGGTCGAAAGGACCTTCACGGCGCGAGGGACCCATCCCCTAGTGGTAGTGCTGAACCGCCCCGACCTGGTTGATGACAACCTCTTCCCACAGCTTCAACGTAGCGCCCTGGGCCTACGAAAGCTCCTGGAAGCCTACGAGTTCAAGGTCATGGACCATTCGTATGCAGCGGGGAAGGACGTGCGCGTTGCCTTCGAGCTGGAAAGGGATGCATTACCAGTCGGACGACTGCACCAAGGCCCCCCGGCCTGGACCGCCAATGCCGATGAGTTTTTGGCCAAATGGCGCGAGAATGGATTGAGCCAACCGTTCTTGAGCGAGGGGCGATGGGTTGTTTACGTTCAACGGGAGTTCTGTGATCCCGCTGCCTTGATCGAACAAAAGGGCAGTGATGCTGCCCTAGGCAACGACTTCCGATCCTTGGACGGCATGCGCTGCTGCTCTGGGCCGAAGGTGTATCGGACAGGGAACCTTCCGGTGTTGTCAAAAATAATAGATAAAAGAGAGAATTGGAGGGTTTAGACCACCAATATGCTGCGCTGAAGTGTTTCAAAGTTGCCAGCATCGTCCGTGGCGGTGATCATGAAGTTGTAGGTGGCCGCTTGAGAAAAGATCGTCGTATGTTCCCAACGACCATCTTCTCCAATGGTCATATTCCAAGTCTGCGGTGTATCACCTAACAATTTGAACTGCACCGAGTTCAGGTTGCCGTTGTCCATTGCGGTGATGTTGAAGGTCACCGATGTGTTCAAGGGCACGCTGTTGAAGTTGGTCAGCTGACTGTCCCCCGCCCATATTTGAAGGTCATTGAGTTGCGGATCGATGGCGTCACCGAACGGAGGGTTCAGTAAAATTATCCAGATGCCCAATGCAAGGAAGAAGAACATCACACCGTTTCCGATCCAGGTCTTGTTTTCTACCGTACTGATGTTAATTGGTAATACCTTGAATAAATACCTCAGGGTAAAAGCGCCTACGATTATCAACATCAAACCCAATGCCCAGCCGATTCCGGTGGTCAAGTATGCCACTACACCGAATAGGATAGCGAAAACTGCACTGAACAGCACGGCCTTGGTTCCAGACAGGTCTTTCTCCAAGAATTCTCTCTCGTTGAAGTCAGGAGCTATGAAGGTATACTCCTCTTTGATCTCTGGCTCCTTTTTTTTCTTCTGGGCCATGATTCCCCTTATCGTAACTCAGTAATAAATCCTTTTGATAAGGGAGAAGCTGAATTGTAATAACTAACCATTAAAGGATAGGTGACCATCTTGCTTTTGGTCGGAACACTTTCGACCATCTCCCAAACACCTTTTTAATATACTCGGGGATAAGGAAGGATAGGTGTAGTCATGGCTAGCGTCAACATTGAAGAGTTGCCTGGAGTAGGACCTGCAACTGCCGATAAACTGAGAGAAGCGGGATATACCAATCTGATGACCATAGCAGTAGAATCGCCCAAGACCTTGGCCGATGCCTGCGATATCGGAGAGGCCACCGCCTTGAAGATCATTGACGCTGCCAAGAGGGCCGCCGATGTCGGTGGTTTCGAGCCGGGGGACGTGATTTTAGAGCGGCGGCGAAATCTTAGCCGTTTGAGCACCAGCTCCAAAGCATTCGACGAACTGCTAGGTAAAGGTCTGGAATCCCAGTCCATTGTAGAGTTTTACGGTGAGTTCGGCAGTGGTAAGACCCAGATATGCTTCCAATTGGCGGTCAACGCCACATTGCCCGTAGAAAAGGGGGGGTTGGACGGAGACGTGGTCATAATCGATACTGAGAACACCTTCCGTCCGGAAAGGATCGTTCAGATGGCCAACGCCCTGGATCTTGATCCCGAAGTGGTGCTGAAGCGTATTCACGTGGCCCGCGCTTACAATTCCTCCCACCAGATGCTTCTAGTGGAGAAGGCAGCGGATATTTGCAAGATGTATCCCATACGTCTGATGATCGTAGACTCGCTTACCGCCCACTTCCGAGCCGAGTTCGTAGGGAGGGGGACTCTGGCTGAGAGGCAGGGACTGTTGAACAAGCACATGCACGAGCTGCTGAGCTTCGCTGAGGTCAACAATGCTGTCATTGCCGTCACCAACCAGGTCTCCTCCAAACCTGACGCGTTCTTTGGGGACCCGACCAGGCCAGTAGGAGGACATATCGTTGGTCACGCCTCCACCTATCGGTTGTACCTGAGGAAGAGCAAGGGATCTCGGCGCATCGCCCGATTGATAGACTCTCCCGACCGTCCCGAGGCCGAAGTGGTCTTCAACGTGACCGAGGAAGGCGTCAGGGACTGATCGGCTAACATGCCCCGGCAACCGGTCCTGTTTGAGCTTTCGGGTGAACATCCTACACTGCCCCAGGCCGAGGCCTTGGCCTGTCTGGGAGCGGAATCGCCTGATTTCTGTCAAATGGGTTCGGGGCCTGGTTTTCTGTTGGTCGAGTGTCAACCTGACCATTTACAAGCGGTCTCCGACCGATTGGCGTTGACCCACCGTTTAGGTCGATACCTGGGAAGCTCGTCATTGGAACGGTTGGAGAAGACCGCGGTTGACCTTCCCCTGCCCCGCGGCAGCCTGTGCATCCGGATAAAAAAAGTAGAAGGGCAGTACCCTGAGGTGGACACCTTCGAACTGGTAAAAAAGCTCGGGCACGCGCTCTCCAAAGAACATCCTATCGATCTGACCTCGCCTGATCTTAACTTAAGGGTTCTGCTTTCCGATCGGGTACATTTTTTCCTAGGTCAGTTCGAGATCGATCGTAAGCAGTTTGACCGGCGCAAGGTGGCAGAGCGCCCTTACTTCTCCCCGATATCCCTGCATCCCCGTTACGCTCGGGCTTTGGTGAACCTTACAGGAGTGCGCCGGGGAGAGACCTTACTTGATCCTTTTTGTGGGACGGGCGGGATCGTTCTGGAAGCCGCCCTCCTGGGAATGAAGGCGATAGGCTCGGACATTGACCCTTTGATGGTGGATGGTTGCCGACGCAATCTGGAACATTTTGGTGTTAGCGGAGCGGTGGTGGAGGTCTCCGACATCGGCGACATCCACCAAAAATTTGGAGACGTGAACGCCGTTGCCACCGATCCCCCCTATGGTCGAGCGGCAAGCACAAATAAAGAGGATATAAATGGTCTCTACGAAAGGGGGCTTAATGCCATGACCGAGTCATTGGTTCCCGGGGGCCGGTTAGGCTTGGTGCTCCCCCGAGAGATCGCCGCGGAAGGGTTGGAACTGATGCAAGTTCACAGGCAGCGGGTACACCGCTCCCTGACAAGATATTACCACCTGTTCACTCGACCATTATGATGAAGGTCTGCTCATCCGTCAGATAGGTCGCCCCTTGTGCTGTCAGGGATACGGTCTCCACCAATAGCTCACGGGAAATGTTATCTTCGTCCATGGGAATTGTGACCTTCAATACGACCACCGTACCGTTATCGTATGGAATAACAATCTCAAGCAGATCTGTGGAATTGTCCCCTGAATGACCTTGCAGATACAACGAGGCGCTCCAATCGTTGGGCACCTGCATGACGTCCATAGTAATATTGAGGTTGGTGTTGCCAGTGTTGTTGATGTACATTATGAAGTAGGTCGAGGAACCTGCTATAATGGTGGTCTCGTTCCCTCCGGGAACATCTATGGTGAAAGAGTGGTCGGGAGTGATCTCCATCAAGGGGATGGGGGAGAAGGTGATCAGCAATATCGCCAATGTCAGGGCGCCTAAGGCCTTCCTTTTACCGTCCAGCTTGGACACGTCGTTCAAGGGGGCGGGGTGCTTGAGTCCCAGGAATACGATGAGCAGAGCGAAGATCAGCCAACCGGTGTAGAACAGCCCCAGAACAAGGAGCATGACCACTGTGGCATAGCTCAGGTACTTGGACTTGTCACCTAACAGACCGCGTGCTACGTGCCCACCGTCCAGCTGTCCGGCCGGCAACAGGTTGATCGCAGTTACCAAGAAACCCACCCAGGCGGCGAAGGCCGTGGGATGCAGGGGAACGTTCTCTGCCAGAGGGATGAAAAGAGCGAGCAGGGCGTATAGCGGTTGTATCATTATGGCGATCGCGCCTTCATCTCCCACAATGCCGCTGGAGGGGTCTCCGAGCGAGGTCAACCACAATCCTATAAGCGTCACCGGGATAGTGACTACCAGACCTCCCAATGGACCGGCGATGCCGATGTCCACTAGTGAACGACGGTCTGGAATGGGGTCCCTCATGGATATGAACGCCCCGAATGTACCAAGCGGTGGTATCGAGGGAATGAAGAACGGCAACGATGCGGCCACGCCATGCCTCTTGGCCGCAAGGTAATGGCACACCTCGTGCGTTCCGAGAATGGCCATAAGGGGCACGGCAAAGAACAGTCCCCCCAAAAGGAAGTTGTCCAAACGCATCAGATCATTGTTGCCGTCGTAACTTGCCCATAGAACAGCCCCGGCGAAGATTGTGGTGATTAGTGTAATGACCAATAAAGTACCATTGACCCAGAGACCGCGGGTCCTTTGTTCAGGCCGTTTGACCACATTGATGGTGTACTCTCCGCCCTGGTACTTGAGCACCGGGATCAAGCGTTTTTCCTTGAACTCCGAACGTAGCTTGTTGAAGTTCTTCTCCAGCATCTTCAGGTCCGGAGAGATGTAGAATGATAGGGCTTCGTAACTGACCTTTACATCATAGATCGAGAAATACTTGGAAACGGCGGCTTTGATCGATTCCACTTCGGCCGCTGGTTCGGGGGAAGCCATGGAAGCCCTATTTCAAGAAGGATTATTACTATATTTTGTTGCTAAAAGACTGGGTCAATTTAATGGAATTAGTGCCTGGACCCCCGCTAAATCTTTATTAGAGATATGTCGATGTTCGCCTGTGATTCCACTATTTCAGCTCTTCCGGACCGGCAACGCCGTTATGGGAGTGCTCGGACTGCTAATAGGGGTGCTCATAGCTACCGGAACGGGAATACTGGAACATTGGATGCCCATCGCCTGGGCCTCGCTGGCGGTATTCGCATTCATAGCCGGTGGTAATTCCCTGAACGATTACACCGATCGCGATGTGGATAAACTTGCTCACCCGGAACGGCCGCTCCCCTCTGGAAGGATGACCCCGAAACAGGTGCTTAATATTTCCATCGCCTGCTTCCTCATCTCTTTCTTTGCATCATTGGCTTTGAACTTGGAATCCACGATCATTGTGGCCCTGGCAATCATGCTCATGCTCACGTATGAGGTGCGACTGAAAAAGGACGCCCTTACCGGTAACTTGGAGATCGCTTTGCTGACGGGGATGCTGTTCCTGCTAGGCGGGGCCATCGTCGGTATGATGGAGCGCACCTACATAATCGCCTTGCTGGCATTCCTGGCCATTCTGGGCAGGGAGATCATCAAGGACATCGAGGACATGGAAGGGGACTTCGACCGGTTGACACTTCCCAAGAAGATAGGGGCGAGGAACGCTGGGTATCTGGCCAGTGCATCCTTCCTGATCGCCGTAGGCCTGAGCCCATTGCCATATTTGGACGGTATTTTCGGCATCTGGTACCTAGGCGGGGTATTGTTCGCCGATGCAACGTTTATATATTGCTCCATAGTTCATTTTCGAAACCCGACCAAAGGACAGAAGATGGCTAAATACGGCATGCTGTTGGCCCTGCTTGCCTTCCTAGTAGGGGGATTACTGTGAACGTTAAGGAATACATCATAGAGAAGGTGAAGAAGGGTACCATGCACATGACCTTGCTGGACCCGGCGAAGCAAAGCCCGGAGCGCGCCGCTGAGATGGCCGCCATTGTTGCGGGGATGGGCACAGATGCTATCATGGTCGGAGGCTCCACCGACGTGACCAGTGAGAACCTGGACGCCACGATACTTGCCATCAAGAAGAAGGTTTCGCTGCCGGTGATCTATTTTCCCTCCGGAGCTCACGCTCTTTCTAAACACGCCGACGCCATGTATTTCATGAGCATGCTTAACAGCCTCAACGTGAACCACGTCATAGGGGAGCAGGTGAAAGGCGCCCCCATCATCAAGAAGCTGGGCGTCCCGACGTTGTCCATGGGGTATATCATCATAGAACCGGGAATGAAGGTTGGAGAGGTTGGAATGGCCAAGCTCATTCCTAGGAACGACCTCAAGACCGCCGCGGCCTTCGCCCTGGCTGCAGAGTACTTGGGCATGGAGCTTGTCTACCTGGAAGCTGGTAGCGGCGCTCCAGAACCGGTGCCCTCGGAAATGATCACCGCGGTGAAGAAGTCCATTTCCGTCCCACTGTTGATCGGTGGCGGCATTCGTGATGCCAAAACGGCTGAGCGGGTGCGCCTGGCCGGAGCGGATATCGTGGTCACCGGAACTGTGGTGGAGAACGGTGAGCTGGGCGAGGACCTTAAAAAACTGATCCACGCGGCTAAGGGGATCGCCTGAAGATTTTATACTAACGAGAAAAGTAGCTGGTGCATTCGGGGGTCCGTGGTCAGCTCGGGATGGAATGATAGAGCTAGCAGATTGTCTTGCCGAGCCATGACCGCCTCGCCTTGATGTCGGGAAAGCACCTGGCAGTCACCCCAGACCTTGGTGATCAACGGGGCACGTATGAAAATTCCAGGGAAGGGAGATTCTAATCCGTTTACCGTCAGCGATGCCTCGAACGATTCCCGTTGCCGGCCGAAGGCGTTGCGGTCCACCGCCATATCCATCAGTGAAAGAAGTTCGGTCCCGGTCTTTTCCGCCTGCTCACCTCCCTTCTTGGCCAGCAGAACGCAGCCGGCACAGGTGCCCATGATAGGCGTGCCGTTCCGACCCATGTCGACTATTTCATCGAAAAGCTGGAACTTACGCAACAGTTTCGAGATGGTCGTGCTCTCGCCGCCGGGGATGATCAGACAATCGACCGACCTGAGCTCGTCCAATCGCCTTACGGCGATGGCCTGTCCTTTTTTCCCCAGCTCATCCAATGCTAACTGGGACATTAGGAGGTGCTCGGGAACAGCGCCCTGAACGGAAATGACCCCTACATTCATCACCAGGCCGATTCCAGGAAACCTAGATAATCCTTGTCATGCAAAGGGCCTCCGGTAGATGGACCTTTTTGAACGGGTGCCGATCAATATGACCATTTGTTATTACTTTACCGTACCATTAAAAAATGAAGAGGGTGCGGATCCCTCAAAAATCATTGCCAGACGTAATATCGTTCGGTTACTTTTCTTCTCCACCCATCCCTTTCTTGACCCCTTTTCCAACATCCTTGACTGCTCCCCAGCCTTTCTTCAGCCCCTTTCCAACAACCTCGCCGCTCTTTTCGGCGGTCTCCTCTACCTTGCCTTTCTTTTCTTCGGCCATAGTAATCTATATTCTATTCTCTCGAAGAGTATATCTGTTTTTCAGGAGATTTCAAACCGACCTTATGATCATTATTTGAGAACGATCATTGCCCAGATGCGATCTAACTATCATACCTACGTCTCTTGTCAACAATGGGCTTCATCTTGGGGGTGAAATCATTGGAGACCTCCTTCATCTCCACCTCAATGGGATCTAGTAGGTCATTGTCCAGGCCGCTCTTGATCTCCTCCAATGCCAGAATGGCCTCCAGCACATTCACCTTACCTTGCTCTATGTCCCCGTTGAACTCCACTGTGAAATGAAGACGGTCCCTGAAGGAGGGCTTATCGAGCACCAGCTGGTAGTTGAGCACCCCGCGGACATTCATTATGGCTTCATCGAACAGCACCGGGAAAATATGCTTTCCCAGACCGATCTTCGTCGCTGAGTCCCGACGCCCCTTGGGTTTGCCGATCTTGCCTACGGTGGAGTGACCGCATTTGCAGGGCGGTTCGATGTAATGCGATATATCGTAGGAACGGTAACGCAAAAGAGGTGAGCCTTGGAAGCTCAGAGAGGTCCATACCAATTCTCCCTCCTTGCCCGGTGGAAGGCGCTTCCCGGTGTCTGGGTCAATGACCTCCACCATGAAATCGGCCTCATTGATGTGCAATCCTGCTTGTTCTTGACACTCGATCGTGGTGGCCAATCCCATCTCTGTCATGCCATACTGGCTTAGGCATTTGCACCCCCAGGCCCCTTCCATCTCCCGGCGCACGGCCTCGGAGAGCGGCTCGGATGAGCAGATGATGGCCTTGACGCCCAAAGAACGGAGGTCGTACTTCTCCCGGGCCAGGATCGTGATTCGATAAATGAAGGATGTGAGACCGATTATCACCCGGGCCTGATTCTCCTTCATGACCCTCATCTGCTCATCAACGTCCACCTCGGAACATACCACCGATTTTAGGCCGGCCACCTTGCAAGCCCCCTCAAGCATCAGGCTGGGGTCCCAGGCCACCACCGCCGGGAACATGATATGGAGGGTCTCGTTGCTTAGAAGCCCGGCGGAACGCAGGGCTGCGGCAATGGAGTCGATGATGTTCAGAAGATCGTCGCGGGTGTAGAACAGGCGCTTGTTCTTTCCGGACGTTCCAGATGTCGAGAAGGTGCGAGCTATCTTACTTTGTGATTGGCAGAGGAAAAGGAAGGGTTCCTCGGCCAGATCGTCCGGTTCGGTCAATGGCACCTTGTTCAGGTCATCCATTGTCCTGATCGCCTCGGGGACCACACCGGCCTCACCGTACTTCTTCTGATAGTAGTAGCTGTTCTGCATCACATATGCCAACTGCTTGCGGAATCGATACAGCTGGTATTCTTCGAAGACCTTCCGATCTATCTCGTCCAAGGAACTTCTGCCCAATGCCTTTCTGAATTCCGGGTCCTGCTTGAAGGTGTTTCGCACCTTCAGCTCAACCCAGTCGTGCAAGGGGTTCTCAACGCCTTCGGCCACTTTCCGAGAGGAGAGCTTGGTACGGGCGTAAGCGATGGTGATGCGGCTCTTGATGCTCATCTTCGTCCACATACTCTAATGAGCATATATTTGTTTCAAACCGCAGGGCTATTAAATTAAAAAGGACATCAGTGGGTCATGCCAGATGTGGAGCGGGCGAGACAGGCCAGAGAGTTCCGTTCACTATTGAACCTAGGGACCTATCCCATTGGGGTCAAGCTGTTCGAGAAGGCCTCCGATGCCTTGGCGGTTCAGGGGGGGCGCAACCTGCGTTCGACGGCCACCTGCCACATGGCGGCCCTGGCTCGACATTATCGAGAGGATGGTGTATGCGTATCCACCACCCAGAGTTTGAAGTGCCGATGGGGCCTGGCCTGTCTAGGAATGAGCCAGACACCGGAGAGATTGGTCAAAGGAGAGCTGAATAGAACTTTCACCAAGGATGATGAGGCGGCAAAGGCCCTGCAGGACGAGATATTCATGTTGGGCAACGAAGGGCATAGGTACAACGCCCTTCTAATGGGCCCTCTGGACCTGATACCAGTGGAGCCAGATGCGGTGGTCGCCTATATGACCCCGGGGCAGGCCTTGAAGGTGCTGCTGGGGTACGAATACGCGGAAGGGCGGGTGCTGCGAGGAACCATCGCCGGTCAATCCTCGGTCTGCTCCGCAATCGCCAAGGTCATTGCGGGTGAGGATATGGTAATGGACATACCTTGCGTGGGGGACCGGATGTGGGGACTTGTACCAGATGACCAGCTGGTCATGGCCATTTCCCCAAAGATCATCGATAGGTTGTTGGCGGGTATGAAGGCCACCGATTCATTTTCCTCCCACCCTTTCCGCCCATTCCTACACTGGTCGGTAATATTTCCTCCAGAGATGGAGGCACATGGAAAGGAACTGGAGTAGCGATAAAGTCTTATAGAAACGTAAACGGGGGAAAAGAAATATATTAAGAGCGTGGTTACGCGGGATGAGGAAGAACATGCCGCTGACACCGGAGCTGGAAAGGGCTGGAGTGACCCCTGAACTGATGAACACCACCAGGCGGTTCGATTGCCCTAACTGCGGAAAGCTATTCAGCCTCATGCAGTCCCGGGCCATCGCCTGCCGCGGCTGCCGTTTTGCCAGTCAGAACTGTAAATATGCACGATGCCCGCATTGCGACACCGAGTTCCCCATCAACCAGGTCATCACCAAGAACAAGTACGGTGAAAAGTACCTGGCCAGTTACATGAACAATATCTTGGGGAACTATTACAATCAGTTCGGCAAGAGAAACTCCAGATAATTTAAAAAAAATATTTTGGGGGCTTGCCCCCGTTTCTTACTTTTCACTGTACTTTGACCACATCTCATGACGGTAAAGGGTCTTGCCTTCCTGCGAGTTGATATTGAACAGGCAGAACGGTATCAGCTTTCCATCTGGTGTCACAGTGTGAATGCAACAGTTGCGGAAACGCTCCGTCTCTGACGTCCAAGCATCCTGGAAGGCCATGGTGCTCACCGTCAGATAATTGGTCTTGGCCCGGTCGACGAAGGACCCCCACTCGTTGACCTCCTCACCCTCGTCCTCGACCTTCAGCGAATCTTCGATGAAGCGCCACAGATCGGAGATCTCCGTCCTGGTCTTGGTGGCGATGGCATTGGTCTCCTTAGGAGGACCTAATGCCCTGCTGGTAAGGGGGAAGAGCGAACCGTCCTCCATGACCACCGACATCGACTTGGCATCACAGTGGATGTTGGAGCAGGACGTGGGAATGAAACTGTCCACCATGAGCTCACCGTTGGTCTGTTCTTCAATGGCCTTCAACAGATCGGGTATGGTGACCCGGTCCTCGTCCTTGGGAGAGATGGGGAAGCGGCCGAAGTACGATATCGGTTGGAAGTGCACCCCCTTGATGGTCGGGACCTTGGATTTGGCGAAGTTGATGACCTCGCCGACCCGGTCCAGATTGATGTTGGGAGAGACCACACACACCAAGGTGACGCCCATGCCCACCTTCTCGCAGTTCTCGATGCACTTGAGCTTCTGAGCTAATATGTCACGGCCGCAGGTCTGTTTGTATATGTCACCATGCAATCCGTCGAACGAGAAGTAAAGCGAGTCGACACCAGCCTCTTTGATCGTCTGCAGGAACTCGATGTCCTCGGCGAATCGTATGCCGTTGGTGTTGACCTCGATGTGATCAATGCCCATGGCCTTGCCCATGCGGACGATCTCCGGCAGATCATCACGAATGGTCGGCTCACCGCCGCTGATCTGCACGCAAATGGGGTGATTCACATAGTCCAGCATTGTCTGGTACATGCCCTTTATGATCTCGATAGAAGGGCTGAACTTGTATCGCTCATTGGCACTGGCAAAGCACACTGGACACTTCAGATTGCAGCCATTGGTGATCTCCATGACCACCAGGCAGGTATGTTGAACATGGTCGGGGCACAGTCCGCATATCTGCGGGCAATTGTTGTCCTCCTTGACGGCCAAACGCAGGGGCTTTGACTGCACCGCCGCGTACCTCTTCATGTCCTCGTAATCTGCCACGCCCCTCCAGATAAGCACCTTCTCCGTGCCGTGCTCTGGGCATTCCTTCAGCAGGTATACCTTGTCGTCCTCCGCGACCTTGGTGGCAGGGACGGTCTTCAGGCATTTGGGGCAGAGACTGTTAGTGTGACCAATGATATCGCTCATATTGTTCACCGGAATAATTTACGTGAATGGCATGCGGCACTATTCTACTTTTGCCAAGTAATGGACGGCGCTCGCGCACATTGGAAAAAAATGAAAAGGAAAGGCCGCGTTTAGCGGCCTGAAAATGTTTTAAGCGCGCTTCGCTTCGAAGAGACCTTCTGCGGCAGCCAAGGTCTTGGTGGCGAGGTATTCCTCGACCCATGCCTCGTTGCAGGCCGGGCAGACCAGAGCGGGACCGTTCCTCTTGACGGTCATGTACTCGATCTCTACGTGGCCGGTTGCTATGGCGTGTCCCTTGTCGACGGACTTCCACTCGCTCTCGCCCATGACGTTGACGATCTTGCCCAGCTTCATCTTGTGAGCGTAGGCGCTCTTGACCACGGCAGTGCCTTGGCCAGAAAGGTCGCACAAAGCGTACACGGTGAGGTCACCGATGACCTTCTTGGCCAGACCATCAGTTCCCTTCTTCAGGTAGTGGTTGGTCTGGGCAGCGGTGTTCACGACATCCAAGACGTCGGACTCCTTCAGGCCCCTCTTCGCAATCAGTTCCTTAACGTTGTCTGGTATAGTTACTTGCATTTTTTTCACCTCACCAGGTTCCGTAGGTACCGAAGTCCCTAGCCGCCTTGACCAAGGCCAACATTTGTCCCGGTAGGGTGTACGGAGGGGTCTCACAGGCGGTACCCAGGATGTAACCCTTCTTAGAGTCACGGCCAGCGAGCAACTGCTCCTTTGCCTGGTTGTAGACCTTGTTCGGGTTGGGGTCGATCATAAGCTTGGTATCTACCGAGCCCATACAGGTCGCCTTGTCCGCGAAGGTCTCCTTCAGCAGACCGGACGGGAACGGGTTCCTGCCCTGGTAACCAGCGTGTATCACGGTGAACGGGGACCACATCAGGCCGTCCTTGAACAGCTTGTAGTCGGTCTCATGGTTACCGCACAGGTGATAGAACACCTGAGGTCCGGCGCCCCTCTTGAAGCACTGGTCCACATAGTAGTACATGTTCTTCACAGAGTACTCTTCGACCGTTTCGTCGCTGAAGATATCGTTGTTGGCCAGCACGGACCCGACGATCAACATCGCCATACCGTACTTGTCGGCCAACGCCTCAGCGCCATTTACGGCGGTGTCGGTGTACTTCCGAACCAGCTTGTTAGCTGCTTCCGGCTCGGTGAAGGTCCACATGATGAAGTTCTCCACACCCACCATCTCAGCTGCCGCGCCCACTAGGTCGAAACCATATGAGATCGGCACCAAGGTCATGGGAAGGTTCTTCGCCACGTAGTCATAGATCTTGTAGAACAGAGGTACAGTCGCATGAGTCCCTGTCTTGTTTATCAGCTCTTCCTTGCTGGGTACGATCATCTTGTCGATGTCTTCCGGGTCCGAATATATCGGTCCGGTAGGAATCGGCGGCAAGGTCTCCTTGTAGACCAGCTTCAGACCCAATTCAGTGACCCACGGTAACGAAAAGAACCAGTGTGTAACTGGTAGC
Source organism: Methanomassiliicoccus sp. (assembly GCA_004525545.1). Taxonomy (GTDB): domain Archaea; phylum Thermoplasmatota; class Thermoplasmata; order Methanomassiliicoccales; family UBA472; genus UBA472. The sequence goes on along the minus strand of SPCU01000007.1, from coordinate 14,287 downwards.
AGGTCAAATAGTTGAGAGATATAGCCGACGCAGTGTATACCCAACTCAGGCTTTTCATAGAAGTCCCTTATAGTATAGCCACATGACACAGCGGCGTTGGACAAGATAATCGGGTCCACGTCTATGCGGTCATGTGGGTTATCCACAAAGGGGCTTGCAAATCGCTTTGCGGCATTTCCATGCCACTTGCTATCTACGGGTGGAAATATTTCTTCGTATCCCATTGAAATCCCCGTCCACTAACAGTAATTGACCGTATATAATGATTGTTGATGGCCTACGCAACAACGTTACATTAACGGTACTGAAAATAGTAATAAATACAAATATATTGCAAAAATGTGGTTATAAATTAAAATAATTTACAATAAATGCGCAATTTTTATTCAATCACCTATCTGATTTATACCGTTCTGATTCCACATATGGCCTCAGGCTATCCGTTGATATGCTGCCACGAACAGGAACACACCGGCAGCGGTGAAGACGATGACCCCGCTTGTGGCTACGTTGAACAGGGCGGATAGCATGATACCTATCGTAGACGCGAATATGCCGAAGACCGTGGAGGCGATCAGCGTGCTCTTGAAAGAGCGGTGCAGTTGCAGGGCGGTCAACCCAGGGAGCACCATCAGCGCCACCACCAATATGATGCCTATGACCTTTATGCTGAGGGCTATGGTCACCGCCACAAGCAGGTTGAAGGTCATCGTTAGTCCTTGTACGGGAATGCCCTGGAGCTTGGCACCGTCCTCGTCGAAGGTCACCGCCAGCATCTCCTTGTAGAAGAACACCATGAAACCGATGATGCTCAACGCCAGGACGACCAGTACCAGTACGTCATTGGAGTCGAGGGTGAGTATGGAACCGAACAGGTAGCTGAAAAGTTCCACATTGAAACCGTTGGCCATGGAAATGATTATGATGCCCAAAGAGAAGCCCACGGACAACATGACGGCGATGGCCGAATCGGATTGGGCCATACCTCTACGCCTCATGTATGTGATGGCGTAGACCGCCACCGTTGAGACCGCCAGGGCGCCCAGCATGGGTTCGATGCCTAGGAACAGGCCGAGGGCCACTCCGCCGAATGCGGTGTGGGCCACACCATCCACCAACATCGACTCCTTCCTGAGTATGAGGAACAGACCGATCCAGGAGGACACCACTGCAGCCAGAACCCCGCCGATCAACGCCAGTACGAAGAACTGGTATTGGAAAAGGGAAGGAAGGTCGAAGAGACTAAAGCTGCTCATCGATGAACACCCCTTGGCACTGATGCTGATGGAAGGCGAAGTGGAAGTGCTCGCCGTATCCTTTCTTCAGCACATCGTCCGGGACCTTTCCTTCTGATATCTCGCTGCCATGCACCTCCTTGTTGACACAAAGCACCCTGGACATGCGGCAGAACACCGCCGCCAGGTCGTGGGACACGATGAGAATGGTGAGCCCTTTCTTATGGTTCAGGTTGCTCAATTGCATGAAGAACTTCTCCTGGGTGATGGGATCGAAACCGGTCACCGGCTCGTCCAAGACCAGAAGCTCCGGTTCGCTGACCAGTGATTTGGCCACGAAGGCCCTCTGCCGCTGCCCCCCGGACAGCCGGCCAATCCGTTTGTTCGCCAGATCGGAAATGCTCATGATGTCCAAGGCCTCATTGACCGCCTTCCAGTCATCCTTGTTGCGGAATCGCCCCATGTTACTCCGGTTGATCCTCCCCAGCCCCACCAGCTCCCGGACGGTCAATGGAAATTGGGAATCGAAGTTGATGGCAAATTGGGAGACGTACCCGACCTTGTCCCATTGATGAAAGGACCCTATGTCCTGCCCCATGATTTTGATGCTGCCGGATTCCTTGGGCAGAAGTCCGAGCAGGGCAAGCACCAAAGATGTCTTGCCACCGCCGTTAGGACCGACGATGCCGACGTAATCGCCCTTGTTAATGATGAAGGAGGCATTGGATATGGCCTCAGAAGTACCCCGTTTGACCGTTAGGTCCTGCACATCTATTATAGGACCCGTGACCGGCATCTCAGGCCACTCCTAGCCCGGTCTTGAGATTGATCAGGTTCTGCGACAGTTGCCCCAAGTAATCCACGTCCTCGTACGGTCCCAGCATAAGGAAGAGGTCCAGCACAAGGACCTCGTGTCCGGTCCTGGACTCCAGCTCCGTATTGAGAATGGAAACGTAATCCTGGTTGTACACAGGGTCCACGTAGACGGTGTAGATGCTTTGGTCCTGCATGAGGTCCACCAACTGGGCGATGGCGTTGGCCGAGGGTTCCTCGTCCGCGCTTAGGCCGATGACGCCATGCTGTTCAAATCCATAGTCGTGGGCCACATAGCCGAAGGCGGCGTGGGAGACGATAATTGCTGAGACGGTGCTTTCAGCGAGAAGCAGGTATTGATCGTGAAGTTGTGCCAGCGTTTGATCCAGAGCGGTGAACCTCTGCTCGAAGTAAGCAACGCCCTCGGGATCGGCCTCGCTCAATGCATTGAAAACGTTCTGCGCCTGTATGCGAGCTTGGTTCGGGCTTGACCAGGTGTGCGGATCGACCCCTCCGTCGTCTTCATCGCCCCCATGAATGAACACCACTCCTATCGTGGTGTTTACCAATAACTTGTTATCGCTGCCTATGGAAGGCAGAACATCTGTGACCAGCCAGGCATCGGCAGGTCCGCCGTTATAGAGAATTATGTCGGCCTTATCGGCCTTGATGAGGTCCTGAGGTGTCGGTTGCCAGGAATGCAGTTCAGAATTGTAGGGGACCAGGGACGCGACCGTCACCCTCTCCCCACCTATGCTCTCGGCCATATAGGCTAGTGGATAAAAGGTGGCCACTACCTGAACGCGGTCGTCTTCCCCGGACGTTCCCTTCAGCAGTGCGGACGCTACGATGAGCAGGACCGCCACTATCACTGCTACGATCACCAAAATGAGCTGCTTCCGGTTCATTGTTCCCAACATTGTTATATCGAGCTACTTAATAGCATTTTCTAATTTAATTATTAAATTTATTGCATGGACCGAACTCTATATTGCTAAAATATGGATTATCGCTCACCTAACTGGCATTACGAACATGAGCGGAGACCGACCCTATTTTACATTATTAAGGAATATTCATAAACTTATATAGTTGTTAATAACATTTCCATTCGAAATGCCGATCATCAGCGTATCCCTGACCGATAAGAACGTGGAGGACCTCGAAACCTTGCAGAAGGAGCTGGGGTTCACCGGCCGTTCGGAGGCCGTCCGGGCGGCCATGCGCACCCTCATGGCAGAGAGCAACGAGAGGCGTTCGATGGCCGGGCTGGTGGATGGCGTGCTGATCTTGGTCAACGACGCCTGCGCCTCTGGTCCCATACACGATATATATCATGACAATCACCCGCTGATCAAGACCCATGTGCACAACCACCTGGGCAACGACAAGTGCATGAACATGATGGTGCTCAGTGGCGAAGCCTCGGATATCAACGTATTGCTGGACCAGATGTTCCGATTGGATGGCATCGCCTATCTCAAGTTCATTCGTTCTTGAACTTTTCCACCGGGAAATCGTTCCTCTTCCAGGCCTGGAAGCCGCCCAGCATGATACTGACGTTCTTTATCCCGCTGTTCCTTAGGAGGCTGGCGGCGATGCCGCCCCGGTAGCCGGAGCCGCAGAACAGAACCAGCTCCCGATCCGCCGGCAGTTCTGAAGATCGCTTGAGCAATTCTCCGAGATTCAGGACCTTGGCCCCGGGGATCACTCCGTCCTCCAACTCCCTCCGGTCCCGGAGGTCCACAAGCAGCATATCTACCCCGGTCAACTGTTTTGCCCTGATCCCCTGTACCGAGTAGGCGGGTAGGGACGAGAGCGGATGTCCCCCCTTGATCCATGCCTCCATACCATGCCGCAGTTGTCCGATGACATCCTCGTAACCCAAACGAACAAGATATCTGACTGCGGTGCGAACATGCTCTGGGCTCTCGGCCACTAGGACCAGTGGGCGACCGTATGGTATTACGTACCCGCCGTAAACGGCAAGTCCTTCAAGCCACACGTTCAGCGAGCGAGGGATGTGCGCCGCGGCGTAGCTGTGCGGTTCCCTCAGGTCCAGGACCAATGAGCCCTCTCCCTGAGACTCCTGTACCTGCTTGGGCCTCATCGATGGAGGTATCGGCAACGGTCCCAGGATGATGGGGCCTTGAAGGTTAAGTGCCTCCATCCGTTCGAAGTAGGGCGGTTTCTCCATTACCTCGGCCATCTTGCCCATGATAAAGTCCATGCGCGAAAGGGCCAGTGCCCGATTGTCCCTTATTTCCAGACCGATGGTGGTCGTCTCCCTGTCGCTGATGGCGTGCCCGCAGACCGAGCCGGCGCCGTGGGCAGGAAGCACGATCATCTCCTTCCCCAGGGGCAGGACACGGCGCTGCAGTGTCTCATACAACATCTCGGTCAGTTCCCTAACGTGTTCTGGACCGGCCAGGTCGGTGCGCCCCACGTCCCCGGAGAGCAAGGTGTCACCAGAGAACAGCATGAACGGTCCGCGTTTGTCCGCCACCAAGTAGCTATGACTTTCGTACGTATGCCCCGGAGTGTGCAGGGCTGTGATCTTCAGATCACCCAGAACGAAAACCTGCCCGTCATTCAACGGATTGCCGTAACCGAACTCCAGCTGTCCCCCGTGGTATATGCTAGCGCCCGTGGCGTTGGCCAGCTCCAATGCCCCGGAGACGTAATCCTCGTTGCGGTGGGTCTCCAGAACCAGGACGATCCTGGCCCCTCTCGAACGCGATATATCCAGGTATTCGTCCACGTCCCGGCGGGGGTCGATGACCGCCGCCTCCCCGTTCGACTCCAGGAAGTAGGAGATGTGTGCCAATCCCTCGGATCTGACCCTTTTGATGAACATCGTATAGATACCTATAATCGAATGTCGGTAAATATTCCTTGTCTCATTTCCTTATTGAAAAGCCGGCATCGGTCAACGCTTTAACGGCATTGCTCGTCATCTCCAGCGGGACCAGTATGTGATCGTGTCGGTAAGTGGAGAGAACGAAAATAGGGACCTTTTCCTCCATCAGGGCGGCCGACGCCCTTGCCAGTAATCCTATGAGACCCAGATCGAAAGGGCCCATGGTGATGCACACGTAAGGTCCGGCCGCTCCCTCCCCGGCCTTTGACGATACCACAGTAATCTCGTCCCCCTCGTCCACGGTGGCGAACCGTGGCCCTTCGAAGGACTCCCCGCGAGCCAATCGATGAACGAACAGCGGAGGTTGGTCCATCCAGAATCGGGTCATGTTCCCATAAACGATTTTCTCGATATTAATTTCCCACCACTCTTATGAGAGCCCTAGCAAGGAAGTGTGATGACCCGTTCTACCACCGCACGGGCAGCGATCAAAACCTGGAAAATGTTTATTTCAATTTTCTAATAGGCCGCTTCCTGCGGTCCATGGGGCTTTTCACCTGCATACCGAAAGGCATCGGAGCGTATGATCGGCAAGGACCGCTCGCCCTGCCGTCCTGAGATCGGACCGCTGTACTGCCTTCGTAGGTGTTCTGGTTCATACACCCCCTAGCGACACGGGTGTATTTACCATATCGAGCAAGATCGTTGAAAGTGGGTGAACGATAAGTATGAACAATCCCGTCTGGCCGTTATATCATATATTTGAAAATCTCATGTAGGCGGTAATTCATTGAGCGGGGAAGGACATGGTGAAAGAGCTGAGTCGTTCGGAGACACTGATATGACCTCCGGCACTCTCGTCGATGCCGGTATGGCGAAGGTCAGAGGATTGGTCGATTGGACCATGACCGGGGACCTGCGACATCGGATCATGGCGCTCATCCTGATCGGATGTCTGCTCTACGGCATGACCATAGCCCTTGATGCACTGGTATTACGACCGTTCTTCGGCAACGTGCTCAGTGAGCCTACCGACCTGGACTTCTACCGCTTACGGGCGGAGTCCATTCTCGACGGTAAGATACCGTACGTTGATTTCTACTCGGAATCACCGCCGCTCATCATGTACATTTTCGTTCTGCCTCAGCTTGTTGGAGGCTCGGCGCTTGCTTATCAGCTATACTTCGCCGTCTTCTCGATATTGACATCACTGACGCTGTATCTGGGATTACGCCGACATGACGAGCGGATGGCCATGATGGCCGGCATGGCGTACTTGGCATATCCGCTCAGTCTGATGGAGTTCGGTATCGGCGTTCAGGACGAAGCGGTCACCACTTTCCTTTTCCTGCTGCCGCTGGTCCTGCTGCACCTGGAGAGGGGATGGTCATCTGGCGTCACCTCCTTGGTAGGCGTCCTCACCAAGATGTTCAATGTACTGCTGGTCCCCTGGATGTTCCTTCATTCGGACCGGAGGAACCGTGTGGCCATCTTGATCGGCTTTGCAGGACTGGCAATGCTGATCCTGCTGCCTTTGGTGATACTGTTCCCAGACCAACTGCCTTCCTTCAGCTATTACCTCCTGGGAAACCCGGACTCCCCGACCGGTGGTTCATCTATCAGTCCCTGGCATTACCTGAACGCACTGGGATTGGGACTTCCAGGCTGGGCCGGGGTGGCCTTTACCTTATCAGGAGTGGGGGGCGCCACCCTTCTCGCTTACAAAACAAAGCTTTCGCTCTGGCAGGGGGCAACGCTGGTGATGATGGTGTTCTTCCTTTTCTATCCAAAGATCCTGCTCGTGTACTTCGTCATGCCCGCCGCCCTGCTGATGATGTGGGGGTTGGAGGACCGGAAGGTCATGCTGCGGCTTTTCGCCATGATAGTGCCCCTGTTCCTTTCCGTCACCGTTACCGGGAACGGGATGGCCCCCTTGTTCGACGGCCCGTGGGTATGGGCGCTCGGCATGGTCCTCAGTCTTATTGGATGGGGGATCATGTTGCAGACATGGTGGACGATCAAGGAGAGACCGGTCTTCTTCGAGCGTGATCAATTATGTTAAATTGAAATATGGCACCTGTTCCGTGATAAAAAGGTAAAATGAAAAGGGGTTGGAAAAGGGGGGCCATCGGTAAGGGACCCCCGTTCGCACCTGATCGATTATTGGACCTTCTCCCCTCCCTCCTTCTCCGATCCCTCGTCCTCCTCCTTCTTGCGCTTCACATAGTAGTAGGTCAGAAGGACCAGCGCGACGATCAGAAGGATTATGTGCAGCCATAGGACCCAATCGAACTGATCCTCCTCGGGGGCTTGTGGGGTGGTGATGACCGGTTCGGAGGGAGCGCCGTCGCCGATGGCGTCGGTCGCAACCACAAAGTACGCGTAAGCCTCCCCATTGATCAATCCCTCGTCCATGTAACCTGCGCTGGTTACGGTGGCCACCAGAACCGCTTCGCCGCTCTCGTTCACCCGGAACACCTTGTAGCCGGTTATCGGAACGCCGCCATCGTCGGACGGGGTGGTCCAGTTCAGCAGGACAATCCCATCGCCAGGCACGGCGACCAGGTCGCTCGGGGCGGAGGCGACCGACTGCAGCGAGACGCTCGCTTCCGAGGAGACCTCGCCCTCACCAGCAGAGTTGTTGGCGGTGACATAGTACCAGTAAGTGGAACCGGCTGACACCTCAATGTCCATGAAGCTCAGCACATCGCCCACATGTACCAGGAGCTCCTCCCCGCCGCTTTCCGTACCCCGGTAGATGGAGTAAAGTACGATGGGCGATCCTCCGTCGTCCATTGGGGCTTCCCATGTCAGGACCGCGAAGTCCTGTCCTCTGATGGCCTCCAGGCCGAGCGGTGCGGAAGGCGTGCCTAATATGATCGCCGAGGCACTTTCGGACATGGCTCCCGCACCTGCGGAGTTGACCGCCACCACGGAGTACCAGTATTCCTGCCCCACCTCTACGGCGGAGTCGGCATAGGTCAGAACACTGCCCACGGTGCTCAGTAGAACCTCCTCCCCTGGCATGCCCCGATACACCTGATAGTTGGTTATCTGGGAGCCCCCGTCGTTCTCCGGGGCCAGCCAGGTCAGGGTGATGACCGACGCTCCAGCCAACGCCTGCATGGACCGGGGTGCGCCAGGCACGCTTGACGGGGTCGCAGAGATCTCGTTGGAAGCGGGACCCTCCCCGGCCTGGTTGACCGCGGTGACATAGTACCAGTAGGTCTGGCCGTTGGACAACCCAGCGTCGATGAAGCTCAGGACGTCCCCTGTCCCGACCAGGAACTCCTCGCTGCCTTCCTCCGTTCCACGGTAAATGACATAACTTAAGATAGGCACGCCACCTTCGTCGGACGGAGCGGTCCAGGCCAGTTCGATCTGGGAGTCCCCGGCTACCGCGATCAGCACCGAGTCGTTCGAGGGAACGGCCATGGGCATGGCGGTGATCTCGTTGGAAGCCACCCCAGCCCCTTCGGAATTCATGGCCACGACATAATAGAAGTAGGTGACTCCATTCTGCACCTCGCTGTCGGTATGGTTCGTGCTAGTGACGGTGGTGAGATAAGTCTCCTCCCCGCTGACGTTGCCACGGAAGATCTCGTATCCTGTGATGACCGTGCCTCCATCCTCCGACGGGGAGGTCCAGCTCAGGAACACCATGGTATCTCCGGCGACCGCCTGTAATCCTAGAGGCGCAGAGGGGACCAGCAGGATGATGGTGGTGGCCTCGTTGGAGGCGGGCCCCTCGCCCAGGACGTTGACCGCTCTGACGTAGTACCAATATTCCTGTCCGACCTGCGCCGTGTCATCCTGATATATGGTGACCGCACCGATGGTCGCCAGCAGTTCCTCTCCGCCGGACTCCTCATTGCGGTAGACCATGTAGCCGATGACGGGTGACCCACCGTCGTCCGTCGGGGCGGTCCAAGTGAGGGTTATGCTCGAAGGGCCGGCTGAAGCCTGCAGGTCATATGGCGCGGAAGGGACGGCTGCCGGGATCGCAGATACCTCATTGGATGCAGAGCCCGTACCCGCAGTATTGACGGCCTTGACAACATAGAAGAGCTCCGTGCCGTTTTCCAATCCGGTATCGGTGTAGTTCGTGCCGCTGACCGTGGTCAGATACGTTTCCCCACCGCTAGCATTACCGCGATGTACTTCATATCCGGTCACCGCGGAACCTCCGTCCAGCGACGGAGCGGACCAGGTCAGTGATACCGATCTGTCACTGGCCATTGCCATCAAGGACAATGGTGAGGACGGGGGAATCACGATCACCGACGACGCTTCATTGGATGCAACGCTTTCACCAGCACCGTTCACCGCGGTGACATAATAGTAGTAACTCACCCCTGACTCAACCGTTGGGTCTAGATAGGTGGTGGCGTTGCCCATGGTGATCAGTGGCGACTCGTTGCCGCTGGTCACACCCCGATATATCTCGTAGTTGGTTATGACCGAACCGCCTGTGGATGCGGGAGGCGACCAGCTTAGGCCGATGTCGTCCAAGCCCGCGATCGCCTGCAGGTCAGTTGGAGAGGAGGCCTGGGTCATCGGGACGGCCGACACTTCGTTGGACGCGGCCCCTTCCCCGACCGCGTTGACAGCGGTGATGTAATACCAGTAGGTGACCCCATTGATCAATCCCGCGTCCAGGAAGGATGTTGACCCGTAGACGGCCAACAGGGGCGTCTCCCCGCCAATGATCTGACCGCGATACAGGACATAATACTGCACCGTTGAACCGCCATCATCGGTGGGCGCGTCCCAGGTGAGCATGGCCTGGCCGTTGCCAGGGATGATCTGCAGATCCATAGGTTGCGCGGGAGAGGCCATTGGTATGACCGAGACCTCGTTGGACTCGGTGCTCTCGCCGATGGCGTTCACTGCCACCACGTAGTACCAGTAGGTCTCCCCGTTGACCACCGTGGTATCCTCGTACCATCTAACGTCGCCGACGGTGGTCAGCAAGGTCTCCGCACCGCTTTCGCTTCCGCGGTATACCTTATACCCGGTGATGGGAGATCCACCGTCCCATGTCGGCTCGGTCCAGCTCAGGGTGACCTGGTCGTCCCCGGCGGCCGCCATGAGCCCCAGGGGGATGGTCGGCGCCACCAATACCTGGTGCGCGTATCTCAGGTTCATGTTGGTGACATCGTAGTAGGTGACGTGGGCGTTGTTCAGGGAATCGATGGCCAAGGAGGGATATCGGCCCACGTTGCCAGTGGTGTCCACCGCTCCGAGGGTCCATCCGTCCCAAGCATCATTGGCATACCAGATGTCCCCGTTCAGTGAATCGTAGAACACCATGTGCACTACATCGTTCTCGTCCACGATGAGATCGGTATAGATCCCGTTGATGGCCGTGTCGCTGATCAGCTCGATGCTCCAAGCGATCTCTTCGTTGGTGGCGTACTTGAGGAATCCGGTCATGGCGTCCCAGTAGCAGATGTGCACTTTGTTCAAGGAATCCACACCAATGGAGGAATACACGCCTACCGTCCCTGCGGTGTCTATGGACGTAGTGGTCCAAACGCCGCCTGGATTGGTCGCGTAGCGCAGGTCCCCGTTGGTGTTATCGTAATAGGCGATGTGAACGACGTCGTTATGGTCCACCGCAATGGAGGAGTACCAGCCCACGTCGTTGATACTGTCGACGACGGACACGACCCAGCTACCACCGGAGTTGGTGGCGTACTTGAGGTCACCGTTCGTGGAGTCATAATAACTGATGTGAGCGTTGCCGATCGAATCAAGGGCTAGGGAGGCGAACCGCCCCACGTCCCCGGCGGTGTCTATGCCGGTCTTGACCCAGCCCCCGCCTTCGTTGGTGGCGTACTTGAGATTGCTGTTCGGGTAGTTGTAATAGGCCATGTGGACGTGATCATTGGCATCGACGGCCAGGGACGTTTCCTGCCCGGCGTATGCCCCCGTCTCCAGAGCGATGTTGGTCCAGACGCCGCTCCTATTGGTCGTGTACATCAGATAGCCGTTTGTCGAGTCGTGGTAACTGATGTGCACGAAATCGTTGGAATCCAGTCCAATGGAGGAATATTTCCCTACGTCATCCACACTATAGATCGTATAAGTGCTCCAGGCGGGAAGCGGTCCCGCCCCTGCCGCCCCCGGTGCGAGCGCCGGAACGACGGATATCAACATAATCGCTGCGATCAATGCGCATGTTAGTGATCCCTTAGTGCATTCCATGTTTGATCCCCTCGATATTACCTGTTTAATATTCAATGAACATATATTTATTAATTATTCTCTTTATTGATAATGATATTATAAAAAACATGAGATAAACTAATATGGATTTAGTACAACCTTGAAACAAAAAACACGTGAGAGGTTCGAACCGCCCAAATCAGAATGTAAACCTACCCTGAACATCGGTCCACTTTACTGACCGTCTAAAAAATATGTTCACATTGTTAACGAGAGGAACCATAAGAGAAAGGAATCAAGAGACCGAACATTAGAAAATTATCAAAGGACACGGAGTCACAGTTTGATCTCCATATCGTTCCATAAAATATTGTCCTGCGAGATATCAGGAAGGAATTTAACGGGGCCTTCGCCCCTAAGTGGTTTGATATCTACGCTTAGAACCTGTCCTTCGGCTTGTGCTTCTGGAAGCAGTCCCTGCAATATACAGGCCTGCCCTCAGTCGGTTTGAAAGGGACTTGAGTCTTCGCTCCGCAGTCGGAGCATACGACATCGCTCATTTCGCGCGGCCCATCGTTTCTGGGGCGGAAGCCCCCGGAATTACCTCTGTTTCCATACATTACTAAACTACCTACTGTTGTTTTCCTACACCCTTTCGGATGCAGGACAAACCTTGCCATGATGTCACTACTATTTAAGAGGATGTACCGAGGTAGTCTTTGAGTGATAACATCCCCAGAATACGATATTTATCTCGATATTATTATCAATAAATGTATAAATTAATCAATGAAGGACGGTTTAGAACTCGGACCTTTGACCATGAAGCATATTAGGAATCCATCAATTATGGATGAACTCGAGCATCTCCGACAAACGCTGCGCGAAATCATCGGGGAAGTCGTGATCCAGACCCTCGACGACCTGTAGCATCGTTGGGATACCTATCTCATCCAGAATCCTTTTAACTTCCTTTCCGGCTTCGAATGAGATCGAGTCCTGATCCCCGCAGAGAACGCATATTTTTAACCCTTTTCGGGTAAGATTTCGGACCATCCCCTCCCATTCTTTTATTTCCGGCAAATAGGGGGCGATGAGTATGAGCCCTTTGGGATGGAGATCTCCGTACAATACAGAATAAAGTGCTAATCTGGCCCCTCCGGAGAATCCGGATAGGACCCACCCACCTCCCGTGATGTCGTGCTCTTTCTCAAGATCATTTAGATGGCTGTTGATCTCCATAAGACCTTTTTCAAGGTCGTTCCATGTGTACGTCTCATGGGATGTGATCTGGGACGATTGCGGGAAGGCCAGCGAATAACCTTGTAATAACAATGAATGCCAGTTCTTCTCCGTTAGTGCAACGCTGTCCCCGTTTCCGTGTAGTGCTATGAGCCAGGGGCTTTGCGTAAATGATCTTTCCAGCGGCATTATAAGTTTTAACTCCGCCCGGACCTCTTTCCTTGCTATGATCTCGCGTTCTCTACAGATCTCGGCCAGGTCAGTGAATTCCTTTTGGTCCCGGATGCTCTTCAGATCATTATCCTGCAACAGATATTCGTAAGGATACCAATATTCAGTGCCGACGATGGCCTCGCGCATGATATTCATGGCCATTTCCGTTCGTCCCAATCTGCTGGCGATGCAGCACTTGAAGTTGAGTATTTGTGCCCTATTGCCTTCTACCACATCCCCAAACTTCTCGATCAGGTGGAGGGCCTCCTCCAATTTACCTTCATTATAGAGATCGATGGCTCGATGGACCAACCGAAAATAGGTCATTTCGGGCATGATTATCGAATTAAACTGCACGATACATAAGGATGATGAAGAGTTCCCAATACATGTCCCACCGGCCTTCGGTGATAGTACGTCAACCGGACGATCACTAAACATCCAACGGAATAGCATTTTCGGTTGAGTGGGAGATAAATGAGGAGCGTTTCAACACGAATAGAACTGTAGGATCCGAACCCTTCCAAAATGAAGATGTCCTGGAACATCTAATGCAATGAAATAAATCTGAAAATAGCCCATTCGTGATGTTACGTTGACAGAGTTGATCGAATGTTCAAATATGAATATAAATTAAATTGGGCTGGAGAAATATATCAAGGTACCCTTGAATGCGAGAACAATGAGGATTCCAAGAGAGAGGTCAAGAAAAAGTTGAAGGAGATAGGAGTTCCGAAGGGAAAATATATTTTCGTCGATATAATAAGACTGGACGATAACAAGATAATCGTTTCAGAAGAATTATGGATGGCATAACGGCATTTGTGTAAGAAATATTCCTTAATGTCGGGGGGGGAATTATTATCGCGATTCGTTCAGATGACCGATATAAACATACGGGAAACGATTTAGATATTCCAATATCGAATCCTATGTATAGAAATAAATGAGATCGTTCCATGAAATGCATTGTCGTTTATGATAGCGTGTACGGTAACACCAAGCAAGTGGCTGAAGCGATCGCTGATCAGATAAAGGCCGATGGGAACGAGATCGCCTTGGTAAGTTTGAGAGAGAACGCCAAGCCCGCTCTGAACGGGGACATCATGTTCCTCGGCTCTCCTACACGTATGTTCAAGATGACCCCTGCGGCCAAGAACTTCGTCAAGGGCTTGAAGACCCATGGCTGGAAGGAGCAACCGATCATCATGTTCGACACCATGATGGGCGTACCTGAGGACATGGCCGAGAGGAGCATGGGCAAGTGGGCCGTCAGGGGAGCATCTCCCAAGCTAAGGGACTTGGCCAAGAGCGAGGGTCTCAACGTCCAGAACGCCGTGCTGCACATAGGCGTCACCGGACTGAAGGGGCCGTTGACCGTCACGGGCAAGGAAGAGGCGAGACAGTTCGCGCAGCAGACCATGGCCTCGCTGAAGAAGTGAATTTTCGAACCAAGAAACGTCCTGACCTTCAAGGTTAGCTTGAAGATCTAGACACACCTGATGGTGCGGCGAACGCGTGCAACGACCCAAAAATTCTTTTTTTATCTCATCGGATAATTGCTCGCATAGGGATCTTGAGCTAACCGCGATGATGGGCGAATCATTATAATCGGTAAAGAAATCGGGGTCGGTGCAACGCCAGCCGGCCTCCTCTCTCGATCTGTTCACCGATTCGATTCGCCTGATGGGGGATGCCACCATCGTATCGATCCTCGTGTTCGATCGATACCTGGACCATGAACGTCTGTGTT
>SPCU01000025.1 GCA_004525545.1 Methanomassiliicoccus sp. | reverse complement strand
ATAGGACCGGACCAGCTTATCATGGTGGACTTCGGGCTGACCGCCGGCTGCGCCCTGATCGTAGCCAGTATACAGTTCGTTGCCAGTCGTTTCCCGGAGGAGGTCGTCCTCAAGACGATGGAGGCTCCCCGGTCCCTGACGGTCTTCCCCGAGGGGGTCGAGGAGTTCTCCGCACCCATTCGCACCTTCGTGGAGCAGGGGGAGAGGGAATGGTTGGTGGCATTGTTGGTCAGGGTCCTGCTGGAGAACGGTTTGAAGGAGGGCGAGACCGCTCCAGTGCTGCGCATCGTGACGCGGTATCAGGAACCACGTCGTGCCCTGTGGCCTAGCTGGCGATCGGAGAGGTTGGAGGAAGGGAGACGGAAGGCCCGCAAAGCCACCGTGTCCTCGGTGCTGAACCAAGCAGAAATAGCTATCGAGAATCACAGTAGATATGGAACGGGAAGGTGAAGCGGTGGAGATCAAGGAGTTCAAGAGTTTGTCACGGGAGTTCATAGATGTCATTGGCGGACTGTTCGTCAGCGATGAGACGGTGGTGCGCAAGACATTGAGCGCGGCCCTGGCCAACGGGCACGTGCTTTTCGAGGACATGCCCGGATTGGGAAAGACGCTGCTGGCCAAATCTTTCGCAAAGGCCAGCGGTTGCCGTTGGAGCAGAGTACAGTTCACCCCCGACATCATGCCTGCGGACATTCTGGGGACCAGGATATGGGTCCCCAGGAGCGGGGAGTTCGTGCTGGAGCAGGGACCGTTATTCACCAACATCCTGCTGGCTGATGAGATCAACCGCGCGCCGCCCAAGACGCAGAGCGCTTTGCTGGAAGCGATGGAGGAGAGACAGGTGACCATCGAAGGCACTACGCTGACCCTCACTCGCCCCTTCTTCGTCATCGCCACCCAGAACCCCATTGAGCATGAGGGCACCTTCCCGTTGCCCGAGGCGCAGATGGACCGTTTCCTGATGCGCATGCGGACCGGGTACGTCAAGGACCTTGAGTCGGAGATGGAGATTCTGAACCGTCGGGTGCGTTGGCGCAGCGAAGATCCAGTGGCGGACCTGAGGCCGGTGGTCAGTCAGGAACGTTTCGTGGAGATGCAGGCCCTGGTGGAGGAAAAAATATTCGTGCATCCTGTGCTCATCTCCTACATGTGCCAGCTTGTCCGCGCGACCCGGGAGCATTTCGCGGTGGAGGCAGGTTCCAGCCCCAGAGGCTCCTTGGCACTGATGAAGCTGTCCCGAGCTCACGCTGCCATCATGGGCCGCGATTTCGTCACCCCGGACGACGTGAAGCTGTTCGCCCGGGAGGCTCTGTCCCACCGTATCATCCTGAAGATGGAGTACGAGGTGGAGGGTGAAATAACCCCTGCTCAGGTGGTCGAGGAGGTCCTGAAGGGCGTCGAAGTGCCCAAGGACTTCGGCCGGTGACCATATGACCCCCCGAAGGAAGGCGCTGACCGCCCGGATCGCCCCTATCGCGGTCATTATGATGACCGGTCTGTTCCTGGGGAACATGGCACTGATGATCATCTCGTTGGTACCCTGGTTCTTCCTGGCATTCAGCATAGCCATACCTGGGCCGCGCGTCTCCAGATTGGAGGGGGAGATCAAAAAGGGAGCGCTCTTCGTGGGCCGCGATCTGAAGGTGGAAAGGGAGACGACCATCGATCACGGTATGGGACTGGTCGTTCTGGCGGAATCGATATCGCCCACCTTCGAACAGAGGGATGGAAAAGCCATACGTGTTCTCTGGAAAGGCAGGGGGGTTCTCAACGCTCCTTTCAACTACACCATAAGACCGATGCGCCGCGGGGAGTACGAGATCGGCAACGTGAGGAGCGAGGGAATACATTTTTCTGGACTCTTTCCCAGCGATCAGAATGTCTGGGGAAGTAAAAGGTCCCTGCATGTGGAGCAGATGGTCATGCGGGCGTCGGAGATCAGGGACCCACGTCTGGAATCGCGCATGCCCATGCCTGCGTCGGTCATGAGCTCTCACGGTGCCCAGACCACGAACTTTCTCGATATACGTCACTATCAGCGGGGGGACCAGTTCCGCTCCATCAATTGGAAGGCCACGGTACGTTCGGGTGATGTGGAAGCACTGCGTCCCTTGGTGAACGAATACGAACGTGAAGGTCGTCGTAAAGTGTGGATACTGGTGGACGATTCTGAGCGCATGAGGGTGGGTAATGAGGCTGAGAGCGCCTTCGAATGCGCCCTGCACGCTGCCCGGGCGCTCTCCGACTTCTATCTGCAACGTAACTGTCTGGTGGGCGCGGCGCTCATCCATCAGGGACGGTGTCAGCTGCCGGAGGGCGGAAGGCGTCAGAAGATCATGCTGGCCGATATGCTGTACCGGGCGGATGTCAAGGGCAGCTCCGGCAGTTTGACCGGTTTCGTCCACGGCCATCGGGGTCACCTGCAGCAGGGCAACCCTCTGTTCATCATCATCTCGATCCTCGATCGGGGCAGCCAGCCCGAGCTCAGAGAGGGATTTAAGGAACTGAGGCGCAATTCCGGTCCCAAGTCTCGATTCCTGCTCATCGACGTGGACCTTAAGAACATTGCCAGCCGAGACGAGGTGGAAAGCCTGGGGATACAGTTGCGGGGGTTGGAGGAGACCCCTGTCCGAGGACGTATCAAGAAGTTGGGCGTGCGGATCGTCTCCTGGGAGCCCCGGGAGCAGGACCTCTTCCAAGTGCTATTGACCTCCAGAGCGGTCGGGGGTGAGTTCGGGTCATGAGCGCGGAGAAAAGCTCACCCTGGATCGCTCCCTCGGTCTCCGTCAGCCTCATGATCGGTCTGGCCTTCTCCTGGTGGACCTTCTCCAGCAACCTGCTGTTCGTTGACATGGGCCTTCACGATCTGCTATCACCACTCAACCCCTTGGTGCTTACCGGCGTGGGCATATTGATGTTCATTGCACTGCTCTTTCTCATACTGGAAGGTCGCTGGTCGGTGCTGGTGATCATAGCTGGATGGGGGCTGTACATTCCATCCTTGTTGTACATGTCGGGTATCGATTGGTCATATGCCTTCGGACTGCCCGTGGACAAGTACACCGTTTACACCAGCACGGCGCCGTTCCTCATCGCCCTGAACGGTGTGGTCCTGGCGGCTAGTACCTTGTTATGGCGTCAAGGCGTACGTCTGGAGAGGACCACCCGGCAATTACTGGAAAAGGGGGTTACTAGACCGGAGGTCAGTACTGTGATAGGCAAGGCCTGGGTCCTGAACTCGACGTTGGTATTGGTCGCCTCTATCACTACCATCGGCGTTCTCCTGCTGACGGGTGCATGGTCCGATGCCGTCGGTGAGATACTACCACCTCCGGAGTTCCAGGGGCTGCTGTTCGCACTTTTGGCAGCAGTCATGGTCCTGTTCTCGCTCTGGATTTACGCTCGGGACCCCGAACAGAGCTGAGAATATTCTGCGTCCAGTCCGCTACAATGATTATATACGCCGCGCTCACATAATACACTGGGTTCGTAATGTTCGAGGTCAGGTTCCACGGTCGAGGGGGTCAAGGGGCGGTAATGGCCGCTCAAACGCTTGCCGAGGCGGCGGTCATCGAGGGAAGGCATGCCCATGCGTTCCCTTTCTTCGGGGCGGAAAGACGCGGAGCTCCGGTCATGGCCTTCGCCCGCATCGACGACGAGAAGATAAGCATCAAGTCACAGGTGTACGAACCGGACCTGCTTGTGGTCCTGGACGAATCGCTCATTGACATCGAACCCGTAGCCCGAGGCCTCAAGAAGGATGGGAAAGCGGTCGTGAACACCCGGAAGTCGCCGCAGGAGATCGATCTGGGCGTGGAGGTGGAATGCGCCACGGTCAATGCCAACGCCATCGCCCTGGAGTTCCTCAAGGCGCCCATCGTGAACACTGCCATATTGGGGGCTGTGGCCAGGATCACGGACCTGGTCTCCATAGGCTCTATGAAGCAGGCGATAGAGAACCGCTTCGGGGAGAAGTTCGGGGAAGCGGCCGCCCGGATCAATATCGGAGCGGCCGAGGCAGCCTACGAGCAAGCGTCCGTTGGGCTATGCCAGGGTAGAAGACCCCTGGTGATCAAGAGGGAATGGCTTCCGGATTGGAGGGACATTCCCATCGGCAACAGTCTGTCAGCGGGCATCAAGGACGGGGTGATGGTGGGGCCTGGTGGAGCTCGACAGAACCTTACCGGGAGCTGGAGGATGCAAACTCCCCACTATGATCAGGAGAAATGCGTACGTTGCCTACGTTGTTGGTTCACCTGTCCAGAGGGATGTATAAAACGAGAGGATGACGACCACGTTCGATGGGACCTCAACTATTGCAAGGGCTGTGGCATATGCTCCCAGGTATGCCCAGTGACCGCCATTGACATGATCAAGGGGGGTTCAAGATGAAGGTCAGGGTCATCAGTGCCGATCACGCGGTGGCGTATGCGGCCAAGATAGCTCGAACTGAAGTGATACCATCATTCCCCATCACCCCGCAGACGCTCATAGTGGAGCAGCTTGCGGAGTTCATTAGCAACGGGGAATTGGACGCGGATTTCATTCCGGCCGATAGCGAGCATTCGGTGATGAGCATAGCCATAGGTGCCAGTGCCGGAGGGGTGAGGGTGTTCACAGCGACCTCCTCACAGGGGCTGGCCTTGATGCACGAGATGCTGTATTGCGTCCCCCAGAACCGTCTGCCCATCGTGATGGCCAACGTCAACCGCAGCCTCGGTGCCGCCTCAGGCATCTGGGTGGAGTACAACGATTCCATGGCCGAGCGGGACTCGGGATGGCTTCAGCTGTACGTGGAGGATAACCAGGAGGCCCTGGACGCCACCCTCATGGCCTTCCGTCTGGCGGAGGACCGCCGGGTGTTGCTGCCCGTCATGATATGCCTGGACGGTTTCATTCTATCACATACGGTAGAGAAGGTGGAGCTGCCGGAGCAGGAGGAGATGGATAATTTTCTCCCCAAATACGACCCGCTCAACATTTTGGACCCTGCGGACCCCAAGGTGATCAACCCCATCATCCCGCCGGAGTACGCTATGGAGATGCGCTACCAGTTGGATAGGGCGATCGAGCATTCTCGCGAGGTGATCGTGGAGGTGGAAAAGGAGTTCGCCAAGGCCTTCGGCCGCTCCTACGGCGGTCTCATCGACACCTACCGCATGGAGGATGCGAAGTTCGCCATGCTGACGCTGGGAACGGCGACGGGACTGGCGAGACGTACGGTCGACGAGATGAGAGCCGAGGGCAAGAAGGCCGGTCTGATCAAGCTGCGCTTCATGCGCCCCTTCCCGTTCAAGGAGCTGTGCGAAGCCACCAAGGACCTCAAGTCCCTGGGTGTCTTCGACCGTTCCGTCTCCTTCAACGGCGGTGGGCCGGTGCACACGGAGGTGGCGGCATCTTTGTGCAACGTACCGGTGACCGTTACCGGACATATCGCCGGGATCGGCGGCCGTGATATCACGCCCAGACACATGCGGGATATGTACGACCTGGTGGAGAAGGCGACGAAGGGCGAGGACGTTCGAAAGGTCACCTGGCACGGGTTAAGGGGGGACATGGAGTGAACGAGAGGGAGATGAGCACCATCAAGGACATGCCCCGGAACGACCCGTTCACCAGTGGGCACGGTGCCTGCGCCGGCTGCGGCATGGCCGTGGCGGTCAAGAACATCATGAGGATATTAGGCGAGAACACCACCGTGTACGTCCCGGCCAGCTGCCTCATCGTCATCAGCGCCATGTACCCCACGACCAACTTCCGGACGCCCTATCTGTACACCGCTTTCGAGAACACCGGGGCGGTGATCACCGGGATACGCGCTGCCCAGAGACGACGAGGACTGAGCTCCACCGTCGTCGGTCTGGCTGGAGACGGTGGGACCTTCGACATCGGTCTGCAGGCGCTGTCCGGCGCCGCGGAGCGCAACGAGGATGTCCTCTACGTCTGCCTGGACAACGAAGGTTACATGAACACTGGTATACAGAGAAGCGGGGCCACACCGTTCGGTGCATGGACCACCACATCCCCGGTGGGAAACGTCGTAAAGGGAAAGAGGGAGTTCAAGAAGGACCTGATGGCCATCATCGCCGCTCACGACCCCCCCTACGCCGCTTCACTTTCCATAGCCCACTTCAACGACTTCGTGAAGAAGGTGGAGAAGGCCAAGAACAAGAAGGGATTCCGCTTCCTGCATGTCATGACCCCCTGCGTCCCTGGATGGCGCAGCGATCCCTCCATGACCGTCGAGATATCCCGGCTGGCGGTGGAGACTGGCATGTGGACACTGTTCGAGATCGAGGAAGGCAGCTCCCGAACGACATATCGTCCGCAGACCATGCTGCCGGTGACCGACTACCTGAAGCTGCAAGGTCGGTTTCGTCACATGGAGAACGACGACATCGCCAAACTGCAGGATTGGCTATGCCGAAAATGGTATATTCACTACGGGCACGAGGCTGAGCAGCCAGTATGCGCCGTCTTCGAAAAGCGGAAGCCCATGCGCACGCCGCAGGAGGAGCAGTTGCACTTCATTTGAGCCTGATCGCTCATCTACTCCTTGACCATGACGCCAAGGATAAGAATGACCATAATAATGGGAACGGTCACATGCTGATATTCATACCATTTCGTTAAGGCGATCATATGCTGGAATCGATAAGGACCAGTGTCCTAGAGGTGTGCCGCCTGTTCCGGGAATCTTAGGGTGATAACCCTTTTATAGAACCATACCTTTGAGCGTTCCTGCTCTAATGAGCCTGTGAATAATGAGGATGTTTATACATCGGAAGGAGGTATAAGTTTGGCAAAAGCAGTATTTGTTAGGTTCGAAATGCCCAAGGAGCTCAAGGACAAGGCCTATGAGGTCGTGGAGCTGGCCCGGGATACCGGCAAGCTAAAGAAGGGCACTAACGAGGTCACCAAGATTGTAGAACGCGGCGAAGCCGTACTGGTCGTTCTGGCCGAAGACGTTCAGCCCCCGGAGATCCTGGCTCATATGCCCATGCTATGCGAGGAGAGAAACATTCCCTACGTGTACGTGGACAGCAAGGCTCAGTTGGGAAACTCCTGCGGTCTAGAGAAGCCCACCGCTTCCATAGCGGTGCTCGATGCCGGAAAGGGCAAGCCCATCCTAGAGAACTTGGTCGACCAGGTCAAAAAGATAAAGGGCTAAAGGGTGTAGTAAATGGCTGACGAAGATAGCATTCCTTCAGAAGTCGTGGAGGTTATCGGCAGGACGGGCATGACCGGGGAAGCAACCCAGGTAAAGGTCCGCGTGCTGGACGGCCGTGACAAGGGGAGGATCATCACCAGGAACATCATGGGACCGGTCCGCATGGGCGACATCCTGATGCTCAGGGAGACGTCCAGAGAGGCCAGGAAGCTCTCTCTCAGATAAGGAGGTCATCAACATGGTCGAGCAACGTTTATGCTCCTTCTGCGGAGAGCAGATCGAGCCTGGAACCGGTAAGATGTACGTCAAGAAGGACGGCACCGTATTCCTCTATTGCACCAACAAGTGCTACAAGAACATGGTGACTATGAAGAGGGTGCCCAGGAAGATCACCTGGACCCAGGCGTACGCCGTCAAGAAGAGCCTCACCCTGGCAGCCAGGGAGAAGACCGAGCAGAAGGAGCGATCTCAATGATCGAGCGCACCTTCGTGATGCTCAAGCCCGATGCGGTGCAACGCGGTCTGATAGGTCAGATCGTAGCCAGGTTGGAAGCTAAGGGCTTCCGCCCGGTAGCCATGAAGTTCATGCACATCCCGCGCGAGCTGGCTGAGCGTCACTATGGTGAGCACAAGGGCAAGGGGTTCTTCCCCAAGCTGATCGATTACATGACCGCTGGTCCGGTGCTGGTAATGGTCTGGGAGGGGGACAATATCATCTCTGTGATGCGAGGTATGATGGGCAAGACCAACCCGGTGGAGGCCGCACCCGGCACCATCAGGGGCGATCTCGCTCAGCAGACCGGCCGCAACATCATACATGGGTCCGATTCCCCGGAGTCGGCCAAGCGGGAGATCGAGCTTTTCTTCAACGACTACGAGATGCAGAGCTACGAGATCTGCAGCAAGGTCTGGCTGTTCGAGTAGAACAAAAATCCTTTCCCCAAATCTTATTTTTTACATTTTCCATTCTTATAAAACCGCTTCCCCGCCCGTCCATGGCGATTTGGAAAAGATACTAATACGCATTTTCGAATCCGATGAACATGACCATCCGTCAACCCATCGTCAGCGTGCTGGGCCATGTGGACCACGGCAAGACCAGCCTGCTCGATTACATCCGGGGGACGGCGGTCATAACGCACGAGGCGGGAGCCATCACCCAGCATATCGGCGCGACGGAGGTGCCATTGGAGCACGTCAATAAGGTCTGCGCCAAACTGCTTGGCAGTAGAAGGTTCACCGTACCGGGACTTCTTTTCATTGATACTCCCGGACATCATTCCTTCACCACGTTGCGCGCCAGGGGCGGGTCCTTGGCTGACATCGCCATCTTGGTCATCGATATCAACGAGGGATTGAAACCGCAGACATTGGAATCGATAAACATCCTCAAGCGTTTCAAGACCCCTTTCATCATCGCCCCGAACGAGATCGACCTGGTCAACGGCTGGATCACCCACCCCTCGTCGCCTTTCATTCTTTCCGAGAAAGCGCAGACCGAGGAGGCGTTGGATGCCCTGAACGAGAAAATGTATAACGTGGTCGGCCGCCTGGCCTCCGAAGGGCTCTCATCCGAACGCTACGATCGCATTGAGAACTTCAAAAAGAACATAGCGCTGGTTCCCATCAGTGCCAAGAACGGCGAGGGCGTACCCGACCTTCTTCTGGTCCTGGTAGGCCTGGCCCAGCGCTTCTTGGAGGAATCCCTGAACACTGCCGTGGGTCCGGGCAAAGGTACCATACTGGAGGTCAAGGAGGAGCGCGGGCTGGGGCCGACCATTGACGTCATACTGTACAATGGTGAGCTCAGACAGGGTGACACCATAGCCCTCGGAACGAAAGGTAAGCCTTTGGTCACCAAGATCAAGGCAATACTGAAACCTAAGCCGCTGGACGAGATAAGGGACCCGCGGGACAAGTTCGACCGCATGAAGGAGATCACCGCGGCAGCGGGGGTCAAGCTGCTCTGTCAGAGCTTGGAAGGAGCGGTCGCAGGGGCGCCCCTGCGGGTCATCAAGGGCAACCAAGACGAGGTGCTGAAGGAGATCGCTGAGGAGACCACGATCAACATTGAGGTAGCGGACAACGGCCTCATGATCAAGGCCGATGCCCTCGGCTCATTGGAAGCGCTCGCCTTCGAATGCAAGAGGGCGGACATACCCATCCGCAAGTACGAGATCGGGGACATTTCCAAACGTGACATCACCGAGGTCACCGCATATAATGATCCGTTGCACAAGGTGGTGCTGGGCTTCAACATCAGCATGCTTCCGGACGCGAAAGAGGCACTACTTCACCACACCTCCAAGGTCTTCATCAACGAGGTGGTGTACGGTCTCATCGACGATTACCAGAGATGGGTAGGGGAGGAGAAACGCAAGGCCGAGCTGGAGAAGCGTTCCTTGGTGGCCTTCCCCGGGAAGATCAAGATATTGCCTAACTGCATCTTCCGCGCCAGCAAACCGGCCATCGTCGGAGTGCGTGTGCTGGCCGGCCGCATTCGTACCGGTCAGAAGCTGATCACCCGCGACGGCAAGGACCTCGGCCGCATACGTTCCCTGCGCACAGGCGAGGACGTTCTGCGCGAAGCAATTGCTGGTCAGGAGATCGCCGTGGCCATCGAGGATGCCACAGTGGGGCGGCAGATAGACGTGGAGGACATCCTCTACATCGATATTCTGGAGTCGGAGATCAAGAACCTGCAGGACTACGACCTCAATCACGACGAGAAGGAGGTCCTGGAACAGTTGCTGGAGATAAAGCGAAGAGGCGACCCCTTCTGGGGCATGTGATCATCTTTCTTTCCCGCAGTACGGGCAATATCGTCCGTAGGATGGCATGACCTCACCGCAGCCCGCACACTTCCTATCACTTGATTCTTTTGCCCTCTCAATCTTGTTACGGTTGGAGATACGGAGCACGATCAGGAAAGCCATACCGATCATGCCCACGAAGGCCATGAGGCCGATGAAAAGGTCCCAGCGCGGCTCCTGCTGCACCTCCAGGTTCTGGGTGACCACCTGGTAATGTACAGTGAGCTCACCGGGGGCGGACGGGGTCGCAGCCCGGTCCGAATTATCGATAAGCAGGGTGAAATCGCCCCCCTCAAGGAATAGGTGGTAGACACTGGCCGGTACAGACCCAGCGTTCAATGAGGAAGAATCGCTAGCGTATTGGAACGGTCGTCCCGCCAGATACTCGCCGAATTGATCTTGGGTCATCAGCAACACGTCGAAGCTGGTCTGCTCCGAACCAGTATTAAGATAGGCCAGGTAACGAATGCTGCCAGCGTCGTTGTATGCGTATATCGAGGGGGCGGTATCGACGGTGAAGTTCATGATCACCAGATGTCCCCCAGCCTCGATGGTGACATCGTCATCAAGGGACAGCGCCTGAACCGATATCGGTATGAACGCGGTCAGGACGACCAGGATGAGGACCATGGCCAAGAGGCGGATCGACGACCTTGACACGGTCCATTCATGAATTTCCAGATAGATAAATCATGGTCAGAGTTATTTATCCTCACGCTGTTTCCCGTGACATGGGCTCCCGGCCGATCATCAACGTACACAATCCCGCCACTTTAGAAAAGGTGGGCCAGGCGGTGTCTACGCTTCCGGAGGAGGTCCCCGGCTTGGTCGAGAAGGCTAGGCAGGCGCAGTCCGATTGGGCCATCAGGCCACTGGCCGAGAGGACCAAGATCCTTCGCCAAGTGCAGAGCGCGCTGGTCGATAGGGCGGACGAGATGGCCGAGCTGGTGTCCCAGGAGACCGGCAAACCGTTCATGGAGTCATTGGCCACAGACATCATGAACGCCATTAGTGTAGCTGACTTCGCCATCGGGCGCGTGGAGCACCTCTTCCGCGAAAGCAAGGTCGATCTCGGTAAACTTTCGTCGCCCATGAGGCTCTTGGGCCGCTCCTCATACCTCGTGCCACGACCTTTGGGAGTTATCGGACTGATCACTCCATGGAACTATCCTTTGGCTATTCCATATTCACAGGCCATGATGTGCCTGGCCGCCGGTAACGCGGTACTTATCAAACCTTCCTCGACCACGCCTTTGACAGCGTTGCGCATGAGGGAATTGATGGAGGAGTCCGGATCACCACCAATGCTGGTCCAGGTGGCCATAGGTGCGGGGACGGAGGTCGGCGAGGCAGTGGCGTCGTCGACCGTGGACCGCATCATCTTCACCGGTCATACCGAGGTGGGCCGAAGGATAATGACCCTGGCTTCGCAGAGGCTTACCCCGATCACGCTGGAGCTGGGGGGCAAGGATGCGTTCATCGTAATGAAGGACGCCGACCTTAATAGAACGGCCAAGGCGGCTTGTTGGGGCTCTTTCGTGAACTGCGGTCAGACATGTGCGGCCATAAAACGCATTTACGTTCACCGGTCCATTCTGGACAAGTTCACGGCTCTGTTGGTGAAGGAGGTCCGATCCCTTCGACAAGGGTACGACATCAATGATCCGACCATTTCTGTGGGGCCCATGATCTCCGAGAGGGCGGTGCTGGACATGGAGGTACAGGTCTCCCGGGCGATGGAGCAGGGAGCCAAGGTGCTGGTCGGGGGTAAAAGGACCGAAGGCCTCCCCGGGCATTTCTTCGAGCCGACATTGTTGTCGATCCCGACACAGAATATGGACATAGTGCGTCAGGAGACCTTCGGGCCGATCGTGGCTATAATGACCTTCGACACCGAGGAGGAGGCGGTACGCATGGCCAACGACAGCGCCTTCGCCCTCAATGGAAGCGTCTGGACCGCCGACCTGGAACAGGGGAGAAGGTTGGCCACCACACTTAAGGCGGGCACGGTCATGGTGAACAACGTCGCCTACACCTATGGGTTGGGGGCCACTCCCTGGGGTGGCCGTGGGGAGAGCGGCTTCGGCCGCACCCACGGGGACATGGGCTTCGAGGAACTGGTGGAAAGACAGCACCTGCACGTTGACAAGGGAAAGTTCTCCTCGGAGATCTGGTGGCCTCCATATGAAAAGGAGAACCTGGAGGCCATGCGGGACTTCACTGGGCTGATCTTCAACGGTAAGAGGGACCGCCTTTTACATCGTTTGCTGAACGTCCGCCGATTGATGCGTCGTTGAGACAGCAAACGGTATTATAGCCTCCAGCCGTTTTTGGGAGAGGACCGAGTATATGAAAAGTAGGGGCTGGAACAATCAAGCCAAATGGTATTTCACTTTGACCATCCTGCTGATAGCGATCGCATGGTCCTACACATGGTTCAGCCGGGAGGTACCCCTGCACCAACAGCTGCTGATACCTTTTGCCTTCGTCACTATGGGCATGGCCATCAAGTATGGTGACCAGGTGTTCGACCTGAACCTCGGGAGCAAGCGGAAGGCCACTATGTTCTCGATCCCGGTCGGAATTCTCATGGGGGCATTGATATTCCTCGACGAGGGATCGGCAACCATATTCATCGGGCTATTACTGGCGTTGCTCGTCGCCTCTAAATACGATAACCTGGCCTTCCGGTTGGGCTTCGTGGTCGCCGGGGGGTTTTCCATACTGGCGGTGGTGAGCGGCAACCCCTTCCACGGGATCGGGGCCATGATGGTGATGATGGCGGCCTTCGCCGATGAGGTGATCAGCGACCGTGGGGACCGTATGAGGCCCGGGGTGCTATCCATATTTCTGCGGGAACGCCCGATCCTCAAGGTGGCAGTGCTCATGCTATGCGTTGTATCGATCCTACCGACCTACCTTTACTTCATAGCGTTCCTGGGCTTCGACACCGGTTATTCGTTCGTGGAGCAGATCAGTCTTTCCGGGGGGATCGGACATCGAAAACCATGATGTGCTGGTGGTCGGCGCCGGTCCCGCCGGTGCCGCAGCGGCCTTCTTCCTATCGTATCTAAGCGAAGGGAAGCTTGACGTACTGTCCCTGGAGAAGCTGGAAGAGCGTTACGACCGTTACCATCACATGTGCGGAGAGGCCATGAGCGAGAGGGCCTTCGAGAGACTGAGCCCATTGATGCCGGAGGCGGTCACTTTCAAAATAAGGAGGGCGGTGGAGCATTGGCCCGGAGACGTCACCATCGAGACCGAAGCCCAAGGCTATGTTCTAGACAGGCCGGCCTTCTTACGGAGGTTGCGGAAACGGGCGGCGAAGGAGGGCTGCCACCTGGAACAGGGTACGGCGGTGAGCGTCACCAAAGAGGGGAATGGATACCTGGTCCGGACCCGCGAGGGAAATGAGCATCGGTGCAAATGGTTGGTGGGGGCGGACGGATGGAACTCCTTGGTCCGCAGAACCTTATTCACCGGAGGCCCGCGCCTGCTCTGGGCGGAACAGTATGTTCTGGAAACGAAGACCGAGAATGACACCATGCACTTCCATTACGATGAAAGGTATCGGGGCGGATACCGCTGGGTGTTCCCTCATACACGGGGGAGCAGAGTGGGGTTCACCCGGGGAACGGAGCCCCGTCCATTGGCATTGGAAAGGCATGTGCGGGCCATCCCCTATGATTATCGGGAAGTGGTCAAAGGGAACGCCTGCCTGGTGGGGGATGCCGGAGGGCAGGCAAATCCTATTACCTTCGGAGGCATAGGCATCGGCATGAGCGCGGCCAGGAACATGGCCGGATCGTTGGTCAAAGGAAGCCTTTCCGGTTATGCCCACAATTGGCCCCGTTCGCCTTGCGTTTCCCCGCTCTATGTCGACGCCTTCGACGCGTTGCGGGGAATGGACAACGCCGCTTTGCGTCGGTCGGTGCGGCCGTTCGTGAAGGGTTACGGCCGGGCAGCGGCCTTGCGGGCCGCGGTCTCGGACCGGGAGAGCAGAAGATTGTACCGAGCATACTATCTGGCAGCGAAATGGGGGTGGTGAGATGATGGACTGTGATGTGTTAGTGGTGGGGGCAGGACCGGCCGGCAGCGGCGCGGCCAGGGCGTCCGCTTTGACCGGGGCGAAGACCTTGATGGTCGACAAGAAGAAGGAGATCGGCACACCGGTGCAGTGCGGAGAGGTCATTGGTCTAGAGCTGGTAAAACGTTCAGGATTACGCATCCCGCCCCAGACCATATGCGCCCGACAGTCCTTCACTCGCTTTGTGCTGGGACGGGAGATCATCGTTGACAATGCCGAACCGTACTGGCACAGCGTGACGGTTGAACGGAAGCTGTTCGACAAACATTTGGCATTGAGGGCGGCCCTGGCCGGCACGGCGGTTCAGGCGGACACCAAGCTGCTTTCGGCCAAGATGCGGGACGGGGCGATCACCAGCTGCCTGCTGAACCACCATGGAGAAGAGGTAGAGGTCGAGCCGAAGGCGGTGGTGGCCGCGGACGGGGTGCACTCTACACTGGCCAAGGTCATGGGGGCGGAGTTCTTCTCCCCCCAGGACGTGGCGCGAGGCGTGGAGTTCGAACTGGTGGCAAAGAAGAATCTCCCCGGATGCATGCAGATATTCATCGAGGAGGAGATCGGCCTAGGTTATGGCTGGATCATTCCCAAGGGAAGGAGGAGGGCCAACGTCGGCCTGGGCCTCGTAGGGGTGAACGCCTCCCGTCGCTCCTTCCTGGAAGATTGGATAAACGGTCATCCAGTGGTCTCCCAGTACTTCGACGTGGAGAAGGTGTTGGAAGTGAAGATGGGCGACGCCCCGGTGCCCGGTTTCTTGGGCGGTCCGGTAAAAGGCAACGTGCTCTTCTGCGGGGACTCGGCCGGGCAGACGCTAGCCTTCGTGGGCGAGGGCATAATGCCCTCGTATATCTGTGGCGGATTGGCAGGCAAGCACGCCGCGCTTATGGCTCAGGGGGAGCAACAGAATTACGAGGAGGAACTCGTGGACGCAATGGGCGACCAGCTGGTCATGGGTGCCGTCCTCAGGGACACGCTGGTGGAGCTATGGTCCTCGAGCGTCTTTGACCCCAAAATGCGTCCACTGCTTTCGGGAGCGGTCATGAACGAGCTGATCGGCCCGGATGATATGATGCAGGCAGTGTCGTCCCTGGACGCGGAACCCTTAAAAGCCTTCCAGGCCATGGCCAAAGGCAGCGGAAGAGCTATCAAGGCAAGACGCTGCAGAAATGCGCTCCATATACTTCGGAGCGACCAATAATTATTTAAGTAAAACTACATTAGGGCGGAATACTCATAACGCTCAAAAGGTGTTTGGAATGGTTGAATTCAAGGCCGTTGTTAATGATTTAAAGACCGGCAAGTCTTACAATGTCCCGGTGTCGGGACATCACGCCAACTCCCTGATAGGGAAGAAGATAGGCGACACCATAGATGGAATATTCGTCGGGCTGCCCGGGTACAAGCTAGCGATCACTGGTGGAAGCGACAAGGACGGTTTCGCCATGAGAAAGGACCTTCCCGGACCGCGGAGGAAGAGACTATTGCTGACCATCAGCACTGGTTTCTACACCACCGAGGGTGGTCTGAGGAGGAGAAAGTCCGTGCGCGGGAACACCGTGGCCACCGACACTGTCCAGATAAACATGAAGATCGTCTCTCAAGGACCTAAACAGGTCGAAGAGCTGATCGTTAAGAAAGAGGAGAAGAAAAAATGAAGGTGTCCCACCAGCCTGAGGTCAACATCGGAATGATCGGTCACGTGGACCACGGCAAGACCACGCTGACCAAGGCGCTTTCCGGTGATTGGACCGATCGACACTCCGAGGAGATCAAGAGGGGTATCTCCATCAGGCTGGGTTATGCGGACGTAGCTTTCTATAAATGTAAGGATTGCGCCGAGGAGACCTTCTCCAACGACAATGTGTGTAAGGTCTGCGGCGGCGAGGCTGAATACGTGCGGTCAGTGTCCTTCGTGGACGCCCCCGGACACGAAACGCTGATGGCCACGATGCTATCTGGCGCAGCCATGATGAACGGTGCCCTGCTGTTGGTGGCGGCCAATGAGGAATGTCCTCAGCCCCAGACCAAAGAGCACCTGATGGCCCTGACCATAATCGGGGTCGAGAAGATAATCATCGTTCAGAACAAGATCGATATCGTGACCAAGGAAGAGGCCCTGGAGAACTATAATCAGATCAAGAAGTTCGTCAAGGGCACTATCGCCGAGGACGCGCCGATCATTCCCGTATCAGCGCATCACGATGTCAACATCGACAAGCTGATCGAAGCCATCCAGAAACATATTCCCACTCCAAAGCAGGAGGAAAAGAAATCGGCCAAGATGTTCGTGGCCCGTTCCTTCGATATCAACCAGCCGGGAATGTCCATCGACGAATTGCGCGGTGGAGTGCTTGGCGGGACCCTCATGCAAGGAAAGATCGCCGTAGGCGATGAGATAGAGATCTCCCCTGGCAGAAAAGTGGAGCTGCCCGGCGGCAAGTTCAGCTGGGAGACCATCACCACCACCATAGAGTCGCTGCACACTGGCGGTGTTGAGATCAAAAAGATCAAGCCCGGCGGCCTTATAGCCATCGGCACCAAGCTCGATCCGTCGATGACCAAGTCCGACGGTCTCACTGGTCGCGTCGTCGGCAGGCCCGGCACGCTGCCCCCGGTACATTTCAAGTTCAATATGAGCACCCATCTTTTGGAGAGGGTGGTCGGCACCGCCGACGATATGATCGTGGAGAACATCAAGACCAACGAACCGTTGATGCTAAGCATCGGAACGGCGACCACGGTCGGTCTGGTCACCAGCGCTCGCGGTGATCAATCAGAGGTCGCATTGAAGATACCGGTCTGCGCCGATCAAGGGCAGAGAGTGGCCATCTCTCGCAAGATCGCCAACAAGTGGCGCCTTATCGGCTACGGCATCATCGAGTGAGGCTTCATGCAGAAGGTGGTCCTAGACACCAACGCGCTCCTTATGCCCTTCGAGTTCAAGATGAACTTGGACCTGGAGCTGATCAATCTTTTCGGAGAGTTCGAAGCATACGTTCCAGGACCGGTCATAGGCGAACTGAAACGGTCTGACAGCAAGCACGCAAAAGCCGCCTTGATGCTGGCCGGAAAATACATTCGTTATGAAACGTCAACCCAAGGAGACGCTGGGGTCATAGAGGTCGCCAAAGCCTTGAACGCCATGGTGGTGACCAATGACTTCATCCTCCGGCGGAAGATGATGCAGGAAGGTGTGCGCGCAATTTTTCTGCGTTCGCGCAAGCGCCTGGTCATCGAGGAATGATCAGATCAACGGCCGTGGCGGGTCTTCCGGACCGCTCTTGTTCTTGAGGTCCATCTGTTCTATGCGCACGGCGCAGATGTCCTTTCCTACGTGAGTAACGGCAAAGACCGGGACCTTGGTCCCTACCTGCATCGCCCCCTCCTCCTTGGCCATTTTCCATAAATGTTTGGAGGCGCAGGCTGTGACCACGTCACAGTTGTCCAGCAACACTTTCGACTCGTTCTCGTCCAGACCACTGGTGTGCACTCCGAAAAGAACGACATGATCGCCAAGTTCCTTGCGCAGCAGGGCGGCATCGTTACCTTTGGCCACGGTCACACCTATCTTGCGGTAGCCCATGTCCCATGCCATACGTCCTCCGGCCACCTGATCGATGCGCGCCGTTTCCGGGTCCACCACTCTGTCTCTGCCAATGGCATCAATGACGGTGAGGACGGGCGAGGTTTCCATCAGTCCAGAGATCCGTCCTCCTATCCCCTGTACAAGATCTGGCTCGTCGATCACCGCGGTCCCGGCGCCATCGCATACGACCACCGCGCAATCGAGTATGCCTTTGGAGACGCACATGCCCATGAGCTCGGACACACCGAAGCTGAGGAAGTCCCGCATGCGCATCTTACGGTCTGGAGTGCACATGCCGAAATCATTGATGCGGAACTCGATATTGTTTCGCACGATGTCGCGGGTGATCTTCTCGATCCCCCGGT
>SPCU01000019.1 GCA_004525545.1 Methanomassiliicoccus sp. | reverse complement strand
GTATACAGGATGGGTGCCGTTGGTGACATAGCCGGTCAGCGTGCAGAGCACCTCTGACATGGTGAAGTTCAGGTGCACCTCCTGTCCCAAGGTCACCAGGACCCCCGCGTAACTGACGTTGGCCGTATGATTAGGGAGGATGGCGATGACATTGTACAACCCTGGGTCGAGCGGCAGTGAATAATTGCCGTCCACCCCGCTGAACGCGGTGAACGTACGGGAGGTGGTGGCGTTGACCGCTTCGATCTGGACCCCGGAAAATACCGTCCCGTTCTCGGAGACGATCGTCCCTAGTATAGAGGTACCCAGGACCGCTCCCTCCGCCTGACCGGGCATATACACTGCGCAGAGCACAAAGGATAATGCCAGCAATAGGACCGAAATCTTCCGCATGTCCATGGAGCATTGTCGAAGCATGGATTTAACTTTAATCGGGGAGAAGGACGCGCAAGGGGCCGCTCTCCCCGCTCACCGCCGCTAGGAACATGACCCGAAAGGCGTATAGCAGAGAGCACGAGCGAGCGAGTTTCTCGCACCAGGTCGCGATCTCCTTCTGGGTGAACCATTCCCCGCCCGATCTGAGGTATGGCTCCAGATAGATCTTTGCGCCTTGTACGTGATAACGTCTGGACGACAACGCTTCCAGCAGTTCATCGGTGGAAAGACGGTCGCCCAGTTGCAGACAGGACCTCAGATATGACATCCCTTCCTTCTCCTCCTCGTCAAAGAAAGAAGGGACACCTTGCACTGACAACTGCTCCAGCATCATCAACGGGAATAGCAGGCCGCCCTCAACGCTCCTCATTTCCAAGGAACGAAGCCCCGGTCTCCGGCCGGAGGAGGTCAGCATGCACCATAGGAGGCGGAATAGCTCTGGGCGCACCACGTGCTCTAGCTCCTGATGAATTGCCAGGAGTCTTGGCAACGGCTCCTTCTGGGTCATTGGGAGGTCGGCGTGCAAGATGCGGTCAGGGGCCTCCCACAGTGTCAGCTCGCTCTGCTTCCATCCTTCCTGCAGGTGCCAACGAAGCTCCAGCCACCTTTCCTCATCCATCTCGTCCAAGGTGTGGTGCAATACGTGAGCAAAGGCCATCAGCGCTTTTTCCGTTCCCTTATCTTCAGGGATGCCCACTTCCTTCAGGCAGGAACGGTGGACACGCCCACCGAGCGCCATGCTCTTGATCAGGTCCTCCGGGTCTCCCGCCGCCGCCCCCCACTCCTTCCAGGGGAGGTTGACACCCTCTACTGCAAAATTGAACCATCTCATCTCGACACCCATCACGTTTTGCGCTTGATCGGGCTTAAATCTATCGCGTGCCCACTTTCAAGCGGCTTGAGGGAAAATAATAATAGGGAGGGATTAGATGGATTGTGGTTCCAGCGGAGAGCTATCGGCATGCAGAGAGTGAAGAAGAAGGCTAGCAAGGGGGAGGTACTATCACTTTTAGACCCTCTGATCGCAGAGTGGTTCAACTCCCGGTTCGTCGGTCTCACCGAGCCCCAGTCCTACGCCATCCCGCTGATACACGAGAGAAAGAGCGTGCTGGTGTCGTCACCGACCGGCTCCGGCAAGACCCTGACGGCGTTCACCTCCATCATCAACGAGCTGTTCAAGTACGCCAAGGAGGGAAAGCTGGAGGACCGGATCTACGTGGTGTACATCTCCCCGTTGAAGGCGTTGGCCAACGACATCAACAAAAATCTGGAGGAGCCGTTGCAGCAGATGCACCAGCTTTCCCAGGAGAAGGGGTACGAGTACCCCAAGGTGCGCGTGGGCGTACGTTCCGGTGACACCTCCCAGGCGGAAAGGCAGAAGCAATTGCGCAAGCCGCCGCATATCTTCATCACTACCCCCGAGTCGCTGGCCTTGGTGCTTACGGCGCCTAAGTTCCGCGAGAAGTTCTCCCAGGTGGAATACGTCATCGTGGATGAGATACACGAGATATGCGATTCCAAACGCGGTGTGCATCTCTCTCTGACGTTGGAGCGCCTGCAGGAGCTTTGCCAGAAGCCCATCACCCGCATCGGGCTTTCGGCGACGCTGGCTCCGATCGAGGACATCGCTTCCTATCTGGTAGGCTACGAAAACGGCCAGGCTCGGCCGGTGGAGCTCATAGAAGTGCTCACCAAGAGGAACCTGGACCTAGAGGTCATCTCCCCAACAGAGGACATGACCGCACTGCCCTACGAGATCGTCAACGCTCGCATGTACGATACGTTGAAGGAGATGGTGGACGCGCACCAGACGACGCTCATATTCACCAACACCCGTTCTGGCACGGAGCAGGTGGTCTATAAGCTAAGGGAGCGGGGCCTGGAGAGCGTGGAGGCACACCACGGTTCGCTGTCCAAAGAGACGCGTATCGAGGTCGAGGACCGCCTTAAGAAAGGTGATCTTAGGTGCGTGGTCTCGTCAACATCGCTGGAGCTGGGCATCGACATCGGCTCGGTCGACCTGGTCTGCCAGATAGGATCACCGAAGAGCGTGGCGAAAGGGTTGCAGCGCATAGGCCGTAGCGGGCACTCAGTGGGCAAGACGCCCAAGGGCCGCATGATGGTCCTGGACCTGGACGATCTGGTGGAGTGTGCGGTCCTCAGCCGTGCGGCCCACAAGCGCAACATCGACCGGGTGAGCATTCCCGAGAACTGCCTGGACGTGCTGGCGCAAAGTCTGGTCGGCATGTCCCTGGAGAAACGATGGACGGTGGATGAGGCGCTGCGAATGGTGCACGGTTCCTATTGCTATCGCGATCTGAGCCTGGAATCGTTCCAGCAGACGCTGCGGTACCTGGGGAGCAAGGATGCGTTCGAGGGTGTGTACTCAAAGATCTGGTACGACCCAGAGGAAGGTATCTTCGGGAAAAAGAAGGGTGCCCGCATGATATACTTCCTCAACCAAGGCACCATTCCCGAGGAGGCATCCTACAAGGTCTACAACGAGAGGGGAGGAATGGTGGGCGACCTCTCGGAGAAGTTCGTGGAGCGTCTGAGCGTCAGGGACGTCTTCATCTTGGGTGGACGACCGTACGAGTTCGTCAGGGCAAAGGGGATGAGGGTGTTCGTGCGCTCGTCGCCTGGGCGCAAGCCAACAGTGCCCTCCTGGACCGGGGAGATGCTTCCCCGCTCGTTCGACCTTTCCGTGGAGATCGCCCGTTTCAGAGGTGAGATGGAGAACCGTCTGAACGACGAGGAGGGAGATGTGCTGCAATGGTTGATGGACAACTTCGCCATCGACCACGGCTCCGCTCTATCATTACTGCACTACTTCCAGGAGCAGAAGGCCGCCTCCTCCATACCGAATCAGCGCCGCCTGCTGGTGGAAGGCTATGTGGACAAGCAGGGGAACAGTGGTCTGATCTTCCACTTCCCCTTCGGACGAAGGGTGAACGACGCGTTGTCAAGAACGTACGCCTTCCTGCTCACGCAACAGCTGGGGTGTAACATCAGCGTCTCCATATCCGACGACGCCTTCCTGCTGATGGCGCCCAGGAGGGTGGACTTGAACCTCATTCCGGGGCTCATACGGTCAGGGGAGATGCGTGACATCCTACGCCGAGCGGTCAAGGATTCGGAGATATTCAAGCAGCGCTTCCGCCACGTGGCCGCCCGGTCCTTCATGGTGCTGCGCAATTACAAGGGGCGAGAGGTATCGGTCAACCGCCAACAGGTGCGCTCCTCATACCTATTGGATTACCTGACGGAGCTGGAATCGGTACCGGTGATCGAGGAGACCTACCGCGAGGTGCTGGAGGATGTAATGGACATCCAGAACGCCGAGTCCGTGGTCCGTTCCATGGAATCAGGGGAGATGACCATAAACCTGCTCCCCTACACCCCAATACCTTCCCCCTTCGGGCATAATATCGTACTAGCGGGCATATCTGATATCGTAATGATGGAGGACCGCTCATCCTTACTGCGGGAGCTGCATCGCAAGGTATTGTCCAAGTGCTCGGGGATGGACAGAGCTTCCAGTTCGAGGAGGCGACGGTCTCGTCATATTTCCGAGGAAAGCGCGGTATAGTCGAGGAAAAGGCGTCGCTCCTATCGCTCATATCCCGGGCCGGCCCTCTTCACATATTCAAGGAGAAGGGTCGCAGCGTGTATCCCTACTGCCGCCCCTCCCGGGAGCAGGTGGACCAGTGGGCCTCGGAACTTCTGACCGAGGGAAAGATAGCCTCGGTGCATCTGGACGACGTGTACTACGTAGCGACGGAGCACCTGCCGATCTATGCGTCCCTGAGCGAATCGAAGAAGCCGAACGCAGATGAGACCAGAGCATTAGAATATCTGCGGGACCCTCGGACGGCGGCAGAACTGGAGAAACTGATGGGCCTTGACCGGGAAGGAACCGGCATACTCCTCCGCTCCCTGGAGTCCAGCAACATCGTGGGGCGCGTGGATCAGACCAGGGGCAGGTTCGTCTATCAGGCCCGAGCGATCATGACGATACCCCGGCAGAAGGCCATCGACAAGGCGTTGCAACGTCACCTGGGATATTGGGCGCCGGTGAACGCCGACGAGGCGGCCTTCGCCCTTCATCTGCCCGAGGCGGAAGTGCGAACCGCCCTGAGCCAGATGACCGAGGAAGGGCTGCTGGAGGAAGGGCGCTTCATCGTGGGGGAGCACGAGCAGTACATGCTCAAGCGGGACCACCTGCGCTTAAAGCACGGTAAAGAAGTATACGACCACCTAACCGTGGACGCCTATCAGCGGTCGAAGTTGGAACGGAAGTTCGGCAGCATCGAGGAGTGTCTGCGGAACTACGGGGAGATGGGAATGCTGTTCGACGTGGCCCGCCGCGTGGAAGATTTCCGCCTGGAAGATTGGAAGGAGATGCGTGAGAGCGGCAAGGTCCTGAGCGGTCGCTTCATGCGCGGCAAGGTGAGGTATGTGATGGCCTGCGACGCCCCCATGTATGTCAAGGCCTATCGTAATCTGTCCCCAAACGCCCAGGACCGACTGGTACTGCAAAACCTTAACGATCTGGAAGGCGCCAGCATGAGGCAGCTGACGGCGGACATGGGTGAGGTCAAGGAGGTGGTCAAGGACTCCCTGGACCGTCTGGACCGCAACATGTACCTGGTACGCAAGTACGACGAGGGTGAGGACTGGTCCCGGGAGAACTACTACGAGACGTACGAGGCGCCTGAGTTCAACGGGGATCCCAAGGAAGAAATCGTCCGTCGATTCATCAAGGCCTACGGTCCCGTCCCCCTTTTCGCCATACGCATGTACACCGATTTCTCCGCCTATGAGATAGAGGACATACTCTCCCGCCTGGAGGTGGAGAGGATCACCGTGGGCGAGACGGCTTCGGATATGTTCATCATGAGCGATGAACTGCCGGCGTTAAGTATACAGGCACCGCGGGAGGAGGAATGGGCGGTGGTCAGTCTTTACGACCCCTCCGCTCAGTCGCAGTGGGCGGAGACCAACGCTCGCTTCGGTGACTCATGGGTGTTCCCCATCCTGCGCCAAGGCCGGGTGGTCGGGGGCGTGGAGAAATGGGACATGGGCGGTTGCATGGAACTGCGCGCCATAGACCTGGACCAAGAGGAGGACCTGCCCCGGGTCCTGGAGGCCCTTAAACCATTGCTGGACTTCCAATCCGCTCAAGGTTACGACCTGGTGAGGGTAAAGGAGGTGTTGGGGGTGGCCGCGGATGAGGTGACCGGCGAGGCCGCCGAGGCCCTGAAGGTTGCCGGCTACCTACGCCTGGAGGGTATGTGGGCCAAGGGGGCGACGGTCAAGGAACAGTATTCCGCCGAGCAACTGTTACGCTACGCGATGCATAGGCAAGGACTGCTTCCCCGGGAGGCCTACCCCAACATACTGGATGGAGTGAAGCACTGCGGCGGGTTCCGGGGCGATCCCGCTGCTTTCCAAAGGTGTCGGGTGAAGGTGCCGCTGAAACGCATGGTCGAGCAGGGGTTCCTCTACCTGGTCATCGGGCTGCCGGAGCACATGATGTACACCAACATGAAGTGGGCCTCGTTGTACCGCTCGGCCAAGGGCAGGAAGCTGTCCGCAGACGCCCAGGCCATGGTGCGCATGCTGGAGCACGAAGGACCGATGTCCCGCCGAGCCTTCTTCGATCTGTCCACGCTAGGCCCGGCTAGGACGCAGGACGCGCTGCGGGAGCTGAGCAAGGCCACGGTCATCGGCTACGGCAGGAGCAACCGCATCACACTGATACCGCTCTCCGGAGAAGGGGTGAGAGAGGCTAGATTGCAGGTCATAAAGCTGCTATTCCGCAATTTCGGTGTTTTCACCGCCGAGAACCTCTCCCGCTACATACGCTTCGAGATATCCATGCGCGAACTGCGCTCTCTCCTTGCCGAACTGACGGACGAAGGATTCCTGGCCAAAGGATTTCTGGAGAAGGGAGACGACGCGGTGCATTGGGTGCTCAGAAAGGACGTGGGGAACATCGGCCGTCAGGTGAAGGACCGGGACCTCGTGATCTATCAGTTCGACAACATGGCGCATTACCTGTACGACCTCATAAGGGAGAAGTGCGGGAGCATGGGCAGTCTGGTAATGCGCGGTCCCACGGTCATAGGTTGCTTCCGCTCCCGCCACAGCGGTAAGGACCTGTCGATCATCGACATGCAGGGTGAAAGGGAAGCGAAGAAGGTCTTGAAGGATTTCATCTCCACCATGGGGTGGACGATAAGGGAGAAGAGGACCAAGGCGATCCCGGACTGGGAGATCCAGGAGTTCCTGGGAAAGGTGATGGGGCAGGAGGAGTGATTCACTTCCTCTTCTTCTTACCCTTCTTTTCCCGGGCGATGATCATATCCGCCACTTTCTTCCCGGAAAGGAGCATACCACCGAAGATGGGACCCATCCTGGGCGCTCCCATGACAGCGTTGGATGCCATACCAGTAACGTACAGGTTGTTGTAGATCTCGGAGGTGTTCTCCACGGTCATCTGCTCGGCCCTATCGGCCCACATGCTCTTCTCTCCCTCGATCTTTCCCGTAGGAGTGTTGAGCCGGCCCACTTTGCGCACGACGACGTGAGCGATCTCGGCGGGATGTCCGGTGCCGTCTATGACATATTTGGCGCGGATGGACAATGGGTCCACATGTAGTCCGGCCACCTCTACGGCGCTGGAGTTGATGACCACGCCGCAGATGCGGTCCTCACGTATCATGACGTCCTCCACCGTCATGGTGTTATAGAGGCGCGCGCCAGCTGTGACAGCGGCAGCGATGAGCTTTGCTGATGCCTCTACCGAATCGGCGGTATAGTAACCGTCCTTAGCATCCCTGAGCCGGACGTCTATCTCCTCCAGAAGGTGCTTGCTGCCCTCCTGGACCACGATGATGGGGAAGGTCATACCGCCCCCCCACATACCGCCACCGGGCGTCAGCTTGCGTTCGAAGATCACTACCCGAAGTCCGGCCTGAGCCAGGTATCTCGCCGCGGTCAACGAGGATGGACCAGCCCCGGCTATGACCACATCGACGTCGATGTTCTCCAAGAACTCCTCGGTGTATCTCTCCACAATCTTACGGGTGACCAGAACTTCATCGATTTCCATAGGTATTCCTCGAGTCTTACCTGACCGATTGTTTGAGGTAAAGTTTATTTTTTATTTATACAATGCTCGGCACCCCCGCATAAGGGTGAAAGTTCTTCCGCATCATGAAGCGTCGTTCTCGATCGAAAAATCCCTCGTTTCATGCATTCCAGATATTCCAGACCATAGCAATCTTTAAGAATTGTTAAGTCGTTAATCGGGGCAATGAAGATACCATGCGAGCTGATCGTCTGGTACGTGCTGCCCTCCATACGACGTGAGTTGGCCAGGGAGCTCGTGCAGAAGCACCATTTGAGCCAAGCCGACGTGGCTCGCAAGTTCGGTGTGACCGATGCTGCTATCTCCCAGTACCTAAAAGCCAAGAGAGGTACCAACAAGGAATTGGAGAACAGCGGTAAGTACGAGGACTTCAAAAAAGAGGTGGAGATATCCGCTGTTCGCATCATCAACGGCTCGGACATAGTCGTCGAGACCTGCCACATCTGTGAGATGGTCAAGAAGAGCGGGATGCTCGTTGGCATATATGAGACCAAAACAGGTCTGAAAGCGCCGGCATGCGTCTGCCCTCAAGGTCTATAGATTACCTGCCGAAAGCGTAGAAGATGTACTCCTGGGCGTATCCTGCCCAGTGACCGAACCTTTCTCTGGCGAATGCGCTCACCTTGCGATAGCTCCCTTCCGCTCCGTACAACTGCGCCATGGCCTTCTTGATCCTGATGTCCACTGGAAACGCCTCTAGATGGTCCAGACAGAAAAGGGCTACACAATCAGCCACTTTGTTCCCTATCCCAGGAAGGGCGACGAGCTCCCTCGCGCAGTCCATGTATTCCATGTCCATCAGGGCGGAGAAATCGACCTTCTCTCGATGGACCAGGCGCGCGAGCTCGATGAAGCGGTCAGTTCGGTACCCCAATCCACAGCCGTCCGCCCGATGGCATCGGTCAAGGAGCTGCTCCGGAGAAGGGAAGGCATATGATCCGTCATCCATTTCCGTGCCGAATGTGCGGCACACCCGTTCGATCATCCCCTGTATCCTTGGGATGTTGGCATTGGTGGCCAGCGCATACGAGGCCACGCATTCCCAAGGGTCCTGGCGTATCAACCGTAATCCCCGGTACCTGGTAAAATAATCACCCAACACCGGATCGAAGGACAGTTCGCGATATACCTTCTCCAGTTCGTCGTCGGTTCGGAAATATCGGTCGAACGAAGTCTGGTCCATGCCCGAGATCACCTGTGCTCCATCGGCCTTCTGGCGCAATTTTGCCGCGTGTCCATCGACCACTCCCTTCCACAGGTCCCCCTCCTTTCTCCAACGGAACACCTGGCCGCAGCCAAGGGTGTGGTCCAGGTTAAGCAGCAAGCTCATGAGGACCGCTTGGCCACGAAGACCATGATGTCGCTGTTCCGTGTGAACGGATTGAAGTGCCAATCGCCGAACGTCTCCACGACCTCCAATCCGCAGGACTCCATGAGATCGACCGCCTCCTGATAGGACAAGTAGCGGAGGGTGAAACAGACGGTCACCCGACGCAGCTGTCTGTCCTGCCGCGATATGTCGATGAAGTAGTGCACCGTACTGCGATGCCGCGGTTGATCAAAGGTCTGCGCTTCGAACTTCGAGATGATCTCCCCGTTCACCGATGTCTTTGTACCGCGATGCCTCACCAGCTCCTCGGGCCGGTCCAGGCGGGGATTGAACACGCTCATTATGAATCGCCCATCATCCTCCAGGTGCTCAGCGACATTGTGCAAGGCCGATTCCTGTCCTTCCCTCTCCAGCAGGTGCAGGAAGGAGTTGAAGGGCACCAAGACCATGCGGTACCGGCGAGGGCACTGGAATGTGCGCATGTCCGCATGGTACACCATCACTCTGCCTTGGGCGCTCTCGTCCAGATGTTCCAGCTTCGCCGTCAGGCGGTCCAGCATGCTATGGCTACGATCGAAGCCCCAGACCTCATAACCGTCCTCGGCCAGAGGGATCAGTGTGCGACCGGTGCCGCACATGCACTCCAATATCGGGCCACCGACGTTCTCCGCTATCTGCCTGTAGAAATCCAGATCCTCGGTGATGTCCTCGTACCAGATGTCGTAGTACTTTCCTAGCGACTCATACAGGTCCGGCTCTTCATAGCTTGTATCCGATCTTGCGGAGGAAGCCTCTTCTCTTCTGGACGTCTTCATCGTTCTCCACCCCCTCGGGCGTCTGCCCGTCAATGACCCCGATGATGCCCCGGCCCAGGGAGCTCTCCGCCACTACCAGCTCCAGCTCGTTGGCCGTTGCGCAAAAGATGTTGCACACCTCTGGGACATCCTTGATGCGTCTTAGTACATTGATCGGATAGGCCTCCCTCATCACGATGAAGAAGGTGTGTCCAGCTCCCACCTTCAAAGCGTTGCGCATCGCACAATCCCTCAGCTCCTCGTCGTTCCCCTCCACCCTTACCAATCGGTCGCCGGAGGCCTCGCAGAAGGCCAGGCCGAATTTTGACTGGGGTACGGAACCGACCATCGCCTCGTACAGGTCCTCGGCGGTCTTGATGAAATGAGACTGGCCGACGATGATATTACAATCAGTTGGCTTATCCACCGACACGCTGTATTGCTTCATACGATCCCCATAATTTACAATCCTCGGACAGATATTTAATATTGTATGGCAAAGCAAATTGTTTACTCGTGGGAGCCGATTGGGGGTCATGATCCGCACCGGCCAGGCAGGCTACCCCGAGGGAACGCGCTCCCCAGCCGAAGGCATCCGCCTGGTACACCAAGCAGGATTGAACGCCCTGGAACTGCAGTTCGTGCGGAATGTACTTTACAATCCAGAGAAGGCCGTCGAGGCCCGAAGGACCGCTAGGGATATGGACGTGCTTTTGAGCGTTCACGCCCCCTATTATGTCAATCTCAACTCCGTCTCCGTCGCCACCCGGGAGAAGAGCGAGGAATGGGTGTTGAGGGCCATGAGGGGGGCCGAAGCCTATGGGGCATGGATAGTGGTGGTACACGCCGCGGTGTACGGTGATAATGGAGTGGAGGCGACCACCTCCCGGGTCATCTCATCGTTGAAACGCATCAGGAGGAAGGCCGACGACGAATCGCTGCCGTCCGTCATAGGGTTGGAGACCATGGGCCGCCGAGCCGCCTGGGGCACTCTGGCCGAGATATCCACTGTCGTCGGACAGTTGGAAGGGGTCCTCCCTGTTCTGGACTTCGCCCATCTTCAGGCCAGGGGGCCAGAGGCTTTGAGCACGGAACGTTTGGAGAAGATCTTCCAGGAGGTGTCTGCAGTGGAGCGCCTCCACTGCCATATCAGCGGAATAGAGTACACCGATGCCGGAGAGAGAAGGCACCTGCGGTTGGGGGAGGGGTTGGACCATCGCATGGTCCTGCGCTCACTTTGGAACAGTGGTCTCGAAGCCACGGTGATATGCGAATCTACCAGTCCTCAGGAGGATGCCCAGTTGATGCGTGCATTCCTCGATGGAACGGTCGAAGAGAATTTAACAAACAGATTGAAATAATCTTAAACCAATCTGCCACCCAGTCCAGGTGCGTACATGCCAGACAAGCGGGAGAAGGCCGAAGAGGAAGAGGTTTTTGAGTTCGACTGTCCCGAGTGTGGCGTCCATGTGGTGGGTGAGGCTGATAAATGTCCAAGTTGTGGCACGGAATTCGTGATCGAAGAGGTGCCGATGTTGGACTGTCCTTCCTGCGGGGAATCGGTCTCAATAGATTCCTCGGTCTGTCCGGAGTGCGGAAGCGCTTTGGTGGACGAGATGGAGGACCAGCTAAGGCAGGAATTCCCTCTCCTTGTGGCCGGGGTCAAACCGATGCTCGTGCTGTCAAACGACTTTGACGTGAATGTGGCCGAAGGCCGTCGTCTCATCGACAAAGCGGTACGTGCTGGAAAGCAAAGGGACCTGGCCACCGCAGTGCAGATGGTCAAGGAGGCGCATTCTTCCATCAAAGGGGCACTGGAGAGCAGGATGGACCACGACCAACGCCACCTGGAGCGCCTGGCCGAGGTAACGGCTAAATCTGGTAACGATCCAGGCGAGATAACCGAGGCCATCGCGTCGGCGCAGAAACTGCGTTCTGAGGGAGACACGGAAGGCGCACTTCAGGCCGGGGTCAAGGGCCGCAAGGCCGCTGAAAGACTCAGCGGCAAATATATGGAAGCGCACGACATGACGGAATCGCTTTCGAAGCTGGTGGAGGTGTGCGACCGTTTCTACCTGGACGTAAGGGAGGCCCGACGCATGCTACGTGAGGCGCAAGATGCTGGGGAGCACGGCGACTGGAGCATGATGGGAATATTGGCGCGAAAAGGGCGGGAGCAATTGTTCAAAGGGCTGCCCGAGGCCACCAAGGCAGAGATGAGGAAAGCGAAGAATCAATTGCTGGACGCCAAGGCCGAGGGCAAGGACGTGCGCACCTTGGTTAAAGTGCTCAAGGACGCGGGTGTGGCCATGAACCGGGAGAGGCACGACCAGGCGTTATTACATCTCTCCGACTTCAAGATCGAGCTGAAACGACTCTGATTATCTCTCTCGCACCAGGCGCATCTCGCGTTCCAGAATGGAACGCTCCTGCTGACTCAGGCTGGCCGGGTCTATGGATAGAAGGAAGAACGATGTATGTTCGCTTATCCGGTCCACCAGGGAGCGAATGAAGCGCACAGCGCCATCGAACGAATTGCTGCTAATAAGGTATTGAAGGTCATCGATGAGGATGATGCACTTCTCCTTTCGAGCCATGAACTCTTCTAGCACCACGACGATCTTTTCCAAGGACGGCGGGATGG
Source organism: Methanomassiliicoccus sp. (assembly GCA_004525545.1). Lineage (GTDB taxonomy): Archaea > Thermoplasmatota > Thermoplasmata > Methanomassiliicoccales > UBA472 > UBA472. Next base: position 9,586 of record SPCU01000019.1, on the reverse strand, counting down.
TCCGTTCGACCTCTGATTCGTGGTCCGTGAGCCAGATCAGCTCAGCCTCGATCTCGTTGTAGGAACGGCGCAGCATGCGCGGATTGGTCCGCGAAATGGCCAGGCCAGCGTATCCCTTTGCCAGGTAGGCGACGAATATGCCATGGGAGAAATCCCGGCTCTGCTCCTCTACCAGAAAGCTCTCTCCCTCGTCCAGGTCCAGTTCCACGTCCTTGAGCCCCCGTTTCCCCGAGAGCTCTAGCGACTTCTCCCGGTGGTACTTAATGATGGCCTGCTTCAGCTCCAGGATGCTAGCTCCCTCGCCAAGGATACCGCCCGGATCATCTACCCAAAGGTTGTCGTGGTAGAAATGCATGATGAAATCGGTGAGGTCCGGGGCCCGGTCCTGACGATAGTCTTCAATTAGGGTAGCAAGGGCCTGCTCGTCGGTCACCTTCATCAGACTAATGGCAGTGTCCGGGAAGATCGAATCGCCCAGGGTGAACTCGGCAGCCCTCTCTCCTCGATACATCATCTCCACGCTATTGTTGCCGGCCGGCTTGAAGGAATAGAGCGCCACTGTTGGCAGCCCCTGGTCAAAGACCAGTACTCCGTTTGAAACATCTCCTTCCAGGGTCAATGTGGTTCTGAGGTAGCCAGTGAAATTATCCTTCTTGATGGTATCTAGCAGATTCCGCAGGGAAGCCTGTCCTCCCTTCCTCTCTTCTCCCTTCTCTCCCGACGGGAGACGTAGCTCCGATATCAATTGATCCCCAAATACGAAGGGTGGTGCCAGATAATATAATTGTCTAATCGGTGGAGACAACAAATTTTAAATGGGCGTAGCGGTTGATGCTGCCTCAAGGCCACTGTAGCTCAGCGGTAGCCCCTGACCGGGGCCGCTATAGAGCGGCAGTTTCGTAAACTGCAGGCCGGGGGTTCAATACCCTCCAGTGGCTCCACTCACTTTTCCAGATACTTTTGGACCATGCGTATGGCGCAAACGTCGCCGCACATGGAGCATCCTTCATTCTCGGCGGTCACGCCCCGCTTGCGGAACTCGCGAGCCTTCTGCGGGTCGAGGGACTCACGGAACATGGCCTCCCAATCCAGCTTCTTGCGTGCCTTGGCCATCCTGTCGTCCCTGTCCACGCCCCGTCCGCGAGCCAGATCGGCGGCGTGGGCAGCGATCTTGCTGGCCATGACCCCCTCTTTAACGTCATCAACCGTTGGCAAGGACAGATGTTCGGCCGGGGTCACATAGCAAAGGAAATCCGCCCCGTGATAGGCGGCAAGGGCGCCACCGATGGCACCGACTATATGATCGTAACCCGGGGCGATGTCGGTCACGAGCGGCCCCAGTACGTAGAAGGGCGCGTTATCGCAAAGGCGCTTCTCCAGTTGTACATTGGCCTCGATCTGTGACAACGGCACATGCCCAGGCCCTTCTACCATGCTCTGAACGCCAGCTTCGCGGCACCGCTTTACCAGCTCACCAAGGACGATCAGTTCCTGTACTTGGGCCCGGTCCGTGGCATCGGCCACGCACCCTGGGCGCAGACCATCCCCCAGGCTGATGGCGAACTCGTACTTCTGCGCCATCTCCAGGAGATAGTCAAAATTTTCATAAAGCGGGTTTTCCTGCTGATTATGCAATATCCAAGCTGTGAGGAAAGCTCCGCCACGGGAGACAACGTCCGTCAGGCGCCCAGAGTTGTGCAGACGTGACACCGACTCACGGGTGATGCCGCAATGCACGGTCATGAAATCCACTCCGTCCTTGGCGTGCTTTTCGATGCCGCTGAACATGTCATCCTCTTTCATGTCCACTACCGCACTGCGGCGGGCGGCGCGCAAGCCCTCCTGATAGATAGGCACCGTACCCACTGGTATCTGTACCTCTTTCAAGATGGCGCGGCGGATGGCGTCCACGTCCCCTCCGGTGCTGAGGTCCATAATGGTGTCAGCACCATACCGAACGGCAATGCGAGCCTTCTCAAGTTCCATTCCCATGTCTGGCTGGTCGCGGGACGTGCCAACATTGGCGTTGATCTTGACGGTCAGCCCCTCGCCGATCACGCAGGGCTCCGGCGAGTGGATGGGGTTGCATGGCATGACCGCCCGACCGCAAGCTATCAGACGTCTTATCAATTCTGGATCCACACCTTCGGATACGGCCGCCCTCTCGATCTCTTCGGAGGGCCCGGCCCTCGCCCGGAACATGATGCTCATCGTCGCCACCAACCTCTTTTCTCCATTTATTGCTTACCCCTCAGGACCGGGGAGATATGAAAGTTTCCTCGGCAAGAAGGTCTATCTTGGAAGTAAAAAACTGGTCTAAAAACCACTCTCTTACTTATATAGCCAGATAGCAGTGGCAGGGTATTAATATATGGATGCTGATGACCTAGTTATCAGATGGGATGCGGTCGACCGTAAAGGCTCGACCCCGGGAATGGATTGCATTCATCATTGTTCAGAGGGGATTCATAATGGAGGACGCGAGTTATAACGCCGAGAGCATACAGGTACTTGAAGGCCTACAGGCCGTGCGAAAGCGGCCGGGAATGTACATCGGGAGCACCGATACCAGAGGCCTGCACCACATTGTTTATGAGGTGGTCGACAACAGCATCGACGAGGTCATGGGCGGTTTCTGCAATCATATCGATATCTCAATAAACCAGGACGGAAGCGTCACCGTGGTCGACAATGGGCGTGGGATCCCAACGGGACTAGTGCCCAAGTATGAGAGGCCAGCGGTAGAGATGGTTCTCACTGTATTGCACGCCGGTGGGAAGTTCGATCGCAAGAGCTACAAGGTCTCCGGCGGTCTGCACGGCGTCGGTCTTTCAGTGGTCAATGCACTCTCTGAGTGGTTGGAGGTGCATGTCCACCGCGACAACAAGGAGTATTTCCTGAGGTGCGAGCGCGGCATTGTGACCGTCCCGCTGAGAGAGATCGGTCCGGCCGAAGGCAGCGGTACCACAGTGACCTTCATGCCCGATAGCGAGATATTCGAGACCACCCAGTTCGAATACGACACTCTGGCTGAGAAGTTCAAGGACCTGGCATATCTCAATAAAACGGCTACCATCACCTTTAAGGAAGTGAATTCCGGAAAACAGGACCACTTCCATTTTGAGGGCGGAATCGTGGAGTTCGTAGAGGACCTAAACCGCAACAAGACGAAGCTGCACGAGAAGCCCATCTATCTCACCTCGGAGAAGGACAGCATCATCGTCGAACTTGCCATGCAATATACGGATGGTTATGCGGAGAACATCTACTCCTTCGTGAACAACATCAACACCGCTGAAGGCGGTACGCACATGGTCGGTCTACGCTCCGCTCTGACGAGAGCTATGAACGATTACGCAAAAACGAATAATTTCCTCAAGGGAGGGATGGAGTCGCTCAGCGGTGATGATGTGAGGGAGGGGATGACCGCTATCCTTAGCATCAAGATCCCCGAGCCCCAGTTCGAGGGGCAGACCAAGACGAAACTGGGCAACAGCGAGGTGAAAGGGATCGTCGACAGCCTGGTCTTCGAGAAGCTGGTCGAATTCCTTCTAGAGAACCCCAAGGTGGCCTCGGTTTGCATAGAGAGGGCCATACTGGCGGCGCAAGCCCGCGAGGCCGCCCGCAAGGCCAGGGACCTCACTCGACGGAAAGGGGTCCTGGAGAGCGCCGCATTACCAGGTAAATTGGCCGATTGCAGCGAGAGGGACCCGGCGAAGTCGGAAATATACATCGTCGAGGGGAACAGCGCTGGCGGGAGCGCGAAGATGGGCCGCAACCGCGAGTTCCAGGCCATACTTCCATTGAGGGGGAAGATACTCAACGTGGAGAAGGCTCGCTTGGACAAGATCCTCAAGAACCAGGAGGTGCGGAACCTGATAACCGCCCTCGGAGCGAACATAGGTCCGGACTGCGACGCTACTAAAGCGCGCTACCACCGGGTCATCATCATGACCGATGCCGATGTGGACGGAGCGCACATCAGGACGCTTCTCCTCACTCTCTTCTACCGCTACATGCGTCCTATGATCGATTCGGGGTTCATCTACATCGCGCAACCGCCTCTATTCAAGGTGAGCCGGGGCAACAAGGAGGTCTACGTCTATGACGACGCCGAACTGGCCGTGATCATGGAACAGATGGGCAGGAACGTGGGGCTGCAGAGATACAAGGGTCTTGGGGAAATGAACCCCAAACAGCTCTGGGAGACCACCATGGACCCGGAGACGAGAACGCTAAAGAGAGTGACCGTCGAAGACGCCATGAAGGCCGATGAGATGTTCACTGTGCTCATGGGGGACGAGGTCGAACCGCGTCGGGAGTTCATCATGTCGCACGCCGACGAAGTGGAGAATCTAGACATCTAAGGTGAGAAAAATGACGGAAGACAACTCCAACCAGCAGGCCCCGGATCAGAGCGCGGGGGATGTCAAGGTCCCTGACGCCGGCACGCACAAGGTCGTTCCCCAGTCCATAGAGGGGGAGATGAAGAAGTCCTACATCGACTACGCCATGAGCGTCATCGTTTCTCGGGCGCTACCGGACGTTAGGGACGGACTGAAACCGGTTCACAGGCGCATATTGTACTCGATGTACGACATGTCGCTCAATCATAACAAGGCGCACAAGAAAAGCGCCAGGGTAGTGGGTGAGTGTTTGGGTAAGTATCACCCACATGGCGATACTGCCGTTTACGATTCGTTGGTACGAATGGCCCAGGACTTTTCCCTGAGATACACACTGGTCGATGGCCAGGGTAACTTCGGTTCCGTGGACGGGGACGAGGCGGCGGCCATGAGATACACCGAATGCCGCATGCAGGAAAGGGCCGAGGACATGCTGGCCGACCTGAGCAAGGATACGGTCGAATGGGGTGACAACTTCGACAACTCGCTGAAGGAACCTCTGGTCCTGCCTTCAAAACTGCCGAATCTGCTGATCAACGGCTCTGCCGGCATAGCCGTGGGCATGGCCACCAATATGCCGCCGCACAACCTATCGGAGGTAGCTGACGCCCTGATCTATCTGGTCGATAACCCCGAGGCTGAGATCATGGACCTCATGCAATTCATCAAAGGTCCAGATTTTCCCACTGGCGGTACCATCTACGGCCTCAACGGGATCATCGAGGCCTACCAGACCGGGCGCGGTAAACTGAAGGTACGGGCGAAAGCTCGCTTCGAGGAACTGGAACACCGCAAGCGCATCATCGTCGACGAGATACCATACCAAGTCAACAAGGCCAAACTCATAGAGAACATCGCCGAACTGGTCAAGGACAAGAGGATCGAAGGCATCACCGACCTGCGGGACGAATCAGATCGCGATGGTATGCGCATAGTCATTGAACTGCGCAAGGACGTCATGGAAGAGATAGTGCTCAATCAGCTGTTCAGTCACACTCAGATGGAGCAGACCTTCGGGGTCATAAATCTGGCATTGGTGGACAATCAACCCAGGGTGCTCACTCTCAAGGAGGAGATGCAGTATTTCATCAAGCACCGGCACGAAGTGGTCGTCCGCCGCACACAATATGACCTGGCACAGGCCAGGAAGCGCGACCATATACTACAAGGGCTGGTAAAGGCCATCAGCGACTTGGACGATACGCTGCGTATCATCAGATCGGCCAATAGTCCTGAGGAGGCCCGCAGCGGTCTCATGGCACGATTCGAGCTGGACGAGGAGCAGGCCAAAGCCATCCTGGACATGAGGTTGCAGAAACTGACCGGTCTGGAGTTGGAGTCCATCAAGGCCGAGTTCCTGGAGATAGAGAAGCTCATCCGCGACCTGGAGGACATACTCGCCAACGAGCCACGTATACTCAGTATCATCAAGGCCGAGACACTGGAGATGAAACAGAAGTACGGTAACGAGAGGCGAACAGAGATCGTCGCTCATGCCTTGGACATGGACATCGAAGACCTAATTCCCAACGAGGAGATGGTGCTCATGATCACCCAGGACGGTTACATCAAACGCATGCCGCTGGACACCTACAGGCAGCAGCGTCGCGGCGGTGTCGGCCTAATGGGCATGGAGACAAAGGAGGAGGACGTGGTGACGGACCTCTTCGTCTGTATGGCCCACAACATGGTGCTGTTCTTCACCAACATGGGTAAGATGTACTCGCTCAAGGCCTGGCATGTGCCCGTTGGCAGCCGCCAATCCAAAGGGAAGCCCATCGTGAACCTCCTGCCGAAATTGGAGGATGGAGAGAAGATCATGGCCACCCGTGCGGTGACGAACATGAGCGGTGACCATTACCTGGTCTTCGCCACTCGCCGTGGTATCATTAAGAAGACGGCGCTGAAAGCCTATGCGAACATCCGCTCCCGCGGTCTCATCGCTGTAGGGTTGGAGGAGGGCGATCATCTCGTGGAAGTGAAGATCACCGACGGGATGAAGGAGATCATCCTGGCCACCAGGAAAGGGCTTGCCGGACGCTTCGACGAGAGCCAGGTCCGACCAATGGGCCGCCCGGCGCACGGCGTCATCGGTATCCGTCCGGGGGAGGGCGACGAGGTGGTCAGCATGGCCATAGTGACCTCGGAGTCCCGACTCCTAACCGTCACCGAGAACGGCTACGGCAAGATATCGGTGGTGGGCAAGAAGGACGCTGATGACGAGAGGGACACCTACCGCAAGACGCACCGCGGCAGCAAGGGAGTGATAACCATTCGTACCGAAGGTCGCAATGGCGACGTCGTTTCGGTCCTGGAGGTCGAAGAGGATGACGAGCTCATACTTGCGACCGTCAACGGTATGGTCCAGCGTATCCGTATCGCCGACATCAGGGTCATGGGCCGCAACACTCAAGGTGTCACGATCCTGGACCTGCGGGACGGGGACAAGATCATCGCCCTAGCCCGGTTGGCCGGACGGAAAGAGGAACTAGCCGTCCAGGAGGCCGAAATACATGGCGATTCTTTGTTATCCGTCTCTGAGGAGGAGCCGGAGCAGGAGGAGCTACCCAGGGAAGAGGAGGATTAGCCCGGGCGAACTACTTTATCCTCCTAACGAAATACCATTCAAATCCCGCTGCCATTACAGCAGCCATGCTGTGGTCGGGCGCAGGGTACGGCGGTGAAGCGTTTGTTACGCGATTCAATACCCGGTCTAGAAAAAGTATTTCGCACTGACATCGAGGCACCCAAGGTGGTGCTGGTCACGGGCCCCCCGGGCTCCATGAAGACCTCTTTCTGCTACTCGGTCATCTCATCTTATCTGTTGAGTTCCGGGGAGTATGGTCTCTATGTCACCCTCGAGGAGACCGCCGAAAGCCACCTGCGCAACATGCGCAGCCTGAACATCGACATCAACGAGAATTTGGAGATATCCGATTTCACCGACCTGAGGGAACTGGATGAGATCGTGGAAGTGGATGCTCCCACCGATTATATGGAGTTCATAATTCAGATGATCAGTTATAACAAGAAGAAGCATGGTGACCAGTTCACCATGTTCACCCTGGACTCACTGGGGGCATTATATTCCCTCATGGAGGACGTGAAGAGCATCCGGAAGAAGATGTTCTACTTCTTCAAGACCCTCCGGGACTACAACCTCACCTGTTTCATTGTCATGGAGCGGAGTCCTGGGTCCCCTTCCGAGCTGTTAGGGGACGAGGGTTTTCTAGTGGACGGCATCATCGAGCTTGGGCTGGACCGCACCCGGGGAAAGTTAGTCCGCTACATGAGGGTGGAGAAAATGCGATCGTGTGAGCACAGTATGGAGCGCCATACTCTGGAAGTAGGGGAAAAAGGACTAACCATCCTAGGGCCGACACTGGCATGATCATGTTAGACAATTCACAGAGGAGGTAAGAGAAATGGCCGACGAGCAGATCCCTATCTGGCAAGTTATAGAGGAGTTCAAAGAGAAAATAAAGGTCCAGGAGGCTGACATAAAGCTCCGAAAGGAGGAGCAGGAGAAGTGGGAAGCCTCTCTGCGCTCCAAGGGGGATCAGATGGACCAGTTGCAGCAAGCGCAGGAGGCCAAGGAATCGGAGCTGAACGAACGGGAAGCTGGACTGGTGCCCCGTGAGGAGGAAGCTGTCCGCCTGGAAGGTGAGTTGAGCGCACTGAACGCTGAGCTGCGTACCCGTGAGGAGGAGATGCACCGCAACCGGGTGAACCTGGAACGCAGGGACCGCGAGGTGCTGCAACAGGAGGAACAGGTACGCCAGCTGTTCCAACAGGCTAGCGATCACGAGGCCAACCTTAGGGAGGTGACCAAGAAGATATCCGCCATGGAAGAGGCCATGCACGAGGAGGTCAACCATGTCAAACAGGCCTTGGAGGCGGTCAACGCCCGACGCGAGGAGATGCTGGCCAAGATCAACGTCATGGAGGAGCAGGCCGACGCCTTGGCCACTGGAAAAAGGGTGACCATGGAGGAACAGAAGCGCCTGGTTGACTGGGAGCGTTCTTTGACAGAGCGAGAGGAGGCGCTGACCATCAGGGAGGCGGTGATAACGAGGCGGGCAGGTGTAAGCTTACCAGTCGTAGGTGAAGGGTTCGAGGGTGGAGAGGCCGAGGGGAAAGTATCCCAATCCTGGGTCGAAAAGGTGGAGGACGTGTCGGAACCGATCGTTCCTTCGGTGGAACCACCAGAACCGTCCCCCACGCCTGAGCCGGAGGAACCCGCTCCATCAGTCGAGGAGGAGGTTATTGAGGAATTGCCTAAGGACGTTCCCAAAGCTGAGCCGGAGGAACCCGCTCCCGCGGAAGCCCCCGAGGAAAATATCCCCGCCCCGCCAGAGGTCGCCCAAACTAAGGTCGAGACCCTTCCGGAGATCAAATGCCCCAGTTGCGACACCATAAACGACGGCGCGGCCACCAAATGCTATGCGTGTGGTCAAGCTCTGGATGCGGATTCCATCAGAGCATTCGAGGAAAAGAGAGAGGTCGAGCGTCGTACCGAGCAGGAAAGGAAGGAGGGGGAGCAGAAGGCCGAGGAGGCCAATAAGATCAAGGTCGAGAAGCCCCAACAAGAGGAGCCATCACCCGAACCTCCGGCAGAGGAGCCAAAAAAATCTGTTTCCATTAGAAAGATTATCAAGCGAAAGTGACCCTCTCCGCACCAATTTTTTTTATATTAGCCAGTATACTTGCTGAATTAGCATTCTTGTAAACATATTTATTTATAATCAAAACAATCTATTTTACCTGGCGTTTATCCAGCGTCATTCCTATAGGTGGGATAATGAAACCGAGTGTCGGGACTTCGAAGTTATTGAGCGTGCTCATAGTTTGGTGCATGGTATGTTCCTCTTTCGCGGGATTATTGATATTCATGATCCCTGGTACAGGACAGGCGTTATCGCCTTCTCTGGAGGCAGATGGGGACATATTCATTGGGGAAGATTTCGTGAACGATACGTGGATGATCGGCGGTATCGCCAACATCAACGGTGACCTGACCATCAGGGCTGGTGGAACGGTCGTCGTGACCGACGGCCTGCTTAACTTTAGGTCATGGGGCGGGAACATCAACCAACTGGTCATCGAGGATGGCGGCCAGCTGATATTGATGAACTCCGCCATTGAGGCTGAGAACGTCCTTTACAACGTCACCTATTCCT
>SPCU01000029.1 GCA_004525545.1 Methanomassiliicoccus sp. | reverse complement strand
TGGGATGCACGTGCGTTTTGAAGGAGCGGAAGCTGAAGACTACGAGTCCGGGCCAATGGAGTACGTAGGCTATCAGGAGGACCGCTACGACCACGATCTTATCGAGTTCTTCGTGGCCGGAGAACCTGTACCGCAGGGTAGCACCAAGGCGTTCTACATCAAGAAGCTGGAACGGGTGGTGACCACCCATACCAACGCCAACACGGACAAGTGGAGGCAGCGCATCGCCACCGAGGCCCAACGGGCCAATGAGCTTAGGCCGACCAACTTCTTCTCCGATGATCGGCGCCAAGGTTACGAGGTCACTCTGGACTTCGTATTCACCCGGCCAAAGAGCCAGCCGAAGAAGTGGAAGATGAACACCAAGCGGCCGGACCTGGACAAGTTGGTCAGGGCGGCGTTGGACGCCATCACCAACATATTGATACCTGACGATTCGCAGGTGGTGCGCATCACCGCCGGCAAATGTTACGGCGATGCCGATCACGTGCCCGGCCTTCAGTTATCCGTCAGAAGGATGGAATGAGGTCCTGGACCAGGATCTCTGCACTCATAGGGTTCATCATCTCCCGGGGGATCAGCTGACCCTCTTCTCTTCATCGATCCTATAAGCAGTCCAATGACTGAATCGGTTACCGTCTGTCAGGCAATAAACGTTTCCTAATAGAACTTATTGAATTTGCCCATTTGTCGCATTTTGGACATGCCTGCTGCTATGTTGCAGATTGCCGAACAGCATGGTTATGTCCTGTTCGGTCATAATCATCAATTCCGTAATATCAAGCGAGGGAAGTAAATGAACCAACAGCCTCTTGAATCGATGAAGAGCAGTTTCGTGGGAGTGTCCTACTCCCTGTGCGTAGCGCATGAGATAACCTCCGAAGGATATGGCTTCTGTGTTTCCTGTGAGACCGGAACCGTCACCGACGTGTTCCAGCCATCCGGCGTAGAGGAGTGAAAGAAATGGTCCTGCCGTCCACATTCTTTAGTAGACGGCGGTAAGTTTGATTTGTAGTAAGGTCAATAGTCTTCTATGAACATCGCCATCGTAGCCATAACCAACGATATTGGTGCCGAGGGAAAGGTCATGGAATCCATGTCCAATATCCCGGCGGTACGTGAGTGCTATATGGTGTACGGGGTCTACGACGTCGTGGCCAGAGTGCAGGCGTCGAACGAGGAGGAACTGAAAATTACCATCGCTTCGATCCGGGATCTGCCCGGGGTACGTTCCACATTGACCCTGGTCGTATGCAAAGAACACAAAAAGTAAGGATTAGGTTTCCGTTTACCCAGCAGAGGTTCCCCAGTTGGATAAGTTCTCCAAGGACCTGGAAGTATTAATGGCCAAGCTCATCTCAGGCACTGATAGTGCAGGAGAGGAAGCGCTGCGCGTTCTGGAGCAGCGTTTGATCGATCTAAGAGAGAAGAACCTGCTCAAGATCAACCACTCCGTGCTGGAGATGATCGTGGCCAAATATCTCATACTGGACGGATATGAGGTCGACCTGGAGCACATGATCGATTCAGGGCTAAGCTGCGATGTCCACGCCCGCAAGGGGGATGGAGTGCTCATCGTGGAGGTGGAGACCGGATACGTGCCGCCGGCACATGCGCTCGACCCTTTGGACTATATTCGGGCCAGGATAGCCTCCAAGATCGCCCGATACAGCAATCACTGTCATAAATTTTCGTTGGCCGCGCCGCCACACTACGTGATGCCGGTGATGCCGTTCTTCACCCACCCACCGCGGGACCGTTCCGCCAAGGACGCGGAGCTGGTGAAGCACTACTGCGACATGTATTACAAGAGCCCGCCAGTAAGCATTGATGAGATCATGAACTCCCGCATCCACAGCGTCTCCATCATCGACGTGGAGAACGCCGCATTGCGCGATATGGCCCCGGATGATTACATAAATCTTACCGTCGATTGGTACCTGTGAGGTGATGGGATGAGCATCGAGACCGCATTACTGTTCCTTGGCTCCGTGGCCGTCATTTCGCTATCGGGGGTGCTCATGCCTGGGCCGGTCTTCGCGGTGACCATCGCCTGCGGGTACAATGACCGGCGGGCGGGGTGGAAGATAGCGCTGGGACACATCCTCGTCGAGGTGCCGCTGATCGTCGGCATATTCTTCGGACTGAGCACCTTCCTCAGGAACGATTCCATCTTCGCCCTGATCGGATTGCTGGGCGGAGGGCTGTTGATCTACATGGGCTGGGACATGGTACGTAAGCGCAAGGAGATCGTGACCAGCTGCGACACCAGATACAAGGACCCTTTCATTGCCGGCATCATGACGACGGTGTCGAACCCGGGTTGGCTGTTGTGGTGGGCCACGGTCGGCGCGGCGCTGACCACGACGGCCATCACCTTCGGGCTGTGGATGCTCCCTCTGTTCGTCATAGTGCACATCACCTGCGATCTGATCTGGGAGGGATTGATCGCCCTCACAGTGTTCGACACCAAGGGGAAGTGGGACAACCGGTGGCACCAGTACATGATAGCCGGGTCCGGTGCCTTGATGATCGTATTCGCCATCATTTTCATCGTTAACGGTGTGAACATACTTCTGTGAACCGGCACCTTTTAAAATCCCTCCAGACCATTTGCCACTTGAAGATGTCCAGGGCCTACAAGGATCACAAGAACTACTGCTGTTTTACCTTGAACCGGCTGGTGGCCGAACTCGGTATCGACCTCTACCAGCAGGACCTTGAATCGAAGATGGATAAGATCCTGGCGAGCGATTCGTACGGCATATCCAAGGAGGAGGTGAAGCACGAGATCCGTTCCAACCATTTCATGACCAACAAGGTCATCGAGAAGCTGGCGGAGGACGGACTGGTGACGGTGTTGAAGGAAGAGGGGAGATACCATGTGCGTATCACCCGCGAGGGGGTCCTTTACATCCGCAGATACAACGAGTTCTTCCTGAGCATCTATGACGAGCAGATCAAGGACCATTACCGTTACCGCGGTCTGCCTCACTGGGCCCGGGATGCCGATAGGTAGGTGTCGGCGATGTACGGTATGAACTCGTAGCTGCCGTCCTGGTTCTCGATTATCAGTTCCAATGAGGAGTTGTAACTGCGGGTACGGTGCTGTAAGCTCAATAAGGAGCGCTGCAAGATATCGTAGGCCTCGTCCTGCAGGTCCTGGTCCTCGGTCCTCTTCCACAGTACGATCGCCCGGGACGGGGGGAGCTTGTTCTGCCGGCACACCTCGTCCACCGCCCGCACCATGGACCAGAAGGTCTCCGCGGTCGGTGCCTGGTCGATCTGCTTGATGAACAGCTGGTAACCTGGGTACCCCAGGCCGAACAATCGCCAGAGGGGGCCGGAGCGCGACCTCAGGTAATATTCGAAACTGTAGAGCATACCGCTCTTGCCCTTCAATACCGCCGGCGATTGGCCGTCGGTCTTTATAGCTACGGTCATAGAGGGGTTCCTACTGGCCAGGTGGGAGCGCAGACGTTCCACGGCGTTGCTTCCCTGAGGGGCGAACACCACCGGATCGTCCTGCCGAATGCTCAGGATGACCGAGTGCCTGAGAGTGTAATAGTTCAGGAAATCGTTGAGCCGCCGCAGGGTGAACATGGTCCATATGCCCAAGGCGAACAGGGCGATGAGAACGATCCCTAGCACAAAGCTTTGGATGATGTTCTGCAGTATGAGCACGAAGTCGAGAAGGAGCCATATCCCTACGAAGACGCCGGCATACCATACCAGCTTCCTTAATCGGGGCGCCTCCCGGTTCACGTCCTCCGCCAGGTCGAAGATGGCGGAAATGGGGTTATCAACCGCTCGTGGGTCAGGTGCGCTCATTCCTTCCTCGTTCGGGATTTTGAGTATATAAAATAGTAGGAAACAATCGTCAGTAACAGTTCTGCTTGGTGTTATTTGATATCCTTAGACGCTCGGAGACCTAGGAGGCTAAAAATGCTCAAATTCACAAGCACAATCGCCGTGGCCCTGGTGGCCGTGCTGATGCTCAGTGCCATCAGCTTGAACACCAGTGCCGCGGACGCCAATCCCATGGACCGCATCAGGTTGGAGATGGGCACCACCACCGAGTATGGCGGTGGAAGCTATGTAGCGATCAATATGTCACAAGGCCTGTCCATGGCCTGGTTCGCCGTGGTCTACGGGACTGAGGCGGACCCGGCGCCGATAAGCATCATCGGTGCCAACCTGCGATACCTTGGCGGGGCGCAGGTGGTCACCCAGGACGGTACGGTCATCCTTGACCAGGTGCCCATACCAGTGGTCACCGTTTTCGGGCAGAGCCTGTTCGCCCTGCTGGAGTTCGATGACGTCGGTTATCAGACCGCCTTCGGTCTGAACTACGGTGCCGAGAACGGACTGTTCGACTTCAACAGCGACCGGCGCCTGTTCGATGATCCGAACGGCACCTTTGAACCGGTCTACAAGTACGTGAGCCTGGAAAGGGCCTGGAACCTATCGGAGATAGTGACCAGCATCGATGTCCAGAACCAGAGCAAACATTATGACTTCTCCGTGTACGCGGAGAACGTTCTCTACACCCAAGTGTGGGACGGTGAGCTGCAACAGTACCGCAACGGCACCGTGGACGACGGGATCGTCGATCGTATCGAGTTCGCTTTCCACGTGACCGCGACGGCAACGGAATCAGAGGTGCAGATACCCTTCTACAAGGTGACGGTAGGCGCGGACGATGGTGATGGCATCATACGTGAGTCGGAGCAGATCGCCCCGCGTAATTTCACGGGAGTGACCACCGACACCGAGTTCAAGTACGACCATATCGTCGAAGGCTGGGACCCGTATGAGAACGCGTCCGATCCGCGCCTCATGCTGGAGAACGGCGTCATCCACGCGGTCTTCATACCAGACATCGTCGAGAAATGGTACTCCGCTCAGTTCGTGAATAATGAGGTCCAGGATGGCTCAGGTGTAGCCGAGCTCGAGACCGAGGACGGTGAGGCGACCATCCGCGACACCGGAGAACTTCCTGAGAAGGCCACACTGTTGACCAAGGACCGCATAGCGTTCCGTGACAACTGGCAGCGGACCGGCATGCTCACCTGGGTCAGCAACGTGACGGTGGACGGTCAGGATGAGCTGGTCATCTATCAGGTGCACGCCGGCTCCCGAGACATGCTGCCTAAGGATGTCAAGGACGGACAGGTGCGCTCCATCGTGATCCTTGGCGGTTATATCTACCCTGTGGGAGAGAGCATCATGCACGATCCCACGGTGGAAATATCCGGCATGGAGATGGATATGATACCATCGGTCCCGATCGTCCTGGCGATAATAATCGCCATAGCGGTGGCGATATGCCTGGCACTGGTACTGGTCGTGGCCATACTTCTCTACTCGGAAAAGAAGAAGCGCGGCCGAATGCAGGTGCCCCCGCCGTACCGGTGATCCTCCCCTCAAACCCCTTTCATTATTTTTTTATCGATACCCTGAGCACCTTGATCTTTTCGTTCTAGTTCGATCCCCACGCGTAATACTTCCGCAGCTAAATGGCATCGAGAAGGCCGAATACTTTGACCATTTAGAAACTGGGGCATCGTCCTTCCTAGAAAAGTAAGACCGCTCAGTCCCCGTGACCGATCTCCATCATGCGCTCCAACGGTTTCCGCGCAGCCTCGATGATCTCCGGCGATAAGGTGATCTCCGGGGACATGGTCTCCAATGCCCTGACCAAAGATGAGATGGTGGTACGTTTCATGTTCGGGCAGACGGCGCTCGGCACCGGGAAGAACTTCTTGTCCGGCGACTCCTTGCTCAGGCGGTAGGTCATGTCGACCTCGGTTCCAACGATGAACTCCATGGCCTCGTTCGTCCGGGCGTACTTGATCATGCCCTCGGTGGATGAGACGTTATCGGCAAGGTCGATCACATCCGGGATGCATTCCGGATGAACCATGACCTTGGCCTGGGGATGTTGGCGCTGAAGCTCCTTGATCTCCCGCACGGAGATGTCGTGGTGGGTCGGGCAATAGCCTGGCCATAGCAATATCTCCTTGTCGGGGTGGAATCTCTGCACGTAGGCCCCTAGATTACGGTCCGGGACGAAGATGATAAGCTTCTGCGGAATTTTGCCAACGACCTTGACGGCGTTGGACGATGTGCAGCATACGTCCGCCAGCGCCTTCACCGCAGCGGATGTGTTGACATAGGCTACGACAGCGGCTTCGGGATACCTCTCCTTCATTGGTCCCAGTTCCAGGTCGGTGCACATGGCGGACATGGGGCACATGGCGTCCGATTCGGGCAGGATGACTATCTTTTCAGGGGAGAGTATCTTAGCGCTCTCGGCCATGAAGTCCACACCGCAAAAGATGATGACCTCGGCGTCAGTGCTGGCCGCCTTCTGGGACAGCCCGAGGGAGTCGCCAACGAAATCAGCGATGTCCTGCACTTCCGGCGGCTGGTAGTTATGGGCCAATATGATGGCCTTTCGCTGTGCCTTGAGCTCCTGGATGCGCTCCGCCGCGTTCATTTCGGCAACTCATGCATAGGTCCGTATAAATATTTACTTGACCAGCGTAAAAAGCAAAGGTCGCAAGGCCCAAATTATTTCTCCTAGCTGATCAGTGAACGATATGATGGTACCGAACACCCCGGGGAACTTGGATTGGCTACTGGAAGGGGACGTCGTGCTACAGTATCTGGTCAACCGGGACCTTTTGGACGATGAACCCGGCGATGTCGCCGCCCTTCAAGACACGTGCCTCAAGAAAATAGTCAAGGACGTGTCCTCCTGGCCTTGGCCGGCGATAACCGGTCACAAGACCGCCGACCACCCTCTGCATAAGTTCGCCTTCCTGGCCGACCTGGGGATCGATGTCGGGGGGGCGCTGGGCCCCGATCTGCTCACTTCCTTGGAGGAGACACTGGTGGACGGGCTGCCTCGTCTGCCCACCAAGACACCGGAAAGGTACGGGGGTTCTGGAAGGACGGAACTGGCCTGGTCCCTATGCGATACGCCCCTGCTGCTCTATTCCCTATCCAAATGCTATCCTTCCTTCAACGGTAAAGTGGGGCTGCGAACCTTGTCCACCATGATCAGGGAGAACGGCATGCCCTGCGTCGTCTCCCCGGAACTGGGTAAGTTCCGCGGCCCGGGGAGGAAGGACGACCCCTGTCCGTTGGCCAACCTTTACTCGTTGAAGGCCATCACCCAGATCGATCTGGATGGTTACAATGGTATGGCGAAGGTCATCACCGACGAACTGCTGACACTATGGCAGGCGAGCCGAGAGCGACATCCATACATGTTCTACATGGGCACTGATTTCCGAAAACTAAAATTGCCGTTCGTGTGGTACGATGTCCTGAGCGTGACCGAGGCGCTGAGCCATTGCCCTTGGACACATGACGACCCTCGTTTCCAGGACATGCTGGCGGTCATCGATCTCAAGGCCGATCACGATCGACGGTTCAAGGCCGAATCGATATGGACCGCCTGGAAGGACTGGGATTTCGGGCAGAAAAAGGAACCCTCACGGTGGGTGACGTTCGTGGTGGAACGCCTTGACCAGAGGGTTGGAAAAGGTGAATGATCACTTCAGGATCGCTTCCAACCTATTCCCTACGATCTCCCAGTTCACGTGGTTCCAGAACGCCTCCACGTACTTGGCTCTGAGATTCTTGTAGTCGATGTAGTAGGCGTGCTCCCAAACGTCCAACACCATCAGGATGCGGAAACCGGGAATGGCGTTGACGTTGTGCTTCTCCACCTGCATCAGCAGCGGTTTATGCGTTCCCAAGCAATACACCAATACGGCCCACCCAGAGCCCTCGGCGCTACCGGCGACCGCGCTGAACTCCTTCTTGAAGCGCTCGATCGAACCGAACTCCTTGGTCAGTTCCTCCAGCAGCTTTCCTGCAGGTACACCGCCCTTGCCCGTGGGGGCCAAATTCTCCCACATGAACTTGTGCAGTATGTGACCTCCGATCTGGAACGACATGTCCTTCATGACCGCCTTCCAATCCAGGTCGGCATTGTCCTGCCGGGCCTTGTCCATCTTATCCAGTATGGCATTGGCCGAGTTGACGTAGGCGGCATGGTGCTTGGTATGGTGAACGGTCAGCTGCTCCTCGCTTAAGAAAGGGGCCATGTCCTTGTATCCGTAGGCGAGCTTTGGCAGCTCGTATCTCTTGGCTTGTTCCATCGAAAATCCTCTGATATCTTATCACGTAGATGATACAACATAACGATTTTGGTCGAACAAGTTATTAATGGCCCGGGCGTGTTCGAGTAAAACGAGATGACTAGCAGGCGCGAAGAACTCGCTTCGAGATATTTCAATTGCACTGAGAGAGAGAGGGCGGTGTTCGAGGCCGGCATTAAATTGGGCACGATCTATCATCAGTTCGTTGGGACCCCCGTCGCCGCGGCCAACGTTGATATTCTAGAGAGGGCCATCGAAGATGGCGTACGCGTGCAACCGTTCGTCAAGGATGTGAGGGTCAGCATCTCCCGTGAGGCCCTTCGCCAAAAGAAGGACGAGTTCGACTATCAGACCCTGACCGGCAATATGCTCAACGTGGAACTGACGATCTCCATCGATCGGACGACCGTCATCGCGGGCATGGACTTCAAGCCTGACCTGCGTTATCCTCTGATGTACGTCAAAGAGATAATGTGATATAATTATATTATTATTAATATAAATATAAATGTCTCCCCATTGTACCCAGTCGCTCGTAAATCAGCAAAGGTAATTAAGCTAGGATTCACATACAGGGAATCTATTGCGCCGACCTCTGTCGATGCGAAATAACCGGTGAAATTAATGAATAATATTAAAATCGGCATTACTGGGCTTCCCAGCGCGGGTAAGACCAACACCCTCATTCAGGTCATAAAAATGCTGGAGTCGGAGGGATTTAAGGTTGGCGGCATGATCACTGAGCCGATTTTGGACGATAATAAGCGAACCGGTCTGTACGTCATCGATTGGATAACCAAGAAGAAAGCTGTTTTGGCCGCCACGGACATACAGAGCAAGTTCACCGTAGGGAAGTATGGCATAGACATCCAGGTCCTGGAGGATATCGGCGTTCAAGCGCTTACTAACGCCTGCGCCGATGCGGATGTCATCGTCATCGATGAAGTGGGCAAGATCGAGGTGGAGAGCAAGAAGTTCGTCAAGGCGGTCGAGGACGCTTTGGAGGTGGAAAAACCAATGCTGCTCACCCTTCACAAGAAGTCCCGCAATCCTTTGCTGCAGGACATCAGACGGCGGGACGACGTACGTATCTTAGAGGTCACTCCCATAAACCGAAACCTTTTGCCCTACAAGATCATGAAGTTGATGAAGGGCGAGCTGTTGTGAATCTGGAAGGAACGAGCATTGTCGAAGGGAGCACCGAACTGTTGGTGCCCCTCGTCATTTCTGAGAAGGGACCTGGGAAGGTCCAAGGACGAGTGTTCTTCAACCGGCAGATGGCCTTCAACCGCGACGTCTCCGTGACCATGTTCCATTCGGTCATCCGTCCGCGCAAGTGCCTCGACGCCATGGCGGCCACCGGTGCTCGGGGCATACGCATATGCAAGGAGGCGACGGGGGATTTTCGCTTCGTCATCAACGATAAGGATTCCCTGGCCTGCGAGTACATTGGAGAGAACATCAGGAGGAACGGGTTGGAGAACGCCGAGGTCAGCAACGCCGACCTGCGCTGCCTTCTGGCGGACCAGGTGTTCGATTATGTGGACCTCGATCCCTTCGGTACACCGATACCTTTCGTTCCCGCGGCGCTGCAGGGATTGACCCGGAAGGGGATACTTGCAGTTACCGCGACGGATACGGCCTCATTATCGGGAACGCACCCGGGAAAATGCCGCCGGCGATACATGGGCAACAGTCAACGCAACCCCTTCCTGCATGAGAGCGGATTGCGCATAATGATCGGTACGGTGGTCAGAATGGCCGCCCAGCTGGACAAGGGCGTTACTCCGCTGCTTTGCTATTATGCCGATCACTACTTCCGATTGTTCCTCAGCATCAAGGACGGCGCCGGGGCCGCGGACCGTTCTCTGGAGCAGCTGGGAATGATGTCCTACGATCGGAACACCGGGGAGAGAAAGATCGGCGAAGGGAAGATGGGGCCGATGTGGCTCGGTCCGCTCATGGACCATGAGGCCATGAGCAAGGCCGAGGTCCCGGAGGGGCTGGCCTGCGCTGAACGCACCAAGCAGCACTTCGATATCTGGAAGGAGGAACTGGACGTGCCGTTCTATTACGAGACGAACGAGATCGCCTCCATGCTGAAACTGTCACCGCCGGGAAGGGACGAATTGCTGGCGGCCATGGGCGGCATAGGCAAGGTCTCCCGGACCAACTTCTCGCCAACCGGGTTCCGCACCGACCGTCCATTGGAGGAAGTGCTGGAAACGTTCAGGTCCATCGCGCTCTAATGTGGTCTCAAACGGTGAGCTTGCCTTAAGATCCGCAACATGGAATTCCGTTCGTTTGACGGTGGATCTCTCGCAATAGTAAATTGATCAAAAATTCCATTTTTCGTTGAAATAGACCAGTGCCGCATAGCAGAAGATCAGACCGACCACCAAGTTCTCAAGGTTGGGCAGGAAGATGCCGCCAAGATAGAGCAGGGAACCGATAGCGAACCAGGATATGAAAATTAATAGAGATATTTTCAGGTTCGCGAGGTTCGTTCTCCAAGCATCGTCCATGTTCCTATTGAACGCTATGAACCGTCCGATGAACATAAAGACCAATAGCGGCCCGAAGATCAGCCATGTGAACATTGGAGCTGAGAAAAGCTCATTGGTCTGTTCATCGACCTTCGTGGCAGAGAGCAGGAGAGAGGATATTATGATCCAGGGACACCAAAGAAACAACATGCCAATGATGTTACCGTCATGTTGAGATCGTTTCACTATCCCCAGTCCATTGAATTCCATCGTGCAACCTTCGAACTTAGATTCCTCATCAAGTCGAGATGATTATAATTTGCTACATTCTTATTTAACAACTTCTCAAATGTCTTTTTCTTTGATAATCGAGGTGTGTGGACGGCATCGTTGAATGTTAAGGATCGAACCTCCGGAAAAAATTATACGGGTTCACCTTAACAAACCTCAGGTTTGTAATTTTAAGAAGGCTTTATCTATGTTGGCCCTTTTTGCGAACCGGTGAGAAATTGCCGAGCATAGCGGTCATCGGGGCCCAATGGGGAGATGAGGGCAAGGGCAAGATCACGGATTTTGAGGCCGGCAGGGCCGATATGGTGGTCCGCTATCAGGGCGGTTCCAACGCCGGACATACCATCAAGGTGGGCGAAGAGGTGTTCGCCCTTCATATTCTTCCTTCGGGCATAGTTCGCCCGGGGGTCATCAACGTCATCGGCAACGGGGTCATAGTCGACCTCATCAGCCTTGACAAGGAGATCGCCGATGTACAGGACCGGGGGCGGTCAGTGGACGGCCTACGGATCTCAGACCGAGCGAACATCATCCTCAATTGGCACCGTCTGCTGGACGGGGCGGAGGAGCGATTGCGCGGGAAGAAGGGCGTGGGAACGACCGGTAAGGGCATCGGCCCCTGTTACTCGGATAAGATCGCCCGTAACGGCATTCGCATGGGCGACCTGCTGGACGCAGAGCTGTTGGAGGAGCGCCTTGACACGGTGATGCCGATGAAGCTCAAGACAATGGAGATGCTGGAGGTACGGCTGGCCCAGACCAGGGACGAGCTGCTCTCCGAGCTGCTCGCCTACGGCAAGAAGTATGGAAGATACATCACCGACACATCGGTGCTGGTGAACGATGCCTTGGACCACGGAAAGAACGTTCTGTTCGAGGGAGCTCAGGGCACCATGCTGGATATCGACCACGGCACCTATCCTTTCGTCACTTCCTCCAACTGCGTCGCTGGCGCGATCTGCACCGGTGCAGGCGTCGGACCTAAGAGGGTGGACGAGATCATGGGGATACTGAAGGCCTACACCACCCGAGTGGGCGCCGGTCCGTTCCCTACGGAGTTGAACGACGCCACCGGTGAGCTGCTGATGAACGTCGGCGGAGAGTTCGGAACGACCACGGGGCGCCCCCGAAGATGCGGCTGGTTGGACCTGCTCATCGTAGAGCATGCCGCCCGGTTGAACGGATTGACACAGTTCGCCGTCACCAAGCTGGACGTGCTGAACGATATGAAGAAGCTCAAGGTCGCCACGGCCTACGAGATCGACGGCAAGCACATGGAGCACTTTCCAGGCAACTTCATGATGCTGGAAAGGGCTGTCCCGGTCTACGAGGAACTGGACGGCTGGCAGGGCTGGAAGGCCGGGGAGACCATGGAGATCGTGCGCGGGGGTTACGACGCCCTTCCAAAGGAGATGCGCCATTACATAGGATATATCGAGAAAAGGTCCAAGGTCCCGGTCAAGATCGTCAGTATCGGCAAGGGTCGGGAAGAGACCATAAGGCGGTAGGTTCGTCGATGTCGTAGGCTTTGGGAACTTTCTGAATAGACCATGTCCTGATGCTTCACTGATCTTTGACCCATTTCAAGATGACGGGGTCGTTCCTGGGCGTAGCAGTTCCGTCAACCTTCTTTGGGTATCCGAAGATCAGGGGGGCGATCAACCTGTGTCCTTCTGGCACCCCTAGGTCCTTTAGGACCCCGGGGTCCTCACCTAGGGATGAGGCGAAACCTATCCAGCAACTTCCAATTCCTAGAGAATGGGCGGTGAGCATCATGTTACCGGCGCATAATACGCCGTTCTGGGCATCATCACCGGAATGGATATGCTCTACCGGCCAAAGAAATGGAGGATCGCTCATTGGGCATTTAACATCGGAACTTTGGCGCTATTGTTCATCACCATGTTGATCGGGATAGGACTTGACGATTGATCGACAGTTCCCGGTCGATGGAACATGTTATAAAAATGAATGGAAGAGGTTTGTTCCGAAGATTGTTGGCGTACCTCACTTCACCAGACCCATGCGGAGCATGCCGGCAAAGAGCATGCCGAGGCCAGCGGCTGTGATCAAACCGCCTAGCATCCCGATGGTGTCGCCGAAGGTGGCGGCCAGTCCCCAGAGGATGAAGACGATGCCGAACACCAGCACCAGCATATCCATGACCTGACCTAAGGCCTTCATCATGGCCGGCATAACGACCATGACCACAGCGAGAACGCCCACGGCCAAGGCCGCGAACCCCAGGAGCACCGGTGCGAACTGCACAGGTCCCCACCAGGTCAGGGCATCCAGGTTTTGGAATCCCGCGGCCACCAAGAGGAGCGCGGAGATGACGAACAGGCTGTCGGTCAGGTCGACCTTGCGTACGGTCGGCACCCTCTGCTGTGATGGCATTGGCGGCTGCTGCTGATAGTACCCGCCCTGAGGCGGACCGTACTGCTGCGGCTGCCCTTCATATTGCTGAGGGGGCTGCTGGTACTGTCCCTGGGGGGGTTGTTGATTCTGCTGATCAGGGTACTGTTGATATTGCTGAGGGGGCTGCTGATACCCCGGCTGTACCAGAGAAGCGCCACACCTCGGACAATTGGAACTGTTGTCCATGATGTAGTCCATTCCACAATTGTTACATCTCATGCTCTGTCCTCCTTTTCTAAGCCATAAGAATTGTGGTTTTATAATGATTGCTGGCAATGGCTCTTATCTTGATACAACTCTGCATTTGTAAATCTCACCGATGGGTGGTCGCACCATACAAATATGGCGATCCGCATCAGGTTTTATAATGGAACTGGGTCTTAAGACGGACACCTGCTCAGACAACGTATCCAAGGAATTGAATTATCATGGCGGCAAGTGGGCGACCGCCCATGGCTCCTATTTCTCCGACCTGGTCAAGGCCACCCCCATGTTGGACGCGGCCCATTCGACCGCTGAACGCTGTCGCCCGGAAGTCATCGCCGATATAGGCGGAGGGACCGGTTTCCTATTAAGGCATCTCGGGGACCGTTTGAACGGTCTCCGGCACGCCTGGTCAACGTGGACATTTCGGACGAGCAGCTTGATGTATGCAGGAAGAGCGGTCTGGACACTCTGCACTGCTCCGCCCTGGAACTGCAGCGGGAGGCATTGATACCGGAAGGTGAAAGCCTCATGCTCATCTCCCGATCGGTCATGCATTATTTCGGCAAGGAGGGGCAGGAACACTTCCTCTCCTCGATGCGATCGGTCATGAAGGAGGGGGAGATGCTAGTGCAGCAGGCGGCCTGCTTCGCCTCGAAGGAGGAGAAGGAATGCATGAACGAGCTCTATCCGATGATGGGCGTGGACAAGTTCTATATGACGCCGGATGAGCTGCGGGTGGCGCATGAGCGTAACGGGTGGAAGGTCGTGGATGTCCTCCCAGCTTCGCCCCTGGACCTCTGCTCCGAGGACCTGGCCGAGCGCTACGCGCTGGGAGACGATGACCTGAAGAGGATGTGCGAGACCCTGCGTCGTTTCGGCCTTAACCAGCAAGATGTTTTCGACGTCGGTGACGATCGATTCCGCGGGCCGTTCACCTATCGGATCGTCATCGCCTGTGCCATCTGATGTTCGGTATTGATCCGATGATCGTCAGGAACGACGAGGTCCGATCAAGACAGCAGCGCCTTGTCGAACACCTTGGTGTCGCCCAACGGCTTCGTGGCATCGATGGCCATCTTCGAGGTCGTACCCTCGGTGCTGGGGTCGAGCGAGGAACCTGCAGCGTTGTTGATGACCAATAGTCCGCGTGACGCCTGGAAGCGGCTAGCCACCGCCCACTCCACCTGCCTATCGTCGTAGATATCGATGTCCTGATCGACAACGATGACCTGCTTCATGGACGGATGTCCGGTGAACGCGGCCATGGCGGCGTTCATGGCGTCGCCCTCCTTGTTCTTGGTGATGGAGATGACCCCATGCAGCCAGCAGCAACCTCCTTCAGTAAGGCGTACGGCGTGTATCCTTGGCACTACCTGCCTTACGGTCTTGAAGATGACCGGTTCGCGCGGCAGTCCCATTAAAAGATAATGCTCCAATCCCCCAGGGAGGATGATATGCAGCACCGCGTCCTTCCTCTGGTAGAGACGGTCCACCTGGAACACCGGCTGCGTGCGAACGATGTCATAGGTGCCGGTTATATCAACAAAAGGCCCCTCGTCCACCATCTCGGAGGTGAGACGCCCTTCCAGAACGTAGTCGGCGTCCGCGGGGACCGGGATGCCGTACTTGGTGCGCCGGACCTTCAATCCCTCTTTGAGACCGATGAAACGCAAGGCGCTGGCGATCTCCAGCTCGTTCATCTCGAAATCGGTGGAGGTAGCTCCGGCCAATAGGACCGATGGGCATGTGCCTATGACGAAAGCGACCTTCAGGTCCTGGCCCTTCTCCTTGGCCAGCTTGTGCATGGTGAAAAGGTGTCTGGGAACCAGTCGAATGGCGAACTTGTTGCCTTCCATCAGCATCAGGCGGTGGAAGGAGATGTTCAGCTTGCCTTCGAACTCGGCGATGGCCACACCGGCGGTGACGTACCTTCCGCCATCCTCCGGGAAGT
This sequence comes from Methanomassiliicoccus sp., assembly GCA_004525545.1. Classification (GTDB taxonomy): domain Archaea; phylum Thermoplasmatota; class Thermoplasmata; order Methanomassiliicoccales; family UBA472; genus UBA472. The sequence continues at coordinate 365 of SPCU01000029.1, read as the reverse complement.
ATTTGGGGATCGGCAGGTCCATCAGGTCGAACTTTTCTTTGACGACGTCCTCGAAACCGGCCTTCTCGACCTCTTCCACCGGCCGCGGGGATGCTAATGCTTGCAAGAGCGCTTTGGTAAGACCACCCTTCTGCAGCCCCAGCGCATCGGTCACCTGGTCCCGGTCGCTCCATAGATTGCCAGCGGCCTTGCCCCCGTTCAGGTCCTTGAAGAACACTGGGGAACGCTGTTCCTCCATGAGGATGCGGGTCGGCTCGATCTCCAAAGGCACGGTGCGGTCGATGGTCCTGACCCCGACCATCCGGTCCAGGAGATTTTGGATCGCCATGAGCGTGAATTACCGTACCACGATTTAACCAATGCGC